>JAQGHM010000386.1 GCA_028291615.1 Phycisphaerales bacterium | reverse complement strand
GCGTCGTGCAGACGCTGCGCCTGCAGCGCCGCAAGGTGCTGGAGTTCCTCTGCCAGACCCTGACCGCCCACCGCTCGGGCCAACCACTACCGGCGCTGGTGTGATCGATCGGGGACTGAACGGTTACTTTCCCTTGCCGCTGAGTTCGTCATCAGTTAGGATATCCAACCAGCTAAGCCCGCACCCGCGGCCATAAAAAAGGGAGGCCCGTAATGTCCGTCCGCACCCACCGTCTAGCCGCCACCGCCTTCACTCTAGCCGCGACCAATCCGCCTCTCATCCGCCAATGCGACCGGACGCAACACCCCCACGCGCGCCGGCGCGAAACGAACCCACTTCCCCGCGCTGAGCGAGCGCATAATCCGGCAAGCCAGACAACCCCGGATTCCCCTTCGTTTCTCCTCCCCAATCACGCGAAAACTCTTCAAAAACCCGCGAAAAAACCTCACTTTCCCCTCTGCAGTCCGACACAATTTCCCGCCTCGATTCATTACCACATAACACCTTACATCAGCTCCCTCCGGCAAAGCAGAGTTCACACAACATTTTTCCCCACCCGCCCAATGCATGAATCTGCACGGGAATGCACGGTTTCCACAAAACGCGAATTTTTACCCGCCCATCTTACCACCGCGCTCGCGCGCGCCCGTGCAAATCGAACCCAACTCTCCCCTCTGCCACATTCCTTCCCCCGGCGCGCCGGCTTACTTCCCCGACTTCGCCGCCTTAGCCTCCACTTCCGCAGCTTCCTTCTCCGCCTCGGCCACGCGCTGCTTGATCTCCTTCACGCGCGGCGTCTCCCCGTTCTTCGCCTCTTCCTGCGCGATCATCGCCTTCATTCTCGGCAGTTGCTCGCGGAACTCTTTCGCGGCCGCAAGGTTCTCCTCATCCGCCGTCTTCTTGTGCGGGTTGGCGGTGGCGGCGGGGAGCAGGACCGAATCGCCCGCCCACGCCGGCGACGCCGCGATCTTCTCGCTGGTGGTCTTCGAGCCGTCCTCGCTCCCCGAGACGGTGTAGATGTTGTCGCGCTTGACGCCGCAGAACGGGTTCTGCTGGAACTCGACGTGACCGTCGCCGTACAGGACGTTCTGCCCGTCGCCGCGATGGTTCAGGCTGTTGGCCTTGCGCATCGCGTCCTGCGCGGCCGTCTCATCCTTTGGACCTTTGGCGGGCGTGACGTCCGATTCGCCGAAGGTGCCGGGGTTCATGTCGGCGGCGATGGCAAACTCGGCGGAGGCCGTCGCGTTCAGCTTATATCCCGCGTTGATCGCCTTGGCATTGGGGTAGGCGTTGGCGTAGGAGTAGCTGAGCGTCTCCTCGTTCTTGAAGTTGCTGTAATCCTGGGCGGACTTGGCGCCTTCCCACTTGGCGGGCTGGGCGTCGGTGGACGGGCAGACAAAGCACCCGGGCGTGATGTCCTGCGTCCGGATCAAGAGGAAAAAGGGCGAGGTGACGTCGTTGATCGTGGGCGCGCCCTCCTTGGCGAACGGATCTTTGGCATCAACGCCGCTGTATTGCGTGACAGCTTCGGTGTACTTGTAAAGTGTGCGCGGGTAGTTCCCCTTGTTCTCGTTGGCATACAGCATGCACGCCTGCCCAATCATCCGCAGGTTGGACCCGCACTTGATGCGGTTGGCCGTCTCCCGCCCCCGCATCAGGCCGCCCGCCGAGAAGACCATCCCGCTGAGCATGCAGACGATGAAGAGCACCGCCAGCAGGTCAACCATCGTGAAGCCGCGCCCGCGCCCGCCGTTTCGTCCGATCGTGTTCGTCATGATGAACCTCGCACCTTTGAGAATGGGCGGAGATCGACGCGAACCCCGCTGGTCAGGCATTACCCTACCGATGTCCGCCGCGCGTGGCAACGGCACCGGCCGTTCCGGGTAAGCTACTGGAGACTCACACCACCCGAAAGGAATCTCATGCGCAGGAACTGGACCGCCGTCGTGGGCGCTATCGCCGTCGCCCTGATCTTCACCACCGTTTCACAAGCCCAGGACAAACCGGCCGCCAAGCCGATCCGCGTCCTGCTGGTCTGCGGCGGTTGCTGTCACGAATATGCCACGCAGAAGGACATCCTGGCCAAAGGCCTGGCGGAGCGCGCGAACGTTGAGGTGACGATCGCCTACGATCCCGACAAGGGCACCAAGCATCTCAATCCGGTCTACGAGAAAACGGATTGGGCCAAGGACTTCGACGTCGTCATTCACGATGAGTGCACCGCAGACGTGAAAGATGAAGCGGCCATCGCCAACGTC
Organism: Phycisphaerales bacterium; assembly: GCA_028291615.1. GTDB lineage: Bacteria > Planctomycetota > Phycisphaerae > Tepidisphaerales > Tepidisphaeraceae > RYN-433. The sequence goes on along the minus strand of JAQGHM010000386.1, from coordinate 2,986 downwards.
CTCAAGCCGCACAAGGATGGGCTGCCCGGCGTCGTGCTCCACTGCGGCATGCACTGCTACCGCAGCGCGGGCTTCCCCAAGGCCACGCCTTGGTTCGAATTTACTGGCCTGGTCAGCACCGGCCACGGAAAGCAACTACCGATCGAGCTCACCTTCCTCGACAAGGAAAGCCCGATCACCAAAGGGATGGATAACTGGATCACCATCAACGAAGAGCTCTACAACAACGCCGCCGGCAAGTTCAAGCTCCAGGATACCGCCATGGCGCTGGCCCGCGGCAAGCAGGTGGACAAGGGCAAGGACGGCAAGGAGAAGGTGGACGAGACGATCGTCGTCTGGACCAACACCTACAACGGCAAGACCAAGGTCTTCTCGACAACGCTGGGCCACAACAACGCCACCGTCGCCGACCCGCGCTATCTCGACCTGGTCGCCCGCGGCCTGCTCTGGACGACCGGCCACCTGACCGACGACGGCAAACCCGCTGCTGGATACGAGGGGAAGAAGTAACTAAAAACTGAGATTATGAAATACATATTGACAGTGGCGAGCTTGCGGCTCGCCACTGTCTTTCTCATATCGAACCCAGTCATTGTGTAGATCTCTCTTGTGAGGAAATTAAGTATGGTAAGGCGGCCTCGCCCGATGTAATATTCGCAGTGACATCTCCGTGAGGGTACAGCTATTTCACTTCGTTCCGGGAGAGAAATAATGCTTCATTTGACCCGCCGTGCTAGACGTTTGCGCCTGGTCTCAGTCGCCGCGGCCCTGGGCCTGTGCACGATCGCTGGCACCACCCGCGCCGCCGGTCTGTTTTCGGATACCAATTACACCGGCGATTCCGATTCGAACATCAACGCCGGCGCCGCCTATACCCATGCCCTCAACTTCTTGACCGACGATAACCTGTCGATCAACGGCGCGGTCTTCACCGGCACTGGCAGCGGCGCCGTCGCCCCCGCGACCAACACCTATTCCATCACCGGCACCAACCAGCCATTTCACGGTAACGCCAACAATCTCGTCGGCAATAGCAACGGCCTGGCGAAGGACTTCGTCTACAACGGCAATCCGCAGGTCACCACGCTCAATAACCTCATCGTCGGGCAATCGTACGTGACCACGTTCTACAACGTCGGCTTCGGCCCGGTCGGTGATCGGGTTGTAGACATCGCGACCAGTGATGGAGGCGTGCTCCTCGGCTACGATCAGAACAAGGCGGGCAATGGCAACGGCAATCGCCTCAGCTACAGCTTCGTTGCCACGGCCAACACTCAGACTTTCACCATCACCCCGCAAAACCCGGGGAATACCTTCCACAATTACGCCCTGAGCAATCGGCTCGTTGGATACAACGCGCTGCTCAGCGACAACTTCTACATCGGCACTGCCAACGGCGACCCGGGCGGTAATGCATTGCTTAATTCAAACCTTCCCGCCCGGCAGGGGGGGACGACCCCCATCGCAAGCGGCGGTAACGTCACCTACTCCAACTCCGGCAATGTGCAGGTCGGCAACGGGCCCACCGGTCCGGTCGATCGTGGCAATTACCTCCTGACCGCCTTCGGCGGCGCTGCGTCGCCCAACCACAACTTCAACGGCACCGACGCCGGCATCATCCCCAACAGCAGGATCATCGTCAGCTTCGACATGGCCCCCAACCTTGCCCCCATTGACCCCAGCGACTGGGGCGGGATCTCGCTTGGCCTCTCACAGGCCCACCAGACCGCCTTCATCAACGACGGCGCCCCGCACTTTGGCATCCTCTTCCGCGGCAACGGCGGGATTCAGGTCTTCGACGGCGGCAGCGACATCACCGGCAGCGGCACCGCGGGGCCCGGCGCACGCTGGTATGCCGACGATGGCGTCAACAACGTCACCAATCAACTCCACCACTTTGACTTCATCCTCTCCGGTCCCACGCTTGCCACCATCGACGTCTACGCCGACGGCCAACTCTTCGACAGCTTCACCAAAGTCGGCGGTTTTTCCGACGGTGGCAACAACTACATCAACCTAGTCGGCTCGCGCGTCGCCGGCTTCGATAACCTGCTGGTCTCCGAGGTCCCCGAGCCTGCGGCGCTTGGCGTTTTGGGTCTGGGCGCTGCGGCGCTACTCGTGCGGCGGCGGCGAAGCATTCATTTCAAACCTCCGCTCCGCCGGAGGCTGGGAAGGCCAACGCTGCCGTGACGAGAATTCTTGCCCAGTTTCTCGGGCTTAAGGCCGCGCAGGTGCAACTGGCCTCTGCGCCTGCGAATCCGCGTAAGCAGTTCCGGATATCCGGCCTCTCCGCCGCCCAGCTTGCCGAGAAACTCGCGACTTTGCAGTAGAGGTCCGACGCTCGCCGGTGCTACATTCGCTCGCGAGGGAGAGCCGGACATTTTTGGAGTCCACGTCATGTTCAAAGTCGCTGCTGCATCTCTTTGCGCGCTGTTGCTCGCAAGCGCATCCTCCGCGTCCGCACAGGTCTTCTACGAGCCGGTTCAGTATCAGTATTTCAGTGGCGGGCGGGCGTACTACTACGGCGGGTCGAACCCGCAGGTCCACTACGACGCCAATTACCTCAGCCACGTGTCCGGCTACGGCCGCACCCAGGGTTACGCCTTTCACAGCGGCAACATCGACACGCACCGCGAGGTGGTCACCGAGCAGACGCGCGTCTATACCGACATGATCCCGTACTGGAACGCGCGCATCTTCGGCTTCACCGCCAACGACGCGCGCAACGAAGCGTACAGCAACGCCGCGACGTACTTCCGCAAGGCCGACGTCGCCCGCGTCGCGCGGGTGCAGGAAGACGGGACGTGGGTCGTGCCAGTGCAGGCGACATCCGGCGCCGGCACGATTGAGATCCGCCCCTATCGCCCGATGGTGCGGCCGGTGGTAGCCGAGCCCAAGCCTATCCTGATCATCCCCAAGCGGTTGCTGGATAAGCCGCTTTGGCCGTCCAATAACCCGACCGCCGACGCGCGTTAATGCTGCGGTG
>JAQGHM010000377.1 GCA_028291615.1 Phycisphaerales bacterium | reverse complement strand
ACCGACGATCACGTCCATACTCTCGATAGCCATCGTTCGTCTCCTCGGGTCAAGGGTCTTTCAACAACCTCGTTGATCCGAGCGAACGGTGGCTTTGTCAATTTACAGATGAGATGTTACGGTCCCGTTTTGACATTGCCCCCCCGCGCGCTTAACTTCCCCCAGTAATGCTCAAACGCACCCCATTCTACGATTTTCACCTCAAGGCGGGCGCTCGAATGGTGGAGTTCGCTGGGTGGGAGATGCCGATTATTTACCGCTCGATTTTGGACGAGCACGAGCAGACGCGCAAGAGCGGATCGATCTTCGACGTTTCCCATATGGGACGGGTGCACTTTACGGGCAAGGACGCGGCTGCGTTTTTGAATAAGGTTTGCACGCGGAATTTTGCGGATCAGAAGGTGGGGGTGTCGCGATATTCGCTGGTTTGCAACGAGGCGGGGGGGACGCTGGATGACGTGATCGTGTCGCGCGATTCGAAGCATTGGCTGATGGTGTGCAATGCGTCGAATCGGGAGAAGCTGCTGAAGTATTTTCACGACGTCCGCCATAACACGGGGCTGGACTTTGACATGGCTGACAACACCGAATCGACGGCCATGGTCGCGGTGCAGGGGCCGAAGGTGATCGAGCGTCTTGGCGAGCACTTGCCGGTGGACCTGAAAGGGATGAAGCGATACCACTTCGAGCAGGGGAGCATCATGGGGTTGATCAAGTTCACGGTGTTTCGGTCGGGTTATACCGGCGAAGATGGCGTGGAAATCATCCTGTCGTCGAAGGTGGCTCCGATGGCGATGAAGATGCTGGCGGGGAAGATGGACAAGCCGGATGCGACACTCAAGCCGGCGGGGTTGGGGGCTCGGGATACGTTGCGGCTGGAGGCGGGGATGCCGCTGTACGGGCATGAACTGCTGGAGACGATCGACCCGATCTCAGCGGGGCTGGGCTGGGCGGTGGATCTGACAAAGGACTTCGTGGGTGTCGAGCGGTTGCGCGAGGTCGCCGCGGCGGGACCGAAGCGAAAGCTGGTGGGGTTGGAACTGGAAGGGAAGCGCATCGCGCGGCAGGGGTCGCCCATTGTGAAAGATGGGGCGGTGGTAGGCGAGGTGACTAGCGGGACGCTGAGCCCGACGCTTGGGAAGTCGATCGCGATGGGATACGTGGATGCGAACCTGGCGGTGGAGGGGACGGAGTTGGCGGCGGACTTGAAGGGGACGCTTAACGCGGCCAAGATTGTGAAGATGCCGTTTTATAAGCGTGGGCAGTAACACCAGACACTTGGCACGGGCGAGACGCCCGTGATACGGGACGGAACATGAGCGCACCGACGGATCGGAAATATCTCGAGACGCACGAATGGCACAAGGTCGAGGGGGATACCGCGACGATCGGCATCACGCAGATCGCGGCGGATGAGTTGACCGACATCACCTACGTGTCGCTGCCGAAGGTGGGGGCGAAGGTGTCGGCGAACAAGCCGTTTGGGGAGATCGAATCGGTGAAGGCGACGAGCGACCTGTATAGCGGGGTGAGCGGGGAAGTGGTGGCGATAAACGATGGATTGAATAACGATCCTGGATTGGTCAATCGCGACCCGTTCAACGGGGGGTGGATGGTGAAGGTGAAGCTTTCAAGCCCGGCTGACGTTGATCGATTGCTTTCGGCGCCGGATTACTTGAAGAAGACGGGACACGAGTAAATGGGTTTGTTGTTCTGTCCGGTTAATTCTGTCTTGCCACGTCAGGCTGTCGCAGCTACTGTGTATTAGCTCTCATTAAGTGCGGGGAAATGGGGTTCGGCACGCATTTTGTTAATGCTGACACGTCGCTGGTCAGAGCACTGACCTGACGACGGTTTGGATCTAAACCTCTATTAGGAGAAGCATATGAAGCTCTTCAAGAGTCTGGCGAAAGTGGCGTTTGTGCTGTCGGTTCTCGTGCTGGTTCCGGCCTGCAATACCATGCACGGCGCTGGTAAGGACGTGGAACGAGGCGGTGAAAAGATGCAGGATGCCGCCAAGTAAATGAGCTGTTTCAGCGGCGCGGCTGGGTTCAGAGCCTGGTCTCGTCCCTAAAACGAGGAGACGTCGCGTTTTGCGGCCTCGCCTCGGTTTCCCAATCAAACGCCGGCCTTCGTTGACGCGGAGGCTGGCGGTTTCTTTTTTGGCGATGATTCGTACAGTATCTGCGGTTTAACCCACGGAGCCGATCCTCCGTGGGTTTGACGTTTTCATACCGGGCCTAAAATCTTGCAGAACATGAACGACACCATGACTACCACCCCCCTGCCGACCCAGGATTCCGCGCCGGCGACCGCCAACTCGCTGCTGGCTCCTTCTGACACCTTCGTGCATCGGCACATCGGGCCGAATGAAGCGGAGCAGATGGAGATGCTGAGGCTGCTGGGGTATTCGTCGCTTGAGGAGTTGATCGATGCGACGGTGCCGACTGCGATTCGGTTGAAGCGGGAATTGAAGCTGGGGCCGGAGCGGGGGGAGCATGAGCTGCTTTTGGAACTGGCGGGGATCGCTAAGAAGAACAAGGTGCTTCGGTCGTTCATCGGGCAGGGGTACTACGGGACGATTACGCCGCCGGTGATTCAGCGGAACATTTTGGAGAATCCGGGGTGGTATACGCAGTACACGCCTTACCAGGCGGAGATATCGCAGGGGCGGCTGGAGGCGCTGCTTAACTTTCAGACGATGGTGAGCGATCTGACGGCGTTGCCGCTGGCGAATGCTAGTTTGCTGGACGAGGCGACGGCGGCGGCGGAAGCGATGAGCATGTGCCGGGCGATCGTGCTGGATCGGGATGAGGAGACGCGGGCGGTTTTCTTTGTCGCCGACGATTGTCATCCGCAAACGATTGCGGTTTGCCGGACTCGGGCGAAGTCGATGGGGATTGAGTTGGTGGTGGGGAAGGCGGAAGACTCGGTCACTGAAGTGACCAAGCCGCGCCAGGGCGCGAAGCTTGTTGGCGTGTTGCTGCAGTATCCGACTACCGACGGACGGATTGTTGATTATTCTGACGTGATCAAGGGGGCGCACGAGGCGGGGGCGTTGGTGGTGATGGCGGCGGATATTTTGGCGCTGACGCTGATCAAGCCGCCGGGGGAGTTGGGGGCGGATATTGCGGTGGGGAGCACGCAGCGGTTTGGGGTGCCGATGGGGTTTGGGGGGCCGCACGCGGCGTACATGGCGACCAAGACGGAGTACGCGCGGAAGATGCCGGGGCGGATCATTGGGGTGTCGAAGGATGCGGCGGGGCATCCGGCGCTGCGGCTGACGCTGCAGACGCGGGAGCAGCACATCCGGCGGGAGAAGGCGACGAGTAACATCTGCACGGCGCAGGTGCTGCTGGCGATCATGGCGGGGATGTATGCGGTTTATCATGGGCCGGAGGGGCTACGGCGGATTGCACAGCGGGTGCATTATTTGACGGTCATCCTCTCGATTGGTCTGGATCGCTTAGGCAAGACGGTGAGTGCGTATCCGTTCTTTGACACCGTACGAGTAGCTGTTGATGCTACGGACAGTGTCCATTCCGCTGCTGCAAAAGCAGGAATGAACCTGCGTCGGTATGAGGACAACTCTATTGGGGTATCACTTGATGAAAGTACGACGCCGGCGGACGTAATGAATATTCTCCGAGCGTTCAACAACGGTGGGGCAGCGCCGTTCAGCTTCGATGAGATTTCGCGGACGACTATTGAGTCTGTTTATGAGCCCCCTGCTGGCGATCGTACTTCGCAGTACCTCACCCATCCCGTCTTCAATACCCATCACTCCGAAACGGAGATGCTTCGCTATATCTTCAAGCTTCAGTCGCGCGATCTTTCGCTGGCGCATTCGATGATCCCGCTGGGGTCTTGCACGATGAAGTTGAATGCGACCAGCGAGATGCTGCCGGTGACCTGGCCTGAGTTTGGCGGGCTGCATCCTTATGCGCCGGCGGATCAGACCAAGGGGTATCAGAAGCTGTTCAAGGATCTGGAGAAGTGGCTGGCAGAGATTACCGGATTTGCGGCGATTTCGTTGCAGCCCAATGCGGGGTCGCAGGGGGAATATGCGGGATTGCTGGCGATTCGCGCCTTTCATCATTCGCGGGGGGAGGGGGATCGGAGTGTCTGTTTGATCCCGACCAGCGCGCATGGAACGAACCCCGCGAGCGCGATCATCGCGGGGCTGCATACGGTGGCCGTTGCGTGCGACGATCAGGGGAATATCGATGTCGAGGACTTGAAGGCCAAGGCCAAGGAGCACGAGGCGAAGCTGTCGTGTTTGATGGTGACTTATCCTTCGACGCACGGGGTGTTTGAGGCTTCGATCAAGGAAATTTGTGCGATAGTTCATAAGCATGGCGGACAGGTTTACATGGATGGGGCGAATCTGAATGCGCAGGTGGGGCTGACTCGGCCTGGGGATATCGGGGCGGACGTTT
>JAQGHM010000287.1 GCA_028291615.1 Phycisphaerales bacterium | reverse complement strand
TGGGGTGGTGGTCGGGGTTTTGGGATCGTTTTTCTCGGCGGGTTTGGAGGGCGGTGAGTTCCCTGAGGGTGCGGTGGTACATGGCGTGGAGGCGTTGTTCGGCGCGGGCGAGGCGATCGAAGGGGCTGTCGGGGGCGCCCGGCGGGGTGGGTCCGTTGGCGCGGGGGGCGCCTGCTGGGGTGGCGGTGCGCTCGAAGCTGAGGGCGAGGAGGATGGGGGCGGGTGCGGCGGAGGCGGCCGGGTCGTCGTCATCGCTTTCGAAGAGGGGTCGGAGCTCGGGGTGGATGGTGTTGATCTCGTCGGGGTTGTGGGCGGCGCGGGCGCGGTAGTCCTGGCGGATCCGGAGGAAGCGCCGGTGGTAGTCGTCCCGGGCGAACTGGTAGAGGACGGAGTCGGCCTGCTGGAGGCGCTGGAGCCGCCAGGCGAGGCTGACGGCGCGGTCGGCAAGGAAGAGTTGGGGCATGTTTTGGGGGTTGAGGGATTGGATGAAGGCGTGGCGGAAGTGGACGAAGGCGGTGTGATCTTCGTCGGGGAGGAGGGTGTCGGCGGCGAACCCGCCGTGGCGGAGGGCGTTTTGGGCGGCGGTGCGTTTGCCGGCGGGGGTGCGGGGGCCGGTGGATTTCCGGGCGTTCTGGCGGTTGGCGGTGAGATTTTTTTCCGAGACGGTGGTGGCAGTTGCGGATGCGACTGTTGCGGCGGGCATGGCGTCCTCCCTTTTCTCAAACTGTGGGGGGGACGGTTTGGTTGGCGATCATCGGGACCGGTCCCCCCGGTGCGGTGATGATCGCGGGTGCTGGTGCGGCACCTGATGCTATATTAACTTATACCTAACAATTGTCAATCGAGATTTATGTTTTCCTCGAGGGAAATCCGGTCGGGGTGAGTAGCGGAATCGGGGTGTTGATCCGCGAAACCGCAAGCGACTGAGGTGCTATATCGCGAGGGGGTTTCGTTCATTCGTGGGTTGCGTCCACCGCAGCGCTTCATCCCCTGGGCCCGCGTGCTGCGCTTAGTGTCGCTTGAAGTATTGCACCTCGCGCTCGTGCTTCTGCGCGGCTGCCCGCGTCTTGAACGTGCCAAGATTGCGGCGCTTCTTCGTCTTGGGATGGGTCTTGCGGGAGTAAAGCCGGTATTCGCCGGATTTGAGTTTTCGGATCATGGCGCACTCGCTCCTGTGCGAGTCTTACCACGACCCGCTGAGGCGGTGAACGTTCTTTTCGACGTTGCCGGCGCGGTCGATGGCGGAGGCTGTGAGGATGCCGTCCGCGGGCGCGTCGAGCTGGGCGCGCCATTCGGTCAGGCCGGTGGAGCTGGAGAGGATCGTGGCGGGGACGCGGTTGACGGTGACGCTGGCGACGTCGCCGTTGTCCTGGCTCAGGCCGATCACGATCAGCTTGTCGTTGACCTTTTGCACCGAGCGGATCGTCGTGGCTGGCGGCAGGTCGTCGATCGGCGTAAGCAGCGTGGGGAATGGGACGCCGGTGACGACTGCGCCGCGTGCGTCTTTGCCGGTGAAGTCCTTGATCGGCTGGTACTCGGCGTCCTTCATCATCTCTGGATTTTTCGGGCTGACGATCTTGGTTACGTCGGCGGGCGTCGGGTAGCCGTGGAAGTAGTAGGCGACACCGTTGGCGATGCGGGTGTTGCGCGGGCCGCCGCCGAGGTCTACGACGTTCGCGTTCGACTTGCAGTTGCGGAGCACGAGGTTCTTGAAATGCCCGGATTGCCCAACCCGCGGCGAGGTGATCGACATCTGGATAATTGGATCGCGGCCGGTGCGGCAGTTTTCGATCGTGACGTTCTCGTAGGTGAAGCTGCCGCGCTGCTCGTCGGTGTCGTCGAGGCCGCGGTTGATGGGTTCGGAGACGACGTGATCGAAGTGGATATTGCGATAGACGTGAGCGTCGTAGTCGGGATTGTAAATGCCGTAGACGGCGTTCCAGACGTCCAGCCCGTCGAGCAGGAAAAACTGCAGGTTGGGGCGCAGGACGTAATGCGATTCCCAGACCTTGAGGTTCCGCGCGATGAAAGGGTGCGAGACGTCGCCGCGGACGCTGGGGTTGGCGTTGGATTCGTCGCCGAAGTTCATGGCGTAGAGGCCGTCGCAGTGGGCTTCGTTTTCTTCAAAGCGGATGAACGGGAGCGTGCGGGTATCGACCGTGCGGAGCTCGCCATCGGGCATGCGCAGGCGCGATTCCATCTTGCCGCGCAACTCGAACTTGAAACCGTAGCGGTCGTTTTCGCAGGAGACGTTGCGCACCAGCGTGTTGCGCCCGTTGGCCCACCAGAAGCCCGCGCCCTCGTTGTTGTCGAACCCCAGCACCTGGCCCTTGAGGCGCTTGCCGCGATACGCCTGCACGGCCAGGTTGCGGTCGAAGATGTTGTACTGCTCGGTGCCGTCTTCGAGGAAGAAGCCGTGGCCAACGCTTTGGTAGCCGACGCAGTCGCGCACGAGCAGGTAATCGGTGCCGTGAATGGTGACCCAGCGGTTTTGGCTGTCCCAGACGCTCGCGCCGATCACGCCGCTGCCGCGCATGCCATCGCGGACGAGGTGGAAGTGGATCGCGTACTTGCCCAGGACGCCTTCCTTGCCGAGGTGGCGGAACTCGGCATAGGAGATGCCGCCGGTGCTGCCGGCGTGGTACATCGTGTGGCCGCGGACACCGGCGGGGTCGGCGGATTCGACGACGACGTTGCGGGAGAGGTTGGCGATTTCGGCGCGATAATCGCCGTGGCCGAGGTGCGCAACCGCAAGCGGCTTGTCCAGTTGTATTGTGACTCCATCGATCGCAGTGATCAGGCGCTCTTCGGTATTGGTCTTCGCCGGTTTGCCGGGCTTGGAGCGGAAGGTGTCGGAGTAGCCGTAGACCTCGCTCGAGCTGGTCACGATAACGCGATCGCCGACGTTCCAACCGGTGACGGGTTCTGCGAGGGTGATGGCGGTCTCGCCCTTTTTCGCGTCGGCTCCGAGCTTGACCCAGGTGCGGTTCATCGGTGCGCCGTGGACGTCCCAGCGGCCGCCGCAGCTCATGATGGCGGGGAGGGTTTCCTTGTCCATGCCGTCGAAGTAGACGAGGCGGATGGTGGCCTTGATGCCTGCGGGAATGGGCTGATCCGCGGTCCCGATCTCCAGCGCCGGGCGATCGCCCTGGCTCGCTCCTGCCGCGGGGGCGACGGGCGGGGCGACATGGGCGTCGCAGACGAAGCCGTCTTCGCTGCACGCCTCGCCGGGGGTAATCTTGATCAGGCCTGCGCTGAGGACGGTGGATTTTTCGCGGCTGAAGCGGAGCGTACCGGCGACGTGCACGGCGCGGAGGTCGGGACCGTTGGCGACGTCATAGGTAACCGTCGTGCCCGGCGCGATCTGCACGTTTTCGCCCGCGGCCGGCGTGCGACCTTCGCGCCAGGTCGAAGCCTCGGACCAGTTGCCGCTCTTGGCGGAATGAACCGAAAAGGCGATCGGCTTTTCCGCCGCGACCGCCCGCATCGTCCAGAGCAGCAATGCCGCAACCGCAAGAACCGACCACCGCCTCATGAGACCTCCTGGTATCTCATCTACGCGCGGCCGGCGCGATTGTGGGGATCAGCCGACCGGATTCTCCAGCGTGCCGATGCCGTCGATATCGATCCGTACGACATCGCCGGGCGCGAGCGAAAACTCGTTGGGCGGGACGATGCCGGTGCCGGTCAGCAGGAAGACGCCATTGGGGAAGGTCTGGTTTCGAAAGAGGTAACCGACGAGTTCTTCGAACGGCCGCTTGATCTGCGAGACCTTGGTTTCGCCGGTGAACACGGGCTTGCCGACGCGCAGGATCGTGCAGCGGATGGCGGCGGAGCGAATGTCCTGCGAAGGCTCGGCGAGGAGAATGGCGGGGCCGATGGCGCAGCAGCCGTCCCAGGTCTTGGCCTGCGGGAGGTAGAGGAGATTCTCGCCTTCAATGTCGCGGCAGGACATGTCGTTGCCGATCGTGTAGCCGACGATCTGGCCGCGGGCGGACACCACCAGTGCCAACTCCGGCTCGGGCACCATCCATTTCGAATCATCCCGCAGCAGCAGCGTCTGGCCGGTGCCGCGGCAGCGGCGCGGATCGGCCTTGAAAAAGATCTCCGGTCGCGGCGCGTCGTACACCAGGTCGTAGGCGCTCTTGGAGATCACAGATTCCTCCATCCGCGCCACGCGCGAGCGCTGGTAGGTGACGCCCGCCGCCCAGACTTCCTGCGAGGCCAGCGGAAGCGCCGGCAAGACGGGCGCCGTGAGCTGCGGCGACGGGGGGAGGCTGCGGAGCAGGTGCGACAGTGCGGCGGGCGGGTTCTCGTCGGCAAGCCAGGCGTCGAGGTTGAAATCGGCAAGTTGGAAGAGCGTCTCGTGCTGCTGGATCAACCAGCGATCGGCGGTTCGGAGGAGCTTCATGGCAGGGAGTATATCTTGAGTTGCGGCAAACGCTTCGGGCGGGGAGGCTCGTTCTAACTCGGATTCCGTAATCGGCTGCCAAGCTTACAATCTGAATATAAAACGTGTTAGCGTGCATTGCCGGCGACGTCTAAGCTTTAACGACCAAATCCCACGACAGGACAGAATTATGAGCTACAATAGAAGGAAGGTGCTATCGGCATTGGGACGCCGAGGCGTGGTCGTGATGGGCGAGGGCGGTCGTCATACGCTCGTGCGGTCTGATGACGGCAAGCGATCCAGCATTCCGCGGCACTCGGAGTTGGCGCGCGGCACGGTGAAAGGGATCGTAAAGCAACTCGGACTTGATTGGGAAACCGTGAAGAAGGATCTCGCATGAGGGTATTGCACGTCAAGGTTGAGCACGATGATGGCTGGCTCGTGGCCCAAGGGCTTGAGGAACCGGGGGTCATCACCCAAGCCAAGACGTTCGATGAGTTGATTACCAATGTCCGCGACGCGGCAGAGTTGCTTCTCGAGGAACGCGACATTCACATCGAACTCGTCATACCCAGTTCGATTCGTCCCAATAAGCGGTCGCGTCCGTCTGGCGCGCGTCGCAAGGCTGCGGCGCTGAAGAGCTGAAGGCTGGGCGACGAAAGATTCAGCGCTACCTAGGTCATATTACAAATATAACCGCGTGAACCGCGCTCCATCGACCAGCAGGGTTTGGCCCGAGACAAACCGGGCGGCGGGGGAGGCTAGGAAGGCGACGACGTCGGCGACTTCTTCGGGGGTGCCGTAGCGGTCGAGGGGGACGGATTCGTCGGCTTGTTTGGGGTCAATCGTTCGCGTGAGGAGGAAGCGGGCGGTTTTGGTGGGGCCGGGGCTGACGGCGTTGACGCGGACGCCAGCTTGCCGCAACTCCACCGCGAGGCACTGGGTCCATTCGACGATGCCGGCCTTGGCGACTGCGTAGGCGACGCCGTCGTCGACGCCAAAGTGTGCTGCGCCCGAGGCGATGTTCACGACGCTGCCGCGGGCGCGTTTGGCCATGCCGGGGCAGACGGCGCGGCAGACAATCATGGTGCCGATGATGTTGCGTTCGAAGATGGCGCGGGCGTCTTCCATGGGGACGCCCAGGCCGCTGTTGGGCTTGGGCTTGCCGCCGCGGAGGGCGATGTCGCCGCCGGCGTTGTTGACGAGGACCGAGATCGGGCCGAGGGTGGCCTCGACCTTCTCGACCATGGCGGCGACCTGGGCTTCATCGGCGATGTTGCCGCAGATTGACACGGTTTTGGCGCCGGTGTTGGCGGCGATCCGGGCGGCGACGTCGTTGATGTCCTTGGCCTCGCCGAATTCGGCGCAGGCGTCGGGGGTGATGTCATGGATGGCGACGGCCGCGCCGAGTTCCGCCAGTCGCTGCGCCATCGCGCGGCCGAGGCCGCGGGCCGAACCGGTGACCAATGCTACTTCGCCTTTGAGATCCATTCCCATCGTTTCTCCCGATCAAAAGAATTTCACCACAGAGTACACAGAGGTCACGGAGAGAAGAAGACGAGTGAGTTCCTCCGTGTTTCTCCGTGACTCAGTGGTTAAAAACGTCTTCTATTGTGCCGTCCAACCACCGTCGACGAAGAGGGCGCTGCCGGTGACGAAGCTTGACGCATCTGAGGCGAGGAAGAGGGCGGGGCCGGCGATCTCGCCTAGTTCGCCCCAGCGGCCCATGGGGATGCGCTGGATGAAGGCTTTGTATTTCTCGGGGTCGTTAAGGAGCGGGGTGTTCATGTCGGTGGCGAAGGGGCCGGGGCAGAGGGCGTTGACGGTGACGCCTTTGCCAGCGTATTCGAGCGCGAGGACGCGCGTAAGGTTGAGGACGCCGGCCTTGGCGGCTGCGTAGGCAGCGCGACCGGGGAGGGCGACGACGGACATGATCGAACCGAGATTGATGATGCGTCCCCAGCCGCGTTTGGCCATCGCCGGGCCAAGCTGGCGCGAGACGAGGAAGGGGCCTTTGAGGTTGACGTCGATGACGGTGTCCCAGTCGGCTTCGGTCAGCTCGTGTGCGGGGCCGCGGATGTTGACGCCGGCGTTGTTGATGAGGATGTCGATGGGACCGATTGCGCGTTCGGCTTCGACAATCATGCGGTCTACGTCATCGGATTTGGTCACGTCGGCAGCGATGGGGACGGCCTTACGATCCGTTGCGCTGATGATGTGGGATGCGACGGCTTGGCAATCGGCGAGGGTGCGCGCGGAGATGGCGACGTCGGCGCCGGCCTGGGCGAGGGCGCCGGCGATGACTTTGCCGAGGCCTTTGCCGGCACCGGTGATGAGGGCGCGGCGGCCGGTGAGGTTGAACTGGTCGAGAACGGTGGCGGTCATGATCGTCTCCTCAGAGCTTGTCGTTCAAGCGTTTCACGATCGCATCGACATCGTAGACGCAGCCGCCCCAGGTGCCGCCGCTGGCGGCTTGGAGGGCGGCCCAGAGGCGGGTGTCGTTGGGGAGGCGATCGTCGGCGTGGAGATCTTGGCGCGGCGGGCGATTGGCTAGGATTTGTGTGCCTGCTGCGACGCCGACGGGCTTGCCGTTTTCCCCGACCATGTCGATCGTGCCGTGTAGGCTGTTGCGGTCGATGATGATCTGGATCAGGTCGCCGTCGCGGATTTTGCCAATCGGGCCGCCGGCGAGGGCTTCGGGGCCGACATGACCGATGCAGGCGCCGGTGGAAACGCCGCTGAAGCGGGCGTCGGTGACGAGCGCGACGTGCTTGCCGTGGTGGAGGTGTTTGAGGGCGCTGGTGAGCTGGTAGGTTTCTTCCATGCCCGAGCCGAGGGGGCCGCGGCAGATGAGGACGATGACGTCGCCAGCTTTGACATTGTTGGCCTTGATAGCGGCGATGGCGGCTCGTTCGGTTAGGAAAACGCGGGCGGGGCCGGTCTTGCGGTAGACGCCGTCGGGATCAACGACTGTGGGGTCGATGCTGGTGGACTTGATGACCGAGCCTTCTGGGGCGAGGTTGCCGCGTGGGAAGGTGACGGTGCTGGTGAGTCCTTTCGATCGCGCGCGCTCGGGAGACATGATCACGCCATCGGGATTGATTCGGTCTTTTTCCAGGAGCGCGGTGCGAAGCCGCGAGCGGCGTTCACTGGTTTCCCACCAGTCCAGTAGTTCTCCCAGCGTTGTGCCGGCAACGGTCAGGACGTCTTCGTGGAGCAGGCCGAGCTTGCGCAGGTGGAGCATGACTTCGGGGACGCCGCCGGCGAGGAAGACCTGGACGGTGACGTATCCGACGGGGCCGTTGGGGAGGGCATCGACCAGCCTGGGGACTTTGCGATTGATGTCGATCCAGTCTTCGCAGGTTGGGCGGCGGAGGCCGGCGGCGTGGGCGATGGCGGGGATGTGGAGGAGAAGGTTGGTCGAGCCGCCGAAGGCTGCATGGACGACCATGGCGTTTTGGATGGCTTTGTCGGTTAGCACGTCGCGCAGGCGGATGGATTTCTTTTCCATCGCGATGAGCGCGCGCGCGGATCGGGTGGCGAGGTCGAGCCAGATCGGTTGGCCGCTGGGGGCGAGCGCGGAGTGGGGGAGGGAGATGCCCAGGGCCTCGCCGACGACTTGTGCGGTGGCGGCGGTGCCGAGGAATTGGCAGCCGCCGCCTGGGGACGCGCAGGCTTTGCAGCCGAGATCGGCGGCTTCTTCGAGGGAGAGTTTGCCGTGGGCGTAGCGGACGCCGATGGTCTGGATTTTGCCGGCGTCTTCGCCAACGGTGGGCGGGAGCGTCACGCCGCCGGGCACGAGGATCCCGGGCAGGTCGCCGGCACCGGCGAGGGCCATCATCATGGCGGGGAGGCCCTTGTCGCAGGTGGCGACGCCCATCACACCGCGCCGCGTGGGGAGCGAGCGGATCAGGCGGCGGAGGATGATGGCGGCGTCGTTGCGGAAGGCGAGGGAATCCATCATGCCGACGGTGCCCTGGGTGCGGCCGTCGCAGGGGTCGGTGCAGAAGCCGGCGAAGGGGACGAAGCCCTTGGCCTTGAATTCGCGCGCGGCGGCTTGCATGAGTAGGCCGACTTCCCAGTGGCCGGTGTGATAGCCGAGGGCGATGGGGGTGCCGTCGTCGGCGCGGATGCCGCCGGAGGTGGAGAGGATGAGGAATTCCTTGCGGCCGAGCATGGCGGGGTTCCAGCCCATGCCGGCGTCCTGGGAGAGGCCGAAGAGGTCACCGCTGGCCCAGTTGCGGAGCATGTCTTCGGTGAGGGGGAGCGCGCCTGACGGACCTGCGGCTGCGGTGTGCAGCTCGTAGATTTCTTCGCTTGATTCGAGGATCTCCGCGACGTCGCCGGTCATTCATACCTCTGAGGATTTGTGCGTTAGCACGCGCGCCCGTGCGCGGCCTGAGATATCGTACCGCACGGCGTTCACAATTTCCGCGCGCGGGTGTAAAACCAACGCAGCAGACAGCAGGGAGGCATCTCGTGGACCGAATCCGCAATGCGATCAAGAAAGTTGGCCGGTGGCAGAAGGCCGCAAATCTTAACGACTTGGAAACCTACGCCGAAACCGGCGACGCCAAGGCGCTGGCCCGGCTCAAGCGACAGCAGTATGGCTGGTGGTCCAACAGCCTATCCGACGGCTTGCCTACCAGTGGGCCGTGGACGGACCAGGACCATCGCTTCGCGCGCGGCGTCTATCGCCTGGGTTTTGGCAGCACCCTGGGCCGATGGGTACACGACCGGTGCGCTCACGAGCGGCCCGAGCAGGATTCGCTGGCGCCGCTGCGCGGATCGATCGTGCCGGACGAGGCGGACGACGCCGAATTCGGCTCCTGCCTGATCCAACATAGCGCCAGCTTCGTGCGCGACGATCGACCCACTTCGGCCGGTCGATTCTTCCTCGGCCTATCCGCTGCGCAGTTGGATAAGGTGATTCGGGGAGCGGAGAAGGACGAACATCTCCACGACGTCGCCGAGCTGCTGGCGCGCTTCGCGCCGGACAAGCTCGCGGCGGTGGTCGATGCCGTGCTCCGCCCGCACGAGTATGGCAGCCAGGCCGTGTATGCGGTCCTCCTCCGGGCCGACCCGCACAAATACGAGCCCAAGGTGCTCGAGGCGTACGAGCGGCGCAAGGGAAGCGCGTGGACCCGCTTTCATGAGGCGCAGCCGATCTACGAGTCGGACCCGGCCAGGCATGGCGATCTCGCGCTCGAGGCGTGCCGCGCGGCGCTGCAGGCCACTTCGATGAACTCGAACCACTACGTAGTTGGGCCCTGGATGATTGAGCGCTTTGGCGTCAAGGCGCTGCCCGACCTGATCAAATTCGTCCGCCGCCAGAAAGATACGTCAGGGCACGAACAGATCCTGAGCGCCTGTGCGAAGCAGATCGGCGCGGCGGGCGTTGACGTTTATCTGACAGCGCTCGATCACGCCACCGCCGACGTGCGCCTGGAGGGTCTGAAACATCTGTCCGCACTGGGCGACGCGGCGCAGGACGACCGCATTCATCAGGAGATCCGGCGCGGGTTTGCCGAGACCGATTCGAAGGTTGTGGTGCCCTTCCTGCAACTGGCTGGGCGGTGGAAGATGGAGCGCGTGGCGGACGACATCTGGGAATTGTTGAATCACAAGTCGAAGCCGGTGCGCGAGGCGGCGGCGCGGGCGCTGGCGCGGGCGGGCGATGCGGTGATGCCGCGCGCTACGGAGCTTCTCGCGGCGAAGAAAGCCGACACGCGCCTCTCGGCGATCACGCTGCTGGGCACTGTGGGCGGTCCGCAGGCGGAGGCGGCGCTGGAAGCGCGGGCGGACGTTGAAGAGAACGACGACGTCCGTGACGCGATCCTGCTGGCCGTGCAAGAAGCGCGCGAGCGCCGCGGGATCAAGCCAACACGCGCGGACATTGAGCTGCGCGTGAAGAAGGCCGAGTCCAAGGCGAAGAATCCGGCCAAGTGGCTCGACCTCGCTCGCCTGCCCAAGCTCAAATGGCGGGACGGCGGCGGCACGCTCTCGCCGAGCCAGGTGACGTACCTGCTCTTCCGGCAGTCGCGCGCGAAGGAGATCGTCGCGGACGTTGAGGCAAAGCCGCTGTACGACCAGATCGACCCGGACAGCGGTGGTGAATTTGCCCGATCCGTTCTACAGGCGTTTCTCGCGTCCAAGCAAGAGGCGGGGGATCGCTGGGCGCTGGCCGTCGCGGGGTTGCTTGGCGATGACCGCGTGGTGCCGCTGTTCGTCAAGTCGATCCGCGAGTGGGTGGAATCCAACCGCGGCAAGCTGGCGGAATGGGCGGTGCAGGCGCTGGCGCTCCTGGGCACGGACGCGGCGCTGCTGGCGGTGGACGCGCTCGCGATCCGTTACCGGAACAAGATGAAGAACGTCGGCCGCGCGGCGGGTGAGGCATTTGATGCGGCGGCGAAGAAACAGGGGATTACGCCTGAAGAGCTGGGCGACCGGGTTGTCCCGTGGCTCGGCTTTGAGCCGGGGAAGAAGCGCGTGCTCGATGCCGGTAAATCGAAAATCGAAGTCTCGATCGGGCCGGACTTCAAGTTCGCCTTCATGGATCTCGAAAAGAACAAGCCGATCAAGGCTCTGCCGAAGACGGTCGGCCCGGAACTCCTTGCCGAGTTCAAAGACTTGTCGGCCAACCTGCGCGAGGTCGTTAAGGCGCAGCATCTGCGGCTGGAAAACCTGCTCGTCCGCCAGCGCCGCTGGCCCATCGCGCGGTGGAGGGAACTGTTCCTCAAACACCCCCTGCTCATCCCGTTCGCGACGCGACTGGCGTGGGGCCACTACGACGACGGCTCCGGCAAGCTGCTGGCCACCTTCCGTGCGCTCGACGACCTCTCGCTGACGACGCCGACGGATGATGAATTCACGCTCCCGGATACCGGGCACGTCGGCATGCTCCACCCGCTCGAGCTGGACGAACCGACGCGACAGGCGTGGCAGCAACACATTGCCGACTACAACATCGAGCCGCCGTTCCCGCAGATGGATCGTCGCGTCGTCACCGTCAAGCCGGGTGACGGCGAAACGCGCCTGATCGCGGATTACGCGAATAAGGAACTTAACGCGATGACGTTTCGCTCGCGCGCCGAACGGCTTGGCTGGCACCGCGGCAGCGTCGCCGACGGGGGGACCGTCACGTCCTACCGCAAGTCGTTCCCGGCCGCGGGGGCCGATATCCTGCTCTTCATCGACGGCCTGTACATGGGCGCGGACATGTACGCTAGCGTGACGCTGCAGCACGGGTATTTCGTCAAGTCGGGGAGCGTGAAGTTCGGCAGTTATACCTATGACGAGCCGTCGAACGAGAACGATGAGCGCGTGCTCAGGCTGAAGGACGTGCCGCCGATCGTCTATTCTGAATCGATGGGTGATTTGCAGCAGATTGCCGGGACGAGTGCCACCGCCGCGGGAGACGGGGCGGCTGTTGCGGAATAGTGGATTCTGATCGCGTGGCAATTTGAGCTGGGCCGGTGCGTGCCGGCTGTTAGTTCGAAGTCGCGTGCCGCTTCGACGCTTCCGTCCCATCCCGCCTCCGCCGCGCGGGCGAGGTTGTACATCTCGCGCGCGGTCACGTAGTGAACGTGGAATTTCGAATCCGTTCGCGCCCGCCGCGCCAGCATCTCGTGGAAGCGCACCATTGGATCGCCCAACAGCACCTGCTGATTGGCCTCGGTGGCGCCGTGCGTGTGCAGTTTCACGAAGAACCAATCGGGGCGCTGGGGCACGCCGACGCGTGCCTTCAACCACAGGCCGAGGCGTGGTTCAGTCGGTGCCTGCCCAAGTTGCACGCAACCATTCTCGATCGCGGGTCGCGGGCCCCGGCGTCCGTGCTTCCACGCCAGCAGTAGCGGCCCCTGGATCAACATCAGCGCATTCGACGAAGGTACGCCCGTCCCCACTGCCGTGCCTCGGTCATGTGATTTGCAACGCGCCGGATCGCCTGCCGCGTAATAGATGCTGTTGATCGTCCGCGTCTGCGTGGGGCTCGGGGCTGAGGGCAGCGTGAAGTCCGCGTAGCAACCGGTCTCGTGCAGCACGTCGAGCTCATTGTTGACGCCGCACCATCGCCCGTCGGGTCGCGAGTTGTCCAGCGCCCAGTTTCCGTGGACGAACCCATATGCGGCCTCGCCGGTATCGCGGCGCCGCGCGAGCAGGCCGTGCCGCTCGGCGAATAGGCGCTTGTACTTCAACAGCGTTCGCCGCAGATTCTCGGCGGTGTCGTGGTCGTGGTGAAGGTGAATCTCCACTTCGCCGAAGCCCGCGCGGCACAACTCCGCCAGCGAATCCACCGGCGCGGGCTCGTACTGATCGATCGGATAGAAGAACGTGTGCCGCGGCGGGCGCCCGTCGGCGTCGCGGAACGGATCGAACAGCCGCGGATATTCATCAACCCACCGCGCGACCCGCGCTTCGGCGACTGCATCCGAAGCGTCACCCCAGCGCGGCTCGAAGTGATCGGCCATGCAGAGCAGCAGGTGGACCTCTTCGCCCCGCTGCACCGCGCGCCGCCGGCGCGATTGCAGGACGTAGCCGCCCAACCACCGATCCAATCCGCGGCGGCGCATCTGCCATATCGCCAACGCGATGCCTAGCGGAAGTGGCGGCAGAAGATAAAGACTTAACGTCATCAACAATTGGATCACGCCGCGCGGCGGGCGCCTCCCTCTTCACTGGCCAGTCGAGTCGAACGGCGGGTCAATCCTTGCAGCACTCGGCCCAGCGCCGCGGCGGATTCGTCCCAGCCGGGAGGCACGAATTTCGGCGCAATCGTTTCACGTTTTCGCATAAGCGCGGCCTCGATTGCGGTCGCAAGCGCTGCGGCATCCCCCGCCGCCACCAAGCCATCATTGCCGATAATCTCGCTCACCCCGCCCACGCGCGTCGCCACCACGGGCGTGCGGCACGCCAGCGCTTCGAGCACCACGTTGGGCACGCCTTCAGAACGGCTCGGCAGCACGAGCAAGTTCGCCTTGCGATACCACGCGGGCAGTTCTTCCAGCGGTCGCGGGCCGAGCAGCTTCACCCGATCTTCCAAGCTGCGCTCGCGGATCTGCCGCTCGATTGCGCGTTTCATCGGCCCTTGCCCGATCAGCCGGCAATCGAAATGTACGCCGCGCCGCGCCAAACGATCGCACGCATCAATCAGTACGTCGAGGCCTTTCACGGGCAGCAGGTTGCCCACGTAGAGCACCAGCGGCGGTTCATCGTTTCTCTCTGGTGGCGCGACCTCTCCCGGATGAAACAAGGTCTTATCGATTCCGTTGTAGACGACGCTCACGCGCTGCGCGTCGGCGCCGAGCGCCGCCACTTGTCCGGCGAGATGACGGCTGACCGCGACGACGGCGTCCGCGCGGCTCAGCACCTCGATCGTCCGCCTCCGCCGCCCGCCGCGACCGCCCAGCAGCAAAATGTCTGAGCCGTGCACCTTCACGGCCACTGGTAGCCCGGCCTCGCGCGCGAGCTCCACCGCCGCCCAGCCGTCGGGATAGGCCCATGTGGCGTAAATCACGTCAGGCTGAATCTCTTCGACCGCATCCATGAATCGGGCTCGGATCGATTCGCGAAAACAATGCCCGTACCACCCGCGCAATACCTTCGGCGGAAACAGATAGAGCGGGTGATCCACCGCCATGCCGTCGCAGATCGCACGCCTGCCTGGCATTAACCCCGCACCGCCGGGCCGCCGGAGCATCAGTTCGTCCGTCCACGCGATTGGCGCGATCACCGCCAGTTCATGCTGCGCCGCCAGTGCCCGCAACTGCTGGCGATTGAACGGTGCGCGATGCGGCTGATACGGGTTCGGATAAAGATTGGTCACCGCCAGCACGCGCATCACGCCGCCTCCGCGAGCAGGGCTGGCCTGAGCGCGTTAACCCCGATCGGCGCAGCCAATCGGATTGGCGGCCGCCGCTCGGGCAGTGGTCGCGGCGCTACCGTGTCCGCGACTGCAGACCACAGCCGCTCGGAGAGCGCGTCCGCCGCTTCCCCGCCGAAGAACATCCGCCCCCACAATTCCGCGGTCATCAGGTCGAAGTACGAATCCGGTTGGTGCGCCGCCAACGCCTCAAGCTGTCGCGGGCCGATGTCCATCACGCCTTCGACAAACCCCCCGCGGAAGAAGGCCGCTGGCGGCCGCACGTATGTCCGGGCGTCCACCGGAAAGCCCATCTTGGGCCGCCGGCTCAGGGCGCGCGGCAGGCGCCGCTCGGCCGCGCGCCGCAGCGCCCACTTGTCCGTCCGTCCGCGCAGCTTGAATCGCATCGGCAGGTTCAGCGCGCAGCGAATCAGCTCGTTCTCGAGGTACGGCACGCGGCTCTCGACGCCCGCCGCCATTCCCATCCTGTCGTTGCGCCAGAGGATCGATTGCAGGTAGCCGTGCAGCGATCCGAATAAGTCCGCGTGAAATTCCCGCTCGACGGGATCCGCCACGAAACCGTACGCCTCCTGGGCCGCATGCACGGGTAATAGCGACCGGCCGCGAGAGAGCATCGTCGCCGCCGCCGACCGCATCCCGGCGCTGCCACCTTCGCCGCGCGTCGCCCACTCGACGAGCCGCCCCACCCGCCCCAGGCCGACGCCCCCCAGCACGCTACAAAGCCGTCGGCGCCACAAGTCCAACCGCCGCCGCCGCGCGGCGGCACGGAAGATCGCATAGCCCCCGAATAACTCGTCCGCCCCCTCACCGGTCAGCAGCACCTTCTCCCCCCGCCGCGCCGCCAGGCCACATACCAGATGAAACGGCACCGTATTGGGGTGCAGACAGACAGGCCACTCGTTGAAATACGTCACCTGCGGCAGCGCCCGCACGTAGCCCTCATGCGTCAGCTTCAGCACGCGCAGGGGCAACCCCGCCTCCCGCGCCGTCTCACGCGCCCACGCCAACTCGCTGCACGGCCCCTCGACGTCCGCGTGATAAGCGTTCAACCCCGGCAGGTGGGCCCCGGCCAAACTAGACACCAGCCCGGAGTCCACCCCGCCGCTGACGAGCGTCCCCACCGGCGCGTCGCTCGCCGCGTGCAATGCCACGCTCTCACGCACCCGTTCGTCTACCATCGACACCACATCGCGGTCCGACATGCGATCCACGCTGGCGTACAACTCCGGGTCCACAGCGTCGGCCAAGGAGAAGTATGTCCGCGGCTCGACGCGCCCTGCCGCGTCGAAGCGGATCGCCTGGCCCCCCTCCACGGCGCGGATCCCCTTGAACGGCGTGTTCGGATCGTGAAGCGGGATGCGCATCAGCAGCGCCGTCAGCGCGTTCTCGTCCGGCTGCGCGTCCACCTCGCCCAGCAGCGCCTTGATCTCCGACGCGAACAGCACCCGCTCGGCGCTGCAATGGTAGTACAGCGGCTTGATTCCCACGCGGTCCCGCACGAGCCACATCTCCCGGCGCCGCGCGTCCCAATAAGCGAAGGCGAACATCCCGTTGACCCGCCGCGCCGCCTCGGGCACGCCCCACGTCTGGCACGCCGCCAGCAGCACCGCCGTATCGCCGGTGGATTCGAAGCGATGCCCCAGCGCGGCGAGGCTCGCGCGCAGTTCCCTGTAGTTGTAGACCTCGCCGTTATATGAGATGGCCGCGGTCCGCTCCGCGTCCCACATCGGCTGGTGCGCCGCCGCCGACGTGTCGAGGATGCTCAATCGCCGGTGCGCCAGCCCGACCGGACCGGCCGCGTAGATCCCCGAGCCGTCGGGCCCGCGGTGGGCGACGCGCCCGCTCATCCGCGCCAGCATCGCCACGTCGGCGGGCCGGTCATCGAATCGGATAATCCCGGCTATGCCGCACATAACGTACCCGCTTTCGTCTCGTGCAATTCATCGGTCACATGACTGATGACCACGCGCAGCTTGCCCGCGGCCGTGAGCGGGATTTCCGTCACTTCCGTCAGGTTGAATCGGATCGCTGGGCCCAGGGTGTCGCGCACGCGCCCCTCCAAGTGACGCCGCTCCGCTGGCCCCAGCGGTGACATCAACACCACGCGCA
The DNA here is from genome assembly GCA_028291615.1 of Phycisphaerales bacterium. Lineage (GTDB taxonomy): Bacteria > Planctomycetota > Phycisphaerae > Tepidisphaerales > Tepidisphaeraceae > RYN-433. The sequence continues at coordinate 17,636 of JAQGHM010000287.1, read as the reverse complement.
GTTCCACTCGGTCGATGCGCTCTTGCACCACCTGAAACCGCGCAACGGCTGCGAAGTCTTTCATCAGATGCGGAAAGAACTCGCCGGCGATCCGCCGCCCGTCCGGCGTTCGCAGCATATCGAGCCGGCGACCTGTCACTTGCTTTAGAAGCGCCAATCCCCGGCCACATGCGCACATGCCCGCGCCGCTCGCGATCGCGCGATCGCCGTTCGCATAACGGATGAACGGCATGCCGTAGTTGTACAAATCCGTGATGACGACATTCCCCTCCGCGCCGGGCGCGGTCGGCCAGCCGTCATCGTCCAGCACCTCGACCCGCATGTTCTCTTGCGTCAGGTGCAGCCCGGTATGCCGATCGCATTCGGCGCCGATCAGCATGAACTCGCGCGATCCGTAGGTCTCGAACACCGGCGCGCCGAACGCGCGCTCGATCATCTCGCGCTGAAAGCCGTGCAGCTTCTCAGCCCCTACGACAATCGACTTTGGCGAATAGACCCGCACCCCGCGCTTGATCAGCGAACGCGCCAACTCATACAGCGGGTTGGTATAGGCCACGATCGCATCCGGCCGCGTGGCATTGAGCTCGCGGACGAAGGCGTCCTCGCGCTCGCGGCTCATGTCGAATGAGCTGAAGACGCGTTTGCGGTATAGCCAGTCGTACAGGCGATCCTTGCAACGCTTCAACGGCCGGCGCGCTCTCAGCGGCGCGCCCCAGAGGTAAAGCTGCCGAGTGCCCGGCCCCGCGCCAGCCCAGGCGTAACCGCGGTGCCACGATGCCATCCGCCGATCGTTGCTCCGGTGATCCAGGTCGAAGTGCAGCGGCACGCCGCTTGAGCCGCCGGTGGATTTGGAAATCAGTCCGAGGCCTGCCCCTCGCGACCGCATTTCAAATCGATTTGCGCGGATCGTTTCACGGTCGATGACCGGCCAGCGGGAAAAGTCCGCCGCCGACTGCACCTTCGCTGGATCCAATCCGCGGCGCAGCCACTCGCTTCGGTAGTACGGACAATTGCGGAATGCGTGCGACAATAACCCCCGCAGCGCGTCCAGTTGTCGGTCGGCCAGTTCGCGGGCGCTGAGCCATTGCGTCCGCTCGAGCTCCGCCCAGTAGCGCAGCGTCTTGCGGCGTTTGAGACCGCTCTCAAACGCCGGGAGTAACAGGTGACGATGGACGAACTGACCGATCAAACGCGAGTTCCTCAAGCAGCCAGCGCGCCGATGCGCGGGCGGCTTAAACATTCCTGGTAAAGCTCTTCATACTCTGCGACCATCCGCCGCACGTCGAAATGCGCCGTCACGCGATGGTGCGCCGCTAATCCCATGAGCCGCGCCCGTTGTGGATGGCGATAAACCCGAAGCATCGCCTGCGCGAGTTCGGCGGGTGACTGTGCCGCGACCAATAGTCCGCTCGCCCCATCCTCGACCACTTCGGGCGTCCCCCCCACGGATGTCGCGACCACCGGTAAACCCCGCGCCATCGCCTCCAGCAGGGTCAGCGAAATCCCCTCGGTCAACGATGGCAACACGAACATCGACGCCCGCGCCAGGAGCGCGGGAACATCGCGAATTTCCCCGAGGAACTCCACGAAATCTGCAATTCCCAGTTCCCGCGCCAGTGCTGCCAGGGGGGCTCGGCAAGCGCCGTCCCCGGCCACCTGCAAGCGAAAGCCCGGCTCTTCCTCAATCACCAGCGCGGCGGCACGGATCAGGTTGTAGGGATCTTTTTCAGGACTAAGCCGGCCGATCATCACTGCCGGCCCGTGCGGCTGCGGCCCGGTGTAGCCGAACCGTGAGAGGTCAATTCCGTTCGCAACCGTTCGCAGCTTCTCTGCTGCTACTCCGCTCGCCGCTGCCAGCAGCATGCTGTCCGCTGACACGCAGACGACGCGATCGACCAGTCGCGTTGCCAGACGGAACCGCGCCAGTTCGCGCCGGCCCGCGCCATGCTGCTGCCCGTGTCGCGTGTGCAGCGCGCCGGGCAAGCCCGCCAGTCGCGCCGCCGGCCCGCCGTACATCAGGGGTCGCCCGTTGTGAGTATGTACCACCGCCACCTGCCAGCGGCGAAATAACCCCGCCAGTCGAAAGATCATCGATGGTCGAAATCCCCGCGGCTCCCCCATCGTTTCGACCTGCCAGCCCAATGCCTCGATCTCTTCGGCCACCCGTCCGCGATCGCCTAGCGAGATGAAGGAGAGCTCGAATCGCGATCGGTCCGCATGCCGGGCGAACTCCACCAACAGCTTCTCCATCCCGCCGACGGCTAACTGTCCGGCAACGTGGGCAACGCGGATCTTTTGCGGGATCGTCTGGCGAAGCTTGTTTGGGACTTCCATAGGCGCGTTCCTACGTCGCGCCGTCCGGACGGCGCACTAATTGCGCCGCAGGCGCAACAACCGCGCAAGGTTCATCGGCAACATCCGCAATCGCGCGAGAGGAAAACGGACCTCCGACCGGTGATACGGCAGCGGATACCAGAATATCGATCGCGCCAGGTCCCCCAACGCCTGCGCCGGCAACCCTGCAGCGCCGGCCATGTAGGCGCAGGAATAGTCGCAATAGCCGTAGGCTTTGCGGCGCAGCCACCGCTGATTCCCCCAGACGCCCCGCTGATCCAACTTGCGCAGGATTTGCCGCATGCCTGCCCGCATGGTCTGGGCCTGTCTGCTTAGGCTGCCCGGGGTGTCGCGGTAACCGGTCAGGGGCGCCTCGAGGATGGCCACGGCGGCTGTCTCTGCGATTCGCAACCAGAGGTCATGATCCTCGGGTCCGTGGAGCGCGGTGTCGAAATCGCCAACCTGCGCCAAGGCTGCTCGCCGGACGATGATCGAGGAGGTGACGAGATGGTTTTTCACGGCCAGCTTTTGCCACGTCATCCGATGGATGGCGCCTGCGGCAGGTGGGTCGACGGGCGGGTCGTTGGGCCAATTAGACGTTGACGTGGCTAAAAGGCTGATGTCGGGGTTTGCGGCCATGGCAGCGAGCTGCCGCTGGAGTTTTCTCGGGTGCCAGACGTCGTCGGCGTCCAGGAAGGCGATGAATTCGCCGGTGGCTTCTTTCAATCCAAGGTTACGGGCCGCGGCCACGCCGCGGTTCGGCTGGTACAGATACCGAATGCGAATGCCGTAGAGCGACAAACGTTCCCGCGTATTGTCGGTTGAGCCGTCGTCGATGACGAGGATTTCCGCTGGCGGCACAGTTTGCGCGAGTGCGCTCTCGACCGCTGATGTGATTAATGCGGCGCTGTTGAAAGTCGGGATGATGACGCTGATGGTTGGCATGCTCATCGTGTTCATGCCGCCCGCCGCAGGGCCGTCGCCCCGAGCACAAAGCGGTAATATGCGCAAATGTCGTTCACAACCTGATCGACCGTGAAGTTTTGCTCACAATGCGTTCGACCTCCTTTGGCCAACGCCTGGCGCCGCGGGCGGTCCGCGAAGAGCCGTTCAAGCCTGCCCGCCAGTGCGCCGGGGGTTGCCATCTCAATCGCCTCACCGCCGGGACCGCTCATCCACTCCAGCACCGGATGACGGTTGACGATGCAGGGCAGACCGCTGGCCATCGCTTCGAGCAGTGCGATCGGCATCATCTCCTTGAGGCTGCAGAGCGTGAACGCGTCGGCGGCGCGGTAGAGCTCGGGCATGCGCTGGCGCGGGAAGCGGACGAGGAACCGCACGCGGTCGCCCAGGAGGCGCTTGCCTGCTTCTACCAGTTCGTCCGTTCCCGATTCCCACCCCCCTGCCACGATCAGCCACGCGGGCAGTTGTGGTGACCTTTGACGCAATCGATTGAATTCTTCGAGCAGGTAGTCGATCCGTTTATGGTGTCGTTTGATCGCCGCGACGCTGAGGAGGACCAGCGCGTCGGCGGGGATTCCCAATTCGGCGCGAAGTGCGAGTGCGCGGCCGGGGCGGTAAAGATTCGTGTCGATGAAGTTGGGGATCGCCCGCCAGGTGTCCTTCCATGCGCCGGCCTTGCGTGATTCCTCCAAGTGCCATGGGGCCAGGTGTTGCAGGTAGATGATTTTGCGAAGGAAGGATGTCGGTTCTTCCGTGCCGTGGGCGAGGATCGTGCGCGTGCGCAGCAGCCCAAGGCTTTGCGCCCGCTGCACGATTAGCGCCACTTGCGGGTCCTGGACGTGCAGGAGATCGACTGATTCACGCCGCAAATGATCCACCAGCCGCAATGCGAAGGTCGTCTGTTCGACGCCGTAGCCGGAGGCAAGCCCCAAGCGCCAGGTGAAGCGTTTGGGCAACCAGCGGAGCAGTTGCCCGGTTCGATTCCCCCCGCGTTGCCAGCAGTCGATCACGCGCTCATGCGCCGCCTCGGCGCGGCCGCCTCCTTTGCAGACGGTGACGTCCATCCCGCGCGCCGCCAGGGCGCCGCCGAGGTCCGCCGCCCACGCTTCGACGCCGCGCGCGACATGACCCAGCCCGCTGGATGCGACGACGATCTTCATGCTGCCTTCAAGAATTCGACTTGCGCCGGCGGCGCTGCCGGTTGCGCCTCACGCGCCGGCCTGGATTCGAAGAACCGCTTCAGCTTCAGGAACTGCTTCTCGTAGAGGTGCCAGCTCGCCCACGCGGCAGCGATCGAGATCCCCATTGAAATCGTCATGTATGCGAAGCGGGGCGGCCAGTAGTGGTGAAAGACGCGGTCGATCAGCAGGTAGACGGAAAAGAAGTGGCGGAACGTCGGCTCGAGGGCGCAGTGGAAGACGTAGAGGCCGTAGCTGTATTTCCCGAAGAAGCCCAGGGTCCGCCCGGCAAAGATCCGACGCGCGATTCCGCCACTGAAGTGGAGGATCATGACCATGAGGATCGCGAGGCCGCGGAGGCGGTCGAGTCCGGGGAGGTGGGTGCGCGGGGATTTGTTTGACGGATCGGGAGAATCCGGGGCGGTGCTCTGCGGATCTGAAGAATCCGGGGCGGCGCTTTGGTCGCGTAGCTCCCGACGCTCTGCCCCGGCGTGCTTGAAGGAGGGGATCATGCGGCGATCCTTGTTGAGGTTGCGCGGGCGCCGGTTAGCAAGCGCCGGTAGAGTTCGATGGTGTGGGCGACCATCTCCTGCTCGCTGAAATGGTGGACTACGCGATGGTGGGCGGCGCGGCCCATTTGCTGGCGCAGGGTTGGATTGTCGAGCAGTGTCTTGAGCGCGGCTGCGAGTGCGCGATGATCCTCGACGGGGGTAAGGAATCCGGTCTCGCCGGGGGCGACGACTTCGGGGACTCCACCGACGTTCGAGGCGACGGCGGGCAACTCGGCGGTCATGGCTTCGAGGAGCGCATACGGGAGCGCTTCGCAGCGCGAGGGCATTGCGAAGATGTCGAGGGCTTCGTAGACCTCTGTAATGTTCTGGCGGAAGCCGAGGAAGTGGACGCGGTTGGCGATGCCAAGGCGCTCGGCTTGTTGTTCGAGGGGTTGGCGGAGCGGGCCGTCGCCGGCCAGGGCGATGGCGAGGTTGGGGTAATCGGCGGCTAATGACGCGGCTGCGTTCAGGAGGACGTCGAAACCTTTCACGGCATCGAGGCGACCTACGCCGCCGATGATCAGCGCATCGCCGATGGGCAGTCCGAGTTTCTGGCGCGCTGCGGTTTGATCGATGCTTCGGACGGACTTGCCGGCGTTGATGCCATTGCGGATGGTGACGACTCTGCGCGGCGCGAGGCGGGTTCGGCGGATCCACTCGCGGCCGGTCGCGTCGCTGACGGCGATCGCGGCATGGAGACACTGGTTGCTGACGAATTCGAGGGTGCGATAGCGCAGGCCGTTTCGCCGCTGCGCGACGTCTACGCGCGAGTCGATGTGGAACGTGCCCAGCACGCGCGGGATGCCGGCGATGCGACCGGCGACGCCGGATTCTTCGCAGCCGGCGTTGTTGGTGTGGAGCAGGTCGACCGGACGGCGGCGGAATGCGGCGGCGAGGCGGAGGCTTTCCTGACCGAAGCCGCTCCAGAGTTTTAGCCACGCGGGAGTGACGGCGCGCCAAGGGCGTTTCGACAGCGGTGCGGGCGCGGGTTGGGCAACGCGGAGACGGGCTTGTGGCATCACTTCTTCGAGTGTTAGGCCATGCCGGGGGGCGTAAGGACCGCCCGCGCGACAAAAGAGGATGACGTCGAATTCGTCGGTGTCGATGGCGGAGAGAATGGATTCGACGTAGCGCGACGAACCGCTCGGCCCGGCCGAGGATTCGTAGATCCCGATTCTGGGTCGGGGGCGCAACATCATGGCTGACCCACGGTTTGGTCGAGGCAGGGGTCGGCGTGCTGCGCCTGTGGCTTGGCGATCTTGGACCATTCGTAGCCGCACACGACCGCGCCCTGGGTCGATTCGGTGGAAAGGGTGCGGGTTTCCCAGTTGTCGGTGACTTCGATCACCTGCGCGTCCTCGACGCAATCGATCAGGTTGTGGGTGGCCATGGCGAGCTGGACGTAGACGCGGCGGCCGGGACGCAGCCGCACCCGCTGGAAATGGCATTGGTAAATCTGCACGCCCTTGAACAGATCGACACGGTAATCGACCTCGCGCGTCCAACTGCTGATGAGGCGCGCGCCCTGCAGCGTCTGGATAACGACCGAGAGCGCGACGTCGCGGATGTCGCGGTCGGAGCGGATTTCGAGGCGGAGGATCAGGTCATCGCCGCAGGCGTGGACCGGCATCGGCTTGCCGTCGGCATCGACGTGACTGATGCGGGTGAATTGCGCGCGGCCGTCGCCGATGTGAACCTTGCCGGTGAGATTTTCAGCGTCGGGCGCGTCGGCGGTTTGACGGCCCATGTAGCGGCGCAGGACGTCGGCGGCGGGGCCTTCGGCGACCTTGCGTCCCTTTTCGAGAAAGAGCGCGCGGCTGCAGAGGCGCGGGATGACGTCCATGTTGTGGCTGACGAAGAGGACGGTGCGCCCTTCGGCCGCCAGGGCGGACATGCGGTCGATGCAGCGGCGCTGGTAGGCGGCGTCGCCGACCGCGAGCACCTCGTCGACGATCAGGATCTCGGGCTCCAGGTGGGCGGCGACGCTGAACGCGAGGCGGACGTACATGCCGCTGGAATATCGCTTGACGGGCATGTCGAGGAACTGCTCGACCTCGGCAAAGGCGACGATCTCGTCGAACTTGCGGCGGATCTCGGGGCGGCTCATGCCCAGGATGCTGCCGTTGAGGAAGATGTTTTCGCGGCCGCTAAGCTCGGGGTGAAAGCCGGTGCCGACCTCGAGGAGGCTGCCGACGCGGCCGTCGATGCGGGCGCGGCCGGTGGTGGGCTTGGTGATGCGCGAGAGGATCTTGAGGAGCGTGCTCTTGCCGCTGCCGTTGCGGCCGATGACGCCGAGGACCTCGCCGGGCTGGACTTCGAAGCTGAGGTCGTCGAGGGCCCAGAAGGGTTCGTGGCGGGTGGTCTTCAGTCCTTTTCGGAGGCGTTGCACCGAGCTCGCCAGTGCGCCGGTGAGACTTTCGCGCAGCGTGCGATAGGCGGGGCGCGCGACCGCGTGGTTGACGCGATAGCATTTGCTGAGGTTTTCGACTTGGATGGCGGGGGGCATGGTTGGGCGATCCCGGATACTTTTTTCAAGCGGCGTTTAGATCGTGTCGGCGAAGGTGTCTTCGATCCTCCGGAAGTAGAGGCAGCCGACGAGCAGCGCGAGGACGCCGGTGGTCGATGCGGCCGCTAACTGGGTCCAGGGCATCGGTCCGCCCAGCGCGGCGGCGCGGAAGCCTTCGATTAGACCAACCATCGGGTTGAAGACGACGAGCGAGCGGACGTGGTCCGGCAGGGCGCTGGTTTGCGTATAAATGCTGGGCGTGGCGAACATCCAGATCTGGATGAGGAACGGGATGACGTATCGGACGTCGCGGTAGGCGACGTTTAACGCGGCCAGCAGCGTGCCAAGGCCTGTAGCGGTGAGCGCGATGACGCCGAAGACGATGGGCAGCATCAGCAGACCGGGCCCGGGCGCGACGTGGTACCAGGCCATCATGCCGACCAGCAGCACCATGGCCATGGCGGCGTCGACCACGGCGGTGGCGACGGCGGCGAGCGGGATCGCCAGGCGCGGGAAGTAGATCTTGGTGATCAGGCGCTCGGAGCCGACGACGCTCTGGGCGGCGCTGGACATCGCGGTGGCGAAGAAGATCCAGGGGAGCAGGCCGGCGTAGACAAACAGCGGGTAGGGCAGTTCGCCGGAGGAAACATGGCCGGACCCGTGGAAGAAGACGACGAAGACGAGCATCATCATCGCGGGCTGGAAGATGGCCCAGCCAGCGCCGAGCAGCGTCTGCTTGTAGCGCACCTTGATGTCGCGCCAGGCGAGTTGGAGCGCGAGGTCGCGGAAGCGCCAGAGCTCGGCGACGTTGACCCATTGCCAGCGGCGCGGGGGCTCGATGAACGTCACACGGCGCGCGGGCGCGGCGGTGATCGGGGGTGCGATTCGTGCTGTTTCCTGCATCAGTTGCATGACACTTTCATCGGAAGCTTTGTATCAACCCCACTGAACGAACAATCGGACGAACGCATAGGTGCCGATCAGGAATGCACCTGCGAATACGCTCATGCGCCACGCGAGGCGCTGACTGACTGTGGGGAGGATCAGGGCGGCGTGACGCCGCGAGATCTCGACGTAGGCCGCGGTCAGGCCAAGGATCAGGTAAGTAGGGACGACGTAGGCGCGGGAGAGCGAGATCATGCCGACCGCGTAGCCGGCGACGATGGCCATCATGTAGGGGCGCAGTCGGACCAGGTCGGTGTCGGCGGCGCGGGTCATCGAGCCGCCGATGCGCTTGAGCGTGCGCAAGCTGATCGCGAACGCGCCGAGGAAGATCGTGCCGCCAAAGAAGCCAAGCTCAGCGAAGCTGTGGACGAAGGAATTGTGGGCAACTTGGCCGACCTCTTCGGCGAAGGTGCCGAAGCCAAAACCGAAAACCGGGGCGCGGCGGAAGAGGGTGATGCCTTCGCTCCAGAGCTGGATGCGCGATTGGGCGGTGCCCTCGCCGACATCTAGCTCTGTTTGCCGCCCCGCGAAGAGGAAGAACATGGCCGGGAGCGCGAGCGCGGCGAGCGGGAGGCCCTTTCGCCAGCCCTTGCGCACCCAAATGAAGACGACGACGGCGGCGAGCAGGCCGAGGAAGCCGCCGCGAGACTGCGTCAAGGTCATCGCATAGGCGAACAGGCCTAGCGGCGCGATCCAGAACGTTCGCCAGGAACCCCAGCGGCGATCTTCAAGCCCGTGAACGCAGGCGGCGATCGACAGCACGAGCAGCAGGCAGAGGTCGTTGGGATCGTTGAAAATGCCCGTGCTGACCAGGCGGAGGACGATGGTGGCGTCGCCGGTCTCGGGATCGATACCCCCCTGTTCGACGGCGGCGAGGGCGGGAATGTCGATCACGCCGTGGTATTGCAGCACGGCCAGTCCCGCCACCACGATCGCCAGCGCGACGAGCCAGCCGAGAAATTGCCGCAGGCGCTCGACGCGGTCGATCGTGCCGACGAGCAGCAGGTAATAGATCACGACCTTGAGGAATTCCAGCCCGGCCGTGCGTGCGCCCCAGATGTAAAAGCTGGAGAGGTGCGACATGATCACGGCCGCCAGCATGCCGACGACGCAGGCGCTGATCGGACGGTCGAGCAGCGTGCGGAGGTTGAGTTGGTTCAGGACGGCGGGCAGTGCGACGAGGAGGGCGAGCGTCGCCACGACGGCGTAGATGGGCCAGCCTTCGAGCGACGGCACGATCTCCGCGGGGCGCACGAAGAGCGTGGCGTTCAAGAGGATGAAGAGCGCGTACGAGGCGGTTCCGGCGATGCTCGATTGCTGCTCGGCCTCGGGCCAGAGGAAGGGCAGGAGGTCCGCCGCGCCGGAATCGCCAACATTGGGGAGCGTGCGGCTCATGCGGCCTTGACTCCTTCGATGGTTTCAGCGCCGCGCCTCGACGAGCTGACGCGCGGGAATTGCAGCTCGATCGAGAGACCGGGGTTGCTGATGTTGCGCTGGCGGTCGGCCTCTCGGCCGGGGGCGCGGACCAATAGTTCCGACATCGATTTGGAGAGCCGGCCGAGCAGGTAAAAGCCGGTGGAGGCGGCGATGCGAGCGTCGAGCAAGGGGCCGACGCGGCGGACGTAGTAGAGGTCGTATGAGAGCTTGCGGCGCACGCCGTGGACGTCGCTGTCGGGGGGGAGGCGGAGCTGCGCCAGGCCCGTGAGGCCGGGACGAACGTAGAGACGCTTGCGGTAGTTGGGCAGGAGCAATTCGAGCTGCGAGGCAATTTCCGGGCGCTCGGGGCGCGGGCCGATCAGGCTCATCTCGCCGCGCAGGATATTCAGGAGTTGGGGGAGTTCGTCGAGGTGGGTGTCGCGGAGAAAGCGGCCGATCGGCGTGACGCGCGGGTCATCCTGGGCGGCCCAGACGGCGCCGGTCTTGGCCTCGGCCTGGTGGACCATGGTTCGGATCTTGTAGACGCGGTAGGGGCGGCCATTTCGCCCGAGGCGGACCTGGCAGTAAAAGGCGGGACCACCGGACGAGATTTTGACGATCAGGGCCGCGGCCGCGAGAAACGGGGTGAGAAAGGCGAGCGCCAGCAGCGACAGGAGCCATTCGGCGGTCATCTTGCACGATGAGTACACGCTGTTGGATCGGCGCAACGAATCATCGTGCTGGAGTTTTTGACCGGTTAGGATCACGGTTAAGCCGCCCTTCGGAGTTCGACCGGACGCGCGGTCGGTTGCCAGGTTGCCCCTTGAGCCCCGTTCCACCAGCGCCAGAAACCGACCAGAAGCGCTGCATTCATGCCGGTGAACAACTGGGCGATGCGCAATACTCGCGGCGAGCGCGCCGGCCAGAGCGCGCCGGCGAGCGAGATGGCATAGAAACCCCCTTGGATCAGCAGCGCCTGGCGATAGAACGCTTGCCGCGATAGGCAGGCGCTGGCGATGGCAGCACCAAGCATGAAGAAGGGGCCGCACCAGCGCAGCACCTTGTGTGAAACGAACGCGAGGGCGACCCAGCCACGGCGCGGGTCCGATAACCGCCAGAGGAGGCCGATCGCCTGGAACCCGCCCGCGCCGATGCGGGCGCGGCGGCGGAATTCAGCCCGGACGTCGGGGGCGGTTTCCTCGCGCGCGGTCGCGCCGCTGTCGTAGACGATCGCGCCGCCGTTCTTGAGCTTCGATAGCAGCGGGATGACGAAGTCGTCGATGATCGTCGTCGGCGGGATCGGGACGAAGAGCTCGCGGCGGATCGCGTAGATCGCGCCGTTCGCCCCCAGCAGCGCGCCCAGGCGTCCTTCGCAGCGCTTGAGGAAGGTCTCATAACGCCAGTAGATGCCGTCGGCGTTGGCGCCGGTGGCGGCGTCGGTCAGCACGAGGCGGCCGCAGACTGCGCCGATGGCGGGGTCGGCGAACCAGCGCGCGAGCCGGCGAATCGCGGCGGGGTCGACGTCAGTATTCGCATCGGAGAGGACGACGATCTCGCCGGTGAGTTGCGGGACGACGGCGTTGATCGTCGCCGCCTTGCCTTTGCGCTGCGGGTCGTGGAGAAGCCGTACGCCGCGGCTGGCGTAGCGGCGGACGATCGCGGCGGTGGCGTCGGAACTGCCGTCGGAGGCAACGACGATCTCCAGCCTTTTCGCCGGGTAGTCGGTGGCGAGGGCATTGCGGAGGCGAGCGTCGATGACGGCTTCCTCGTTGTGGGCGGCGATCAGGAGGGAGACGTGCGGCAGATCTTCATCAGCAGTGGCGGCGCGCGGCTCCGCGGAGCGGCCGAAGAGGCGGGCGGCGACACTGATGAGGGCAGGGTAGCCCACGTAGGCGTACGCGACGGCGGCGACGCTGAGCCAGAAGACAGACGCGAGGATGGTTTCCGTGCCGTTCATACAGACCGCTACTTTAGAATCACGCTGCGACTCCATAGGCGTCCAGCGGTTCGGGCCGCAGGATCATTCGCGCCGGTATGCCGACGGCGGTGGCGTGCGCGGGAACGTCGTCGATCACCACGGCGTTAGCGCCGATGCGCGCGCCGTCACCCACAGCGACGCCGCCGATCACCTTCGCGCCCGCGCCGATAAAGACGTCGTCGCCTAGCACCGGACTGCGGCGGTTTTCTGCGCCGATCGTCACCTGATGTTCGAGGTGAATCCCGCGACCGCCGCGCACCGCGCCGTTGATCACGATCCCGCTGCTGTGGATCAGCACGAACCCCGGCCCGAAATCCGCGCCGCGTCCGATGATGCAGTTGCAGAAAATCGCATTGAGCTTGTTAAACACCATTTCCAAAGGGGTCAGACCCCATTTTCGCGAGCCTTGCATCAGGCGGTAGAGGATCATCGCGGCGCTGCCGTCGGTGAAGCAGACTTTGAGCATCGCCGGCCAGCCGTCGCTTTCGTAGCACCACCGTGCCTTGCAGCGTAAGTCTTCTCGTAATAGCCGCGGCACCGACCACATGACCTGTTTCTCCTTCAAGCGGCGTTCGCGATTGAACTCTTGCGATTGTCCGACGACGTACCAGCGACGTGTGCCGGTCGCATGACGCCTGCCAGTTCCCGTTCGACCTGCCGCAGGCGGGCTTCCCAGCTCTCGCCGCGCACGCTCTCGCTCCGCAGGCGACTGGGCCCGGGCTGAGCCAATGCGGCTTCAAGTTGGCTAACGAAGCTGTTGCGATCGACACCGATCCGGCAGAGGCCCAGCACTTCAACTTCGGGAATGGCGGTCGAAACAACTGGCAGTCCGGCGGCCAGGTATTCGCGCGCCTTGAGCGGGTTGGCGTTGAGCGTCGCCTCGTTGATCGGGAACGGGATCACCGCCGCGTCGAAACCCTTGCAGTAGGCAGGAAGCTGCTCGTACGGCTTGCGTCCGAGCAGGTGCACGTTGGGCAGGCTCGACAGAGCCGAGACGTCCATTGCGACCTTCCCCAGCATCACGATCGATGCCGCGGGGAATCGTCGCGCGACTTCCTCCATCAGGCCGATGTCCACCCAGTCGCTGCCGATCAGGCCGAAGTAACCGATGATCGGCCGGGGCAGGCGCGCGATTTCATCGGGGATTTGCGTGGATTCATCGAGCGCGGTGCGGAAGTGCTGGTGGTCCACGCCGTGCCGCACCAGCACCGTGTTGGGGTTCAACTGACGCTTGGCCTCGTACAGGCGCTGGGATGATGTGACGACGAGGCGCGAGCGCGCGATCAGTTGCGACTCCAACTCGACCAGCGACTGCGCGGCGACTCCGGTGAAGGCGCTGTACTGGTCCACGCAGTAGTAGATCACCATTTCCTCGCCAAGCGTGCCGGCGACGATCGCGGCGGCGGGGTTGAAGACCCAGTTGATCGCGCGTTTGAATCCCAGGCGCCGCATCGCCCGCTTGACCTGGGCGCGCAGACACCACCGGTTCAACCCGCGTATCCACGCCCGACCGTAGGATGGAATTGCCAGCGGGCTTAGGACGAAGAGGTTGGGCTCGACCTGGCGGATCGGGCTGATCGCCTGCTTGAGCTTTCGGATCGCCCGCGCCGCGTCCGCCTTTGACGCGGTCGGCGTGCGATAGCCGATCGAGTTCACCCAGAGCACGCGGTTCTCCCGCGCCAGCAAACGCATCAGGTGGTTCTTCGACAGCGGGTCCCCGCCCCAGTCGTGACTGAAACAGATCAGGTCGCGGCCGCGCAGTTCCGAAGGATGATGAGCGTTACTTCTCTGCATGCGCGGATCTCGTGCGATAGGGCCTTAAGACTGGACCGAAGTGAACAACTGAATACGACTAAGCCGCCTTGGGAATTTTCCCCGCCGAATGCGGCAACGTCTCGGGATTCTGGTAGAGCATCTCGAACTCGGCGACCTGCTTTTGCGGCAGCGACCAGAGCGTCGCATCGACCATCGGGCCAAAGCCCGACAGCACCGCCGGCCGCGGCGCGACCTGCGCCCGCACCCGCGTGCTGCTGAAGAAATTCTGCGATCGTCCGGCGTTGAGCGCCCGGCCGAAATCGGTCACGTTCGCACCGTTGAACACAATCCCCGCCAGCTTCGCGCCCAGCGAATCGAGGTGCTTGAGCGCCTCAGCCACAAGCGACTCGCGCTGCCCCCGCGCCACCGCGAAGATCACGCCGTCCGCCTGCGGCGCCAACACCGATGCTTCGATGCTGGCGAAGACCGCGCCGGTGTCAATCAGGATCACGTCAAACTGGTTGCGCGCCTCCTGCACCAACTGCTCGACCGACGTCTGCGGGATCGAGTAGGCGTTGAGCTGATCATCCAGACCGGTCGGCAGGATGCAGAGGCCGTCCCGCGTGCCGCGGAGGTGGTCGCGCAGCGTTCCGGTCTCCGCCGCCTCGCGAAGCCCGGGCAGCGCCTCGACCCCCAATCCAAGCGTCACACCGCGGCCGGCCAGGTCGCCGTCGATCACCAGCGTGCGGAAGCCTGAAGCCGTGAACGACGCCGCCAGCGACAAGGTCAGGCTGGTCTTCCCTTCGCCGGCGCTCGAGCTGGTCACCAGGTAGATGCTGTTTTTGCGCTCCTTGGCCGACGCACTCAACCGCACCCGCAACTGGTGGATACAGCGTGCGGCCGTCGCCCCAATCGCACGATCGGCCAAGTCTTCGGGAAGTTCCGGCACCGCGGCGAACAGCGGCGCGCGACTCGCCAAATCCCCGGCCACCTGGCGGCAGAATCGGTATCGCGGCCGGCAAAGCCCGATCACCACCAACAAGCTCCCCGGCAGCAGGAAGCCGCCCACCGCCCCCGCCGAGGCGTCGCGAACGTGCCGGTCCAATAGCGGCGACAGCGGGATGTCGCCGCGGCTGATCACGCTCAGGCGGCCGCCCAGCGCCTCTTCGGCGTCGATCGCGCCCATGCGCCGCGTCACCTCCGCGAGTTCCTTGCGGGCAGAATCCTCGTCGGCTCTTAACCGCTCCATCCGCAGGCGCTCGGCGCCCAGGGTGACCATTTCTTCCTTCACCTGCCCCTGCAAGGCGACCAGGCCCGCCTCTTCAACCCGCAGCGCGTCAGGCGTCTTTACCACCACCTTCGGGTTCTTATCCGGCGGGGGGTTTGCCGCTGAGATCGCCCGCATCTCGCGCCACGTCTGGGCGTATTCGTCGATCTGATCCTGCCCGATCTCGATCGCCTGTTTGGCGCGAACGACCGATGGGTAGGCGTCGCCGTACGCGGTCTGGAGTTTGAGGAGTTCCTCCTCGCGCCGGGATTGCGCCTCGATATAGCTGCGCAACACCGGATCGTTCATCGCAATCTGCCGGGCGGTCAACGTCACCGGAGCGGGCGCCCGCGGCGCATCCGGCGGCTTGCTGGTCGGAAGCAAGGTGGGCATCTGCGCCAGCGCCAGGGCACGCCGAACTTCGTTCAGCGCCGATGCCAGCTTCAGCGCCTGTTGCACGGCGCTGGTGTGCAGCGGCTCGAGGTTCATCACGCCGCGCTCGTTCACGCGGGCCTGGATATCCGCCTCGACGCGATCAAGCCGCGCCTGCAGCGCCGTCCGCCGATCTTCCAACACCTTAAGCCGCTGGCGCTGCAGTTCCCCCTGCTGGGCCTGGTAAACCTTCTCGTAGGAGTTGATCAGCGACCGCACCGCCGCCGCCGCCGCCGCCGGGTCGGCGTCGGTATAGAAGACGCGCAGGTAATCGGTTCGCGACTTGAACTCGACCTTGAGGTTGTTGGCGAACATCTGCGCATCCCCCGAAGACGCCTTTCGTCCCAGCGACTGCCAGGCTTCATCCTGGAGCGCCATCTCCAGCAGTCCCCGGCTCCCTAATAGCATTTGTTGCGATTGCAGGTACGCGTCGAACATCGCCATCGGGCGGTTCTGGTCCGTCTCCTCCATGATCTGCGGAAGCACTGACGCGATCCGCACCAGCCCCTCGCTGCGATAAACCGGTGCGGTCGAATACCAACCCAGCGGCGCGCCGATCAGCGCTCCCCAAAGCCCCAGCACGATCGCCAGCCGGTAACGTCCGATCAGCGAGCGGCGCACCGCCCGCCACGGATCGAACGTTTGTGTAACGTCTCCGCTCGACGCTCCCCCGTCGATTCGAGCCCCTGGTTTGGCTCTGTTAAAGGATACCTGTTGCATCACGCGGCCCTTCGGTTGTTTAAGATCACCGACACGAAACTCCGGCGATTCTCAACTGGGCCTCCGCCCGGCAAACACAAACCGGGTCATTCCGAACCGGTTCTCACGGACTTCACAATCGGTATCGGTCTAAAATTGAGGGTTTCCCTGCACGTTACTTTAGGAAAAAATGCCCCGCATGCTCCCAATACTGATATCGCGGCAAGGTCGCCCGATAACCGCCGCTGCGCATAACCTGCCTTTTGCTGATGTATTCTGCGCGGCGCGCAGTCGCGCCCGGAAACAGCCGATCTTCGAGAGGTGGAGACGATGCTTCCGGTTGAACTTGACGCCTTCGCGCCCGCCCCTCGCAGGGCGCAAACGGCATCTCGCGCCCCCCGCACGCCGCGCGCGGTTGAGCGCTGGCCCCACAAGGTGGTCGGCGTCGCCTGCTGGATTTACCTGGTCGGAGCGCTGTCGCTCTGGCTATTCTTGCGCTCCGAAGGGGATTACCGCTGGATCGCGACGCTGATCCTGTTCGGCCCGCGCTGGGTCGCGCTGGCGCCGGTCGCGGTGCTCCTGCCGGCGGCGCTGCTGCTCCGGCGGCGGTCGCTGTTTGCCTTGTGCGCGGCTTCGGCACTGATCGTGGCGCCGGTTATGGGACTCTGCGTCCCCTGGCGGAACGCATTCACACCCGCGCCGGCGACCGGCACGGCGCAGGGATTGCGCGTGCTGACGTGCAACATCCATCGGTACGACCTGGACCCCGTCGCCTTTGCCGCGCTGATCGCCTCCGCCAAGCCGGATATCGTGGCGATACAGGATTGGTCGTCCAAGTTTGATTCGATCTTCCCCTCTGCCGGCGGCTGGTACATGCTGCGGGACGACGACCTGTGCCTGATCAGTCGATATCCGATTCGCCGGGTTCGTGACGTGGGGGTCGAAAGCTGGAACAAGAGACAAACGCCGGGCTCGGCCATCTGTTATGAACTGGCGATGCCGCAGGGGCCGGTGCCCTTCGTCAATCTTCACCTGGCCTCGCCGCACCGCGCTTTCGAAGCCGCGCTGCAGCGGTCGCCGGATGGGCCGAAGCAGATCGCCGATAATAGCGCGGCGCGGCTGAAGCAATCGCAGGCGGTCGGCCGCTTTGTCAGAGAACAAAGCCAGGCGGTGCTGGTCGCGGGCGACTTTAACACGCCGCAGGAGAGCGGCGTCTTCACGCGCTCTTGGACGCCGCTTGTTGATGCGTATGGCGCGGCGGGCCTGGGGTGGGGCTATACCTATCACGCCCGCTGGACGGACGTGCGCATCGATCACATCCTCAGCGGGCGGGCGTGGCGATGCCGCAAGTGCGAGGTCGGGCCTGATGTCGGCTCGCCGCACCGGCCGGTGATCGCCGACTTTGAATGGGTGGGCGCGGCAGTCCGATAAGATTATTCCGCCGTTTCCGCCAGCAGCTTGGGGATTTCCTCTTCGAAGTTCTTTCGGGCTTCGACGCTGCGGAGGATCCCCTTCTTGTCGATCAGGAACATGGTCGGGATACCGTTAATGCCCCACTCCTTGGCGATCGGGTTCCACTGGAGCTTGGGGTTTTCCTTGGCGTCGAAGAGCT
>JAQGHM010000335.1 GCA_028291615.1 Phycisphaerales bacterium | reverse complement strand
TCGACGCCGTCACCGGCGTGCAGCCCACCGTCGAGCGCCAACTCCACCTCTTCGGCACCATCCGCGGCAACCCGATCGAGCCGGCCAGGGGCATCTACAAGGCCGAGCTCATCATCGAGAAACCCAGCATCGAGCAGGCCCGCGAGAAACTCGCCACCCCAGGCCTCCCCGCCGGCAACTACCTCGCCCACTTCGGCATGCACGTCTTTGGCCCGCGCATCTTCGACAGCCTCGAGTACCTCATCAAGAACAACCTGCGCGAGAAAGGCGAGATCCAACTCACCGCCGCCCAGGAACACCTGCGGCAGCAGACGGAAAAGTATTGGTGCCTCGTCACGCAAGGCCAGCGCTACGACACCGGCATCCCCTATGGCCTCATGGAAACGCAACTGGCCCTGGCGCTCAACGGCGTCCATCGCACGGAAATCTGCGAAGCCATCGCGCGGATTTTGGCGATGCAGGTCAAAAGCTGAAGCGTACAAATGCGCCGCCGCGCCAGTTGGGGCTGCTGAAAAGGGAGGCATCGCGGGGAGAATTCACCTTGCCGAAGCAGAAGTAGGTGATTTACGGTAACGGTCATCCCACACGTCCCGTCCGATCGCCCAAGGAGGTATCCACCATGTCCGTTTCAGTTCAACTTCTAGAAGCCCGGCGGCTTCTCGCGGCCACCCTCTCCAGCACCGGCCTGCTCGATGTGACCGGCACGGCGGGAAACGACACGCTCTCGCTGGCCCTCGCCGGCACCAACGTGACGGTTAAGTTGAACACCGCCGCCCCGCAGAACTTCCCCGCCTCCAAGGTCAAATCGATCCGCGTGAACGCCGCCGCCGGAAACGATCGCGTGACGATCGGCGTCAGCCTGCCCGGCGCGGCAATCCACGGCGGCGACGGCAACGACACGGTCACCGGTGGCTCGGGAAACGACACGCTCCTCGGAGAAAATGGCAACGATTCACTCCTCGGCGGAAACGGCAACGACACCATGGACGGCGGCGCGGGCAATGACGCGATGTCCGGCCAAGGCGGGTTCGATACTGCCGACTACCGCGGCGCAGCGTCGGCCATTCGCCTGACCCTGGACAAAGTTGCCAACGACGGCCGCGTCGCGATCGGCGAGCGGGACAACGTCCTCGACGCCGAACAACTCCTGGGCAGCATCTACAACGACACCATCACCGGCGACGCCGGCACCAACCAGATCTATGGCGGCGCGGGCAACGATGAGGCGCACGGCGGCGGCGGCAACGACAGCCTCTACGGCGGGCCCGGCAACGACAAGCTCTACGGCGGCGACGGCAACGACACCATCAAGGGCGACGACGGCAATGACCTGCTCGGTGGCGAGAACGGCAACGACTACCTCGACGGCGGCCTTGGCGCAGACGGCGTCTACGGCAACGACGGCAACGACACCGCCGACTATTCCACGCGCACCGCCAACCTCTCGCTCACGCAGGACGGCCTCGCCAATGACGGGCAGGCGGGGGAGCAGGACAACGTCTCGTGGGACGTCGAGACCCTCAAGGGCGGCGGCGGAAACGATCTGATCCGGGCGAAGTTGGACTACTACAGTCACGTCCTGTACGGAAACGGCGGCAACGATACGCTCGAGGGCAGCAACGGCGTCGACACCTTGGACGGGGGGGCCGGCAACGACCGCCTGAAATCCAACTCCGACGCGCAAGAATTCTTCCTGGAGAACGACCCGACGCCCGTCGATCACAGCTACATCGCACCCGATGTAATGCTCGGCGGCGCGGGCGACGACACCATGATCCCCGGCATCGGCGACGACGTCATGTCCGGCGGCGCGGGCAACGACACCGCCGACTACTCGTCCTACGGCTCCTACACCGGCATCGACGTCACGCTCGACGGCAAGCGCAACGACGGCTACCGCGCCTGGAACCGCTATTTCCTGGGCGTCGGCGACGTCTACTACAGCGAGGCCGACAACGTCGGCGCCGACGTCGAGAACGTGATCGGCACCTACAACGACGATCGACTGGTCGGCAACGACGCCGCCAATCGCCTCGTCGGCGGGGGGTGGGACGATACCTTGATCGGTGGCGCCGGCAACGACACGCTCGACGGCGCGGATTCGAACCACGGCCAATACAACACCGACTACGACTACCTCGATGGCGGCGCAGGCGACGACCTCCTCCTCTCGCGCGACACGTTCAAGGACACGCTCGACGGCGGCCTGGGCCACGACCGCGCCCAGGTCGATTCCAGCGACGTCCGCTCCAACATCGAGCTGCTCCTGGCCTAATTGTGGTGCAGGCTTTCCAGCCTGCAGCAGCAGCCTGAAAGGCTGCACCACAAGGAGAACGCGCTTGTCCTCCGGTCCCGGTTGTTTATGCTGTTCTGGGTATGTCCGGCGCCTCCTACCTCCGCTGTAAACACTGCAAGGGCTTCTACGAGACGTCGTTCGCCCGCTGCAAGTGGTGCAACTACGATGATCCGGTTCAGGCCCGGGACGGCGAACCGCGCCTGTACCCCGATCGCGAGACCTGCCGCGCCATCCAGATCGCCGAGTATGAGCAACTCCCGCCCGAGGCCCACGCCGACTGCATGGGCCCGCCAAAGAACGACCCGACTCTTCTCTGCAACTGTCTGCACTGCGGGCCCGAGGGACACGTGTTCGAGGCGATCGAGATGCGCTGGATGACCACAGAGCGAATGTGGGCCTGCCCCTGCACCACCTGCGGCGGGCGCGGGTTTTCCTTCGACATCCACTCGGCCGAGAACAAGTGGCAGTGCGACAACTGCGGGCACTTCTACGTTCCCGCTAACAACGACTACCGCTCCGAAAACGCCAACTGCCCCAAATGCGGCTCGAACCAGGCGAGCGGCTGGTTCGACTCCGACGAGGATGACGATGACGAGTACGACCCGGCGGAGGACGAGGATCTCGCCGATTCGCTCTCCACGGCCAACCGGCCTGCGCTGCCCGAAGATGAGATCCCATGGGACGATGATGACGAGGAAGAAGAAGACGACGACGAGGCCCAAGCGGGGGCGGCATTGAGCACCGGCGAATACGACCTGGGCATCACGTGGCAGGAAAGCGACGACGACGATGAGGACGACCCCTTCGGTTCCGAAGACCGCATGCCCGACGACATCGATCACCCGCGCATCCACGGGGAACGCGACATCGACCTGAACGATGACGACATCCCGTTCTAGCTTCGCACCGGCGTAAGCAAAATCACACTACATCGCTCTTTTCTTGAACTCTCCCATTTCCTTACTCGTATGTAAGGAAGGTCAGGGGAGACGTCCGCGAGAAGAGAAACAATTTGAAGCGGTTGTGGGTGTAGGAATTTGCTAATGATGTCTAACTCTGTCCAAAACGGTCAGCCGGCGCAAGTGGCGACGTCGCTGCTGAACGAACTTATCGCCAACCCCGCCCTGGGCGCGCGCCGCATGAGCGTCGCCCCCGGGACGTTCCTTTACGAGCCCGAAACGGTCGCGAATAACCTTTACTTCATCCATCGCGGACAGATCCGCACCTACCACGTCGGTCACGACAATTACGGTCGCCTGATCGACATCCTCGGCCCCGAAGCGTGGTTCGGCGAGGCGGCGCTGGCGAAGCAGGCGAGCTACGGCGAGCAGGCGATCGCGGTGGTGCCGTCGGTGGTCTCGGAGATTCCGGCCGAGCGGTTCCTGAACCTGCTGGTGCAGCAGCCGCGAACCGCGGTGGAAGTCTACCGGCAACTGGCAGCGAAGCTGACCGTCGCCCGCGAAGACGCCGCCGGTCTGGTCTTCGACGACTGCCATAGCCGCCTGCTCAAGGCCCTGGTGCGGTTCAGCCGCAGCGCCGCGGCAAGCCCGCACGGCGACGGCGTCGTCCTCCGCATCACCCACGAACAGCTCGCACAGGCGATCGGCGTGGCGCGCGAGACGGTGAGCCTGGCGCTGACCCAGCTCCGCCAGCAAAACCTGCTGCGGACCGGGCGCAACCAGCTCATGTTCAACCCCGACGCGCTGCGGAACTTCACGCGGGTTCAGCGGAAGCATGCCCAGGCGGGTTAATTTCAAATATCAATTTGTAACGAGAAGCCCCGGGCAATTGCCTGGGGCTTTTTGTTGGTATGCGAAAGCCCGCTCTGTCACGCCGCCGTGCGGGATTTGTCGGAGACGCTGATGCGGTTGCGGCCGGCGTCTTTGGCGGCATAGAGGGCGGCGTCGGCGAAGGCGAGGAGCTGGTCGGCGTGCACCGGGTGGTTTGCCTTGAGCGAGCCGATGCCGATCGACATCGAGACGCCCTTGCTCGGCTCGCACTTGAGCAGCGCGGCGGAGCTGCGGAAGAACTCCTCGCGAATGCGCTGCGAGACGGCGGATGCCTCATCGCCGGTGGCGTGCGGGAGCAGGAGGACGAACTCGTCACCGCCGTAGCGGGCGGCGATGTCCATGGCTCGCTTGTTGGCGGTGATCACGCGCCCGGCGAGCGTGAGCAATTGGTCGCCGACCTGGTGGCCATAGGTGTCGTTGAGCTTTTTGTATGCATCCAGATCGATCATGATGCAAGTGAGGTCCTTGTCGTAGCGCTGCGCTTCGGCGAAGGACTGTTCGAGCGCCTTACCGAAATGCCGCCGGTTGTAGAGGCCGGTCAGGGCGTCGGTGGCGGCCATCTCTTCCACCTTTTTCAGCGACTGCTCGAGCTGGACGTTCTTCTCGCGCACCTGGGCGAGGGCGAGCTCGATCTCCATCCTCAGCTCTTCGTTCTCGCGCTTGATCTTGGCGACCGCGAGGTTCTTCTCGACGACCAGCGGGATGGTGAAGAGGTAATCGCCCATCTTCACGATGTAGTCGGTGGCGCCCTTGCGGATGGCTTCGGCGGCCATATGGCAGGCGTTTTCGCCGGTGACGAGGATGACGGGGGTCTGGCAGCGGAGGCGGATCTCCTCGATCAACTGCATGCTGGAGCTGTCGGGGAGGTTGTAGTCCGATAATATCAAGTCGAACGAACCGAGGTCCATGGCGAGCGCCGCCTGGAGCGAGCCGACGCCGTGGCAGGTGCCGCGGCCGAAGTAATCTTCGAGGGTTTCGCGAATGAGTTCGCGCTGGTCGGCATCGTCTTCGATGATGAGCAGTCGTTGCGTGGACATTTGGCTCTCGTTCCCTGCTGGCGGCGTCAATCTTCGGCCCCGGCAATGTGACTTACGATAGGTCCATCGGCTGGGCAAACAGCCCGATAAATCAAATTCGCCCGATTTGTGTGCATTATCTGCGGCACGCTACGGCGGGCAGGTGGTGAGTGGGATATTGGTGAATCGTCAGCCAATAAGTGGTGCTGGCCAGGACAGTGCGGAGGAACTGTTCGGCGCTGGCGGGCTTGAGCGTGTAACTGTTGGCGCCGTTGCGCGCAGCCTGGGCCATCTGACCTTCGTCAGCGACGCCGGTCATCATGACGACGGGGATGTCGCAAAGGGCCGGGTCGTTCTTGATCTCGCGGAGGACGGATTGCCCGTCGAGGCCGGGCATCTCGATGTCGAGGTAGACCAGCCCGGGGCGCGGCGCGTTGGCGAACGCGCCGCGGCGGAGGAGGAAGTCGAGCGCCTCGCGGCCGTTGCGGGCCTCGTGGACGTCGTTGCTGACCTTGCACTCGCTGATCGCATCGCGAATGAGCATGCGGCAGTCGTCGTCGTCGTCGACGAGGAGGATGGTGATCGGCTCGTCGTTGCAGGTGATCGTGAGATCGTCCGATCCCTTCGACTGGGGCGCGGCCTTGAAACCGGGATGACGGGGTGGTTTGTGCGACATAGTACAGCCTCAAATCGTTGGCCTGCGCGCACGTGCGCGATCAGGCGATGGCGGCCTCCGTGGCGGCAGCAGCGGCGGTGCCGCCTGGCCATGCAGTTTTCGGTTTGCCGGACGACACGTGTCGCCCGTCGATCGTGAAACGGAACGTGCTTCCCTGGCCTACCTGGCTTTGTACCCAGATGGCGCCGTTGTAGGTCTCGATGATGCTTTTGACACTGGCGAGCCCGACGCCCTTGCCGGCGACGTTCTGCGCCACCGTGTTGCGTCCGCGGCGGAAAATGACGAACACCTTCGACATCTCGTCGGCCTCGATGCCGATGCCGGTGTCGCTGACGTAGAACTCAGCCTCTTGGGGGCGGACGTTGCAGCCAATGCGGATCTGGCGGGTCAGGCCGTCGCCCATGTACTTGATCGCGTTGTCGATCAGGTTCTGGAAGATCTGGCGGAGGCGCGACTTTTCCCCGTGGATCAGGGGCAATTCAGTGTCGATGAGGATCTGGATGCGGCGGCTGCGGAGATCGTCCTCGAAGATGCCGGTGAGATCCTGCACCAGGGCGCGGATGTCGACGATCTCCATCTTCTGGCGGCGGGTCTTGATGCGCGAGAGCTCGAGCAGCTCGGAGATCAGGTCGGTCTCCATCTTCACGTTCTTCTGAATGCGTTCCAGGCGGTGGACGACGTCCTCGTCGAACTTCTCGCGGTGCTTCATCAGGAGCATCGTGGTCATGCCGTCGATGTTGCGCAGCGGGGCGTTGAGGTCGTGGGAGACGGCACGAAGGAAATCTTCCTTCTCGGTAATCTCCGAAGAGAGGCGCTTGTTGGCGACTTCGAGCTCGGTGGTGCGCTCGACCACCTTTGCTTCCAGCCCTTCGTTGGCTTCGGCGAGCTTCACATTGGCTTCGGCGAGCGACTGGTTGGCGTCGTTGAGCTCGTCCTGCTGCTGCTTGACCTTGAGCACCATGTCATTAAACGCGCGGGCCAGCTCGCCAATGATGTCGGGACGATCGACGGCGACGGAGGTATCAAGGTCGCCGGCGGAGATGCGGCGGCTGGCGGTCACCAGCTCGCGGATCGGCAGGAAAATCCGGTGTACGAGCAGGTAAGAGAAGGGAAGGCTGACGATCGCGACGGCGATCCCGAGCAGGACCGCCCAATAGTTGATCTTGCGGATCTGCGCTTCTTCGCTGGCCTGTGAAATGCCGACCGAAACGTAGCCAAGCAGTTTGGTGCCGGCCTCGGGGGCGCCGGGGGTGAGCGTAGTCGGGACATCGTGCCCGGACATCGGCGAGGAGACGTTGAGGACGGGCGCGGTGACGACGGCATAACGGCCGAGCACCGGCGCGGTCTCCTGATAGACCTGCATCAGGGCCATCGTGCGATGCTTGAGGAAGGGGAGCGAATCCCAGGAGAAGTCTGGATCGCGGCTGGACATGGCGATCGGCGCGCCGGTGTGATCGAGGAACGCGACGAACAGGATGTTGCGGCTCTTGAGCAGATCTTGGCCGATCGTGCGGAGCTCGGTCGCGTCGTTGGCGGCCAGCGACGGTTTGCTCGCCAAGGCGAGCGCGGAGGAGATCTGGCGGGCCTGTTCGCCCATGATGTCTTCGAGGCGGCTATTGCTTTGCGAGACGAAGAGCCAGCAGGTCGAGCCCAGCGCGACGCTGAGGATCAGCATGAAGGCGGAGATGAGCTTGCCCTGGAGGCCGAGGCGCATGAAGAGGCCGCGACGCCGCCGGGGAGTGTTCGGTGGCGGGGGAACGGGCGTATCGGGATGTGCGTTTTGCGTCTGTGGCATGCGCACCGTTGCGGTTTCTTACCTTTGGGGTCATCGTCGCTTGAGGGGCGCGGGTTAATATGAGGGCGGGAGGAAGCTGCAGACTTCTGTATATTGGTGGGAGCCATGAGCACACGACGCGCGGCACGCACGAATTTATTGGACGCGGCATTGCTGCTGACTGCGATTCTTGTCGGCCATTTCGCCGCAGCGCAGACGCGCCCGGCGACGTCGCAGGCGGCGACGCGGCCGGTGGACCCGGACCTGTTCGGCTGGTGGCGGGCGGACCGCGCGGATGAAACTGCGGCGCCGGACCTGTCGGGAAATGGGCACGCCGCCAAGCCGGCGCGGGGGCGGATTGTGATCGAAGAAGTGGGTCAGCGCCGCGGATTTCGCTTCACGCGGGAGGGGGCGGAACTGAACGCCGGAACGTCCGAGCAATTCGATTTTACGGCGGACTTCACCGCCGCGCTTTGGGTGAAATTGAACAGCGACGTCGGCGACGTGACGCTGCTCGCCAAGCGGAGCGCCGACGGCGCGAATGGCTGGGCGATCGTGCATGGGATTCGCGGCATCGGCGGCGTCGGATTTCTGGCCGCGCCGCGCGTGATCGTGCCGACGCCGTGCAAAGCGCTGGACGATTGGGTGCACGTGGCGATCACATTTCGGCAGCGGGATTTCCTGTTGTACATCGACGGCAAGGCGATCGGCGTGATGGAGTTGCCGGTGGTGCCGCTGGCGTCGAAGGAAGCGCTGATGATCGGCGCGGCGGGGCCGGGGAAGAGCACCTTTGACGGTTGGCTGGATGACGTGCGCATTTACCATCGCGGGCTGAGCGCGACGGAAGTGGAGGCCCTGGCGGCGGGGAAGGAGCCAGCCAATCCGTATACGCCGCTGAGCACCGCGGAGGAAAAGCGGGTGCGGGAACTGGTGAAAGCGCTGGGGGCGGATTCGTATTCCGAGCGTGAGAAAGCGGCGCAACAACTGAAGGAAATGGGACGGCGGATCGCCCCCCTGCTGGGGAGTTATCGCGATTCGGAAGACGTCGAGACATCGGTACGGATCAAGCAGATCCTGGGCGACCTGCCGCGCGGGGAGACGGCCAAGTGATCGATCCGTTGTTGATCGAACAGGTGGCGGACGCGGCGTGGCCGGCAGCGGAGCAGACGCGGCTGGGTCCGTGGAAACTGCGCGCGACCCACGGCGTCACGCGGCGGGCGAACAGCGTGTTCACCGCGGGACCGGAAGACGCGAGCGCGGCGGAATTGGAGAGTTGGGTGGCGGCGGCTGAGGGATTTTACGCGCGGCGATCCCTGCCGTCTGTGTTCCAGATTTCGGCGGCGACCGGGGCGAGTGGCTTGGATCGAATGCTCGCTTCGCGCGGTTATGCGATGACTGGCGTGTCAGAGGTTTGGATGCTGGACGCTTCGCGGGTGGGAAATGTGAAGAGAGATCATACGTGCGAAGTGCGCGCCTCGGACGAGCCGGACCAGGGATGGTTCGATTGCGCGTTTGACGAACCGCTGGAGCGGCGGCGGGTGCATGAGCAGATCGTCCGGCGCGCGCCGCGGCCGCGGGTGTTTGTATCGGCGGAGGTGGGCGGAAATGTGGCGGGGTGCGGGATGGCAACAAGCGGCCACGGGCACGCCGGCATCTTCTGCATGGCGACGCACGAAGCCCATCGGCGCCGTGGCATCGCCCTGGCGCTGGTGGAGAACTTATGCGCCTGGGCGACGGGACGCGGCGATCAGCACATCTTCCTGCAGGTGATGCGCGAGAACGAAGCGGCCAAGGGCCTTTACCGAAAGGTGGGGTTCGCCTGGGGGTATGGATATCACTATCGGGTGAAGTGACGAAGCGGTGGGAGCATAGCCTACTTGATCGCGATGCTGATCGTCGTCGCGCGCTCCAGAACCAGCGGGATTTCCAGGAGGAGATTGCCATTGGGCATGCGTGTGGTTTTTTCGATCAATTGGCCTTCGACGGTCGTCAGCGCATTCCCGGCTGGGAGGCCGGAGATTTCGAGGACGGGGTGGGCGAGGAGGCGGGTGGTCGGTTTGAGCGTGACCTCAAACCGCGGCCCCTTCGCGATCAGTTGGTACGAACCGCGGGTTTCGTTGTAACCGTCGTTGTTCTTGTCGCCGGGGGTGTCGCGGTCGATGCGGCCGAATTCTTCGGGCACGGAAAGCTCCGCGGGCGAACCGTGCTGTTGGGCGTAGATCACGGCGGCGTCGCCGAGCGGCGTGAGGGAACTGAATTGGCCATCCTGATACTGACGGCCATCAGCGTAGATCGTCCATGATTTTCCAGTGGCAGAGACGAAACGGGCGCGGAGGTCATTGGCCTCTTCGTTGCTCCAGCCGTCCGGGACGGCCTCGGGCGTCTTCAGCGTGACGCGGAAACGCGCCGGCCGGACGACGTCGATCGCGCAGCCCCCCTGCCGGATGGTCCAACCCGCCAGCGGTGGCGAGCCGGCCGCCGGTTCTTCAAGCGTTTTCGCGTTGTTGATCAGCACGACGTCGTCGCAGTAGACGCTTTGACTGGCGACAACCTGGATATTGAGCAGGCCCACCTCCGCGCTCGCGCCGGCGGGGAGCGTGGTCAGGTCGATGAAGACGGGCGTCCACGTCGCGCCGGGGGGAATTTCGACGGTGCGTTGCAGCAGCGGTTGGGCGGACGCGCCGGCGCGATAAGCGATCGTGACAGAGGCGGGCAAGGCGCCGGCGTTGGAAAAATATGCGCCGGCGAGCGTCCAAGCGCCAGGGAACGGGCCGCCGCTGTGGAGCGAGGCGAGCTTGACATCGACCGTTCCGCCGCGATCGAACATCAGCGCGGAGACGCCGGTGTGCGCGCGTTCGCCAGAGAGGTGCGGTGCATCCGCCGGAATCGGCGACAGCAAGAACGCCATGTCCGTCGGTCGCTCGAAATCCAGTAGGACGCGGAACGGCGTGCCGGCAAGGCGCGGCTCGGCGCGTGTCATCTGAAGCCCGATCGGCTCGGTCGTAAGCGGCGGGGGCGCAGGCCGCCCGGCAGCGGCAGGCGGCGGCACGTTCTCGGTGCAACTTGCGAGGGCAAACAGCAGCACCGCCCCTGTGGTCAACATCAGGATCTTCTTGTGAAACATCTAAGGTACTTCCGCGAAAAGCCGGGTCGCCCGGACTGTATCGTCAAGCGGATCGGAAGACACCCTGTGAATGAAGTTCGCGACAACTGCGCGAGCGTTATCGGTCCTTGGCGGGCTCGAGAGTCAGCGTCTGCTCCTGACCATCGCGCAGGAGTTTCACCGAGGTTTTGGCGGAGGGATCGCTCATCGCAGCGGCGAAACTGTGCGGGTCGCCCACGGGTTGATCGTTGAGTTGAAGGATAAGGTCGCCGACCTTCAACCCCGCGCCGGCGGCGGCGGAGTTGGCGGCGATCTCACTCACGCGCACGGCCGGCTGCGTACCGAGAACGGGATCGCTTTCAC
Organism: Phycisphaerales bacterium; assembly: GCA_028291615.1. Classification (GTDB taxonomy): domain Bacteria; phylum Planctomycetota; class Phycisphaerae; order Tepidisphaerales; family Tepidisphaeraceae; genus RYN-433. The sequence continues at coordinate 40,694 of JAQGHM010000335.1, read as the reverse complement.
GCGCCGGATCATTCTGCGCAACCTCCGCGATGCCCAGGCCGATTTTGGCGCGGCGGACCTGGCCGTCCTTGGCAAGCTGATCGATCGCCATCTTACAGCCGGACGCGGAAAGGAACTGGCCTTGGCGTGCAAAGCCGTAGATCGCGCCCTCCATGCTGACCACCACGCCCCAGTCTTTCAACTCGTTGGTCCAGATCATCAGCCGCCCGACGCCGCTGTTGGGCGAGAGGAACATCGTCAGCGTCCCCTCCTGCGGGCGACCAGCGGCAAGCTTGACCGGCGTGCCGAGCGGCTTGTCGAGCTTGAGCAGCGTGATGTTCGCCTGTCGATCCGAGCCGAGGAAATGCGCCATCGCCATCTGACCCGGCCCGACCATCACGCGGACGCCTTCCGAATCGAAGGATTCCTTTTCGACGCAGATGGGGACGAGGATATGCCCCTGGCCGTCGAGGAGAAGACCGATGTTGTTGGGCGTGAAGGAGCCGGACGGGGCGACGTTGACTTGAAGACGCCCGCCACCGGCAACGAGTTGTCCGTCCGGAGTAAGACCACCGCCCGCGTCGAACTGAAGCGCCCCCGCGCCGGCGCCGTTGGGCCGCAGGATCAGTACATCATCGCCGGAGTTGGAGACGGTCCAAGCGCCTACGGTCCCCGGCTTGGCGGACTGCGGACCCCCGCTGGATTGTGTGGCGGGCTGAGTGGCGGCCGTCGCGCCGACGGTCGCCGAGATCTTGCGAACCTGGCCCTTTTGTGCGTCCTTCTGCTTCAGTTCGAGCTGCTCCTTGACCCCGGCATCGAGCTGATTGCCCCACTTATTCAGCGGATTGTCCTGCTCGACCAGCGGCTGGCCCGCCCACTTCGGCGGCGGCAGTTGCACGCGGACGACCCCCGACTGAATCTCGCGATAGAGCGACTGCGTTTCCTCGTTGAGCTGCTTGAGCAACGGCCGGGTTCCGCCAGGCGGCGGTTCGGCGGCCATGGCGGTGACCGCAGCGAGCGACCCGGCCATGACGATCGCGAGAATGGTTCGGCGTTGCGTGCGCATGGTCTGGGTCAGAATCGGTCGGCGCTGAGGACGAACCGGCCGCTCGCCAGGCGCTCGCTGTGCGATTGCCAGCGGGCAAGGTCGGCGGCGAATTCCTGGGCCTTTTCAATCGAATCAAATCGCTGCACTGCGATGACCTTGCCGGTTTCATCGCGCAGGGTGACCTGGTAACTCGCGACCTTCCGAAGATCGACTCCGCTGCCGCTTTTGTTGACAAGCGAAGTTCCTGAATTGTCGCCAGCGATCGGAGCGCGATCAAAAATGCCACGGGCAAAGAAGCCGACCAGAACGCATGCTGCCGCGGCCGCCGCATAGCGAATTGCGCGGAGCCGACCAGCGAATTGTCGTCGCCGATCGACCGACGATTGGATGCGCGATGCCAGGGCGCCGGTTGACGCGTCGTCCGGTTCGAGACCGGCGAAAAACGATCGCCGCGCAGCGCGCTCGCTGCGGATCTGGTCCAACGCGGCGACCAGCTCGCCGTCGCCGGTCAGCCGGACGCGCAGCGCGTCGACTTCGCCAATCTCCAAGGCGTCGTCGAGGTAGCTGTCGAGCAATTCAAGATCGTTGTCGGTCACCGCCATAGCATCCTCGTTTTCCCGGCCTACTTCTGCTCCATATATTCCTTCAACCGCTCTGCCAGTTGCCGCCGCCCGCGGTGCAGCCAGGTCTTCACCTGGGCCACCGTCACATCCAGCACGTGAGCGATCTCCACGTAGCTCATCTGCTCGTACTCGCACAGCACCAAGGCAGCCCGAAAATGCTCCGGCAACTGGTCGATCGCCTTCCGCACCTGCGCCACGGTCTCCTGGTCAATCATCCCCCCCACCGGCGACTCCGCCGCGCCGTCGGACGGATGATCATCCGCCACCACGGTCATCCGCGGCTGGCGGAGGATGCGCAACGCCTCGTTCACCACCGACCGCCGCATCAACCCGCCCGGCTCGCGCCAGTCGTAGCGGTCGCGGTGCTGGTACAAATTCACGATCGCCTGCTGCACGACGTCCTCGGCCGATGCGCGATTGCCGACGATCCCCCGGGCAATGGCCAACAGCCGACGCGTATGCGTTTGAACGGCCCGCTGGAAGAGTTCGTCCGTCGACTGAGGCATTCCGGGTTGTCTATTTCTATCGTGTGACACGCGCGATTCGGGTGAAAGTTGCGGGGAGTCGTGGTTTTTAGGGTAAACAATTCGCCGCAAAGGCGCAAAGAGCGCAAAGAAGGGGACTTGTTGCTGGGTCGCCTGTATTATTCAGCGGTATGGAGCATACGGGATCTTGGCACTCGTTCGAAGAGCCCAGCGAAGAGGCGAATCGGATCGCGAACGCGGTGATCGGGGCCGCGATTGAAGTCCATCGGCTTCTCGGGCCCGGCCAGAAAGAATCGATCTACAAGGCCGCCATGTGCATCGAACTGAGATTGAGGGAGATTCCGTTTCAATGCGAAGTTCCGATTAAGCTCGTTTACAAGGGCGAACCCGTTGGATCGGGGCAGGTTGACTTGATCGTCGCGAACCTAGTCGTGGTTGAACTCAAAGCGGTGGAACAGATTGCAGCCGTGCATGTGTCTCAAGCAATTTCTTACCTGCGTCTCACTGGATTACGGCTGGCTCTCCTGATCAACTTCAATGTAGCCGTCCTGAAGGAAGGAATTAAACGCGTCGTTCTTTCGTAATCCTTCCATTTCTTCTTCGCGCTCTTTGCGTCTTTGCGGCCTCCCTTATGCCTAACTCTGTAGCCAATTCCCTCCCGCTGGTTCAAGTCCCAACCCCCGAGCACCTTGCGCCGCGGGTTTACGTGGAGAGCCTGGACCATCTCTGGTTCCAACTTACTGGCACCCTCTGCAACCTCACCTGCACCCACTGCTTCATCTCCTGCTCCCCCAGCAATCACTCGTTTGGATTCCTCGACTATGACAAAGTTCTGGCCGCACTGGAAGATTCCAGGCGCCTGGGCGTGAAGGAATACTATTTCACCGGCGGCGAGCCCTTCATGCACCCGCGCGTACTGGACATCCTAGAACAGACGCTGGCGATCGGGCCGGCTACCGTGCTTTCCAACGGCACGCTCTTCCGCGAGAAGACGGTCGAGCGGCTGGTGCGCATCCGGGATGCTTCGATTTACTCGCTCGAGCTTCGGGTCAGCATCGACGGGCCCGACGCCGCCTCCAATGACAAGATCCGCGGCGAGGGCGCGTTCGACCGCGCCATGGAAGGCGCGCGGCGGATCGTCGAGGCGGGTTTCCTACCGATCATCACCATGGCCCAAACCTGGGACGACGCCGAGGCGCAAAACGTTTACCAGCGGATGCGAAAAGTGCTGATCGACCTTGGCTACACGCGGCCGCGCGTCAAGCTCCTGCCGTCTTTAAAGATCGGGGCTGAAGCGCTGCGCGATCGCGGATACCGGGACGAGGAGCGCATCAGTCATGAGATGATGGAAGGGTACGACGCCTCGCAGCTCATCTGCGCCTACAGCCGCGTCGTCACCGATCGCGGCGTGCACGTCTGCCCCATCCTGATCGAACAGCCGGATTCGCTTCTCGATCAATCGCTCGAAGGGGCGATGAAGAAGGATTATCCGCTGCGCCACCAGGCCTGTTACACCTGCTGGCTGCACGGCGCGATCTGCTCCAATGCGTCGTCGGTGGCGGACGTGAAGGAATCGGCCCGCGCGGGCAATGGTTAATACCGATACACCGCCGCGGCGCCGTGGTCGGTCGGCATCTGCGCGTGCGGCAGGACGAATACCTGCCCGTCGGTCTTGAGCACCATCTCCGCCAGATCGTCCAGGATATCGTCGGCGCGCGGGTCGGACGGCAACGCCTGTTCGAGAAAGCCCGAATCGCGGTGCAGGATGCCCGGAATTTTCGCATCGGAATCAACCAACAGCGTCCCGACCCGCCCCACCGCGGCGGCCTCGGCGACCTGTGGGATTTCGTCTGAACCCAGGTGGCGCGCTTTCGCCGCTTGGTACGCATCCTTGATCACCTGAAGCTGCTGCTCGAACTGGCGTCCCACGATCCTCGAGGCCTCCGCCCGCAGGCGGTCCGGGGTGGCGCCGTGCGGGTTGAGCGGAATGCCTTCCTTCAGGACGAACTCGTTCTTCGAAATGGCCAGGAAGTCGCGAAGGTACTGCACGTCGGCGACGACGATCACCGGGATCTGCTCGCGGCGGGAATAGTGATCGCGAACGGCCTCATCGACCAGGCGGAAGAAGCGGGCGACGCTGACTCGACCCGGCGGAGCCCAGTTCTGCTCCGCCTGCGCGTCGCGGCGGTCGTGGTCGTCTACAAAGTCGGGGCCGGTGGATGCGGTCGCCAGCACGTCGTCGAGGCTTTTGGGTACGTTGTCCGCAGGAAGTTCGGTCAGGCGGTATGGATCGCCTTCGAACAGCCGCACGTGGCGCAGCTCGACGCACAACACGTGGTAACGCTGAACCTGCTGCAGGGCCCGGATAAGCGGCTTGATGTGAAAGCTGTCGGCGACAGTTACCGACGGTTCCACTCGCTTGCCGAGCTCGACCACGCGCGAGTAATCCGGAGAGGCGAAGAACGCCAGCCCCTCGCTGTTCGCGTGCTGACGCCAGAACGCGTTATCCTTCCGAAACGTCTCCAACCGCTCCAGTGCGGCCCTGGCATCCTGGGCGCCTTGACCTTCCTGGCCGGCCAGCAGCGCCTCGGCTTTCCGTAAAAGGTCCCCGAATTCCACAGCGTCGGGATGGCCCGACATGGGCGGACGACTGGGCGGTTGATAGATGGAAATGCACGGATGCCGATGCTCGGCAAGCAGTTCCTTAAACAATGGTGTGTTCAACTGCATGGATTCCTCCGCGCTTATTCAGGCAAATGGCGTGCCCGGCGGAGGCTGTTGAGAGCACAACCCGTCAGCGCGCCTCGGCCGTGCTCGGTGTCGGGGGCGGGAGGTGAACCTTGACCACCGTCTGCGCGTCAAAGACGCGGCCGGTTAGCTCGTCGCGAAAGGTGACCTTGATCGTCACCTCATCATGCTGAGGCGGCTTTTCCCAGGGGCAGGTCAGGACGTATTGATGAGACAGGAGCGCGCCATGCCAGTTCTTGCGCGCCGCGTCCACGTCGAATGTCCACTTGCCGACCTCAGGGGGTTTGGCGGCTAGATCGAAGGCCTCAATGACGAATGAGCCGGCGGCCTTGAAGGGTTCGCCGTCATCGTCGATTGGCGAGACGTACACCTTGATCCCCTCGTCGCCGGGCTTGCTGGGGTCGACGTCGGCGCCGCCGGTCAAGCGGGTGAACTTGATGCCGTGGACGGTGAAAAGTTTTTCCAGGCGTTCCTGAGGAAGCGTGGGGACCGTGCCGACGCGCTGCTGCAGGGCGCGGATGGTGGCGGCGTCGGCTTCGCGGGCGCGGGTGAGGGTGGCGATCTGTTCCCGCAGTTCCTGGTTTTGCTTGCGGAGGATGATGTTGGCGGAGCTGGGACTGCCGCAGCCAGCGGCGCCCAGGAGCAGCAGGACCATTACCTTGCGCGCGATGTTCATTCCTTGTCGTCGCTATCGTCGTCGCGCTTGGCGACGAGGCGTTCGGGGGCGCGGTCTTGTACCTTGTCGGCACAGCCGTACGCGACGGCCTCTTCGGCGAAGAGCCACTTGTTGCGGTCGAAGTCGCGGTGGATCTGTTCGGGGGTTTTGCCGGTGTAGTCGGACATCAGCTTATAGAGCCGGTCGCGCAGGCGGAGCATGTGCTGGGCTTCGATGCCCAAGTCGGTCGCGGGGCCTTGCAGCACGCCACCAATGAGCGGTTGGTGGAGCATGACCTGGCTGTTGGGAAGGCAGGCGCGTTTACCCTTGGTGCCGGCGGCGAGGAGGCAGGCGCCCATGGAGGCGGCCATGCCGATGCAGGTTGTGGCGACGTCGCAGCGGAGGTGCTTCATCGTGTCGATGATGCCAAGCCCTGCCGAGACGCTGCCGCCGGGGGAATTGATGTAGAACTGGATGTCTGTCTTGGGGTCGTCGTTGGAGAGGAAGAGAAGCTGCGCGATGATCGAGCCGGCCGAGTCGTCGCCGACGGGGCCGTTGAGGAGGATGATGCGGTCCTTAAGCAGACGGGAGTAGATGTCGTAGGCGCGCTCACCGCGGCCGGACTTTTCGATGACGATGGGGATCAGTGTGTTGAGGCTCATAGTATTGTGGTTCGGAGTTCAGGGTTCGGGGTTCAGATTAGAAGCCTCTTTATTTTTGTTTCATGATTTCGGCCGCCGTGTCCTCGCCGAGGACTTCGTCGCAGAGGCCGTACTTGACCGCGGCGGGGGCGTCGAAGAAGCGGTCGCGCTCGGAATCCTCGCGGATGCGATCGGGGCTTTGGCCGGTGCACTTGGACATGATCTTGATCAGCGTGTCCTTGGTCTTGAGGATTTCCTCGGCCTGGATCTCGATATCTGCGGCCTGCCCGTACACCCCGCCGAACGGTTGGTGGATCATCACCTTGGCGTTGGGGAGGATGTAGCGCTTGCCCTTCTTGCCGGCGGCGAAGACGATCGCCCCGCCTGATTCGGCGCGGCCGATACAGTAGGTGGCGATGTCGCAGGTGAGGAACTTCATGATGTCGTACATCGCCAGCGTGTCATCGACAACCCCGCCGGGGCTGTTGATGTAGAAGTTGATGTCGGAGTCCTTCTTGACGCTCTGGAGGTAGAGCATCTGCATGATGACGCGGCTGGCGCTGACGTGATTGATCTCACCGACGAGGAAGACCACGCGGTTTTCGAGGAGCATTTCCTCGAGGGTCATCTCGCGGTAGCGGTTGTACCCCCCCTGCGGGCCGGGCATGGCCATGGGCATCATCACGGGGCCGCGGCCGGGGATAATGTCGGGCTGCTGCTGGAGCGTCATGGCGGCGGCAGCGGCGGCGAGGTCGCGAGTGCCAACGAAATCGGCGGCACGGGCGGTGAGGCGCGGGTCGAGGTTCTTCAGATTCAGATCTTGCATGCGTTTCCTCTCGGATTTGTCAACACAATTCTTCGGTGCCGGATAGTACGCGCGCCAGGATACAGCGTCAATCGATCGGCGGGGCGTTGGGACGTCCGGATAACTGTCGTGCGGGAGGCGAGTAAGCGAGTGCGGCGGGTGGGGTGAAGGTGGCTTCGTTTTGCGCCGGCGCGCGTGGGGGGGAAAGAAGAGAGACGCCGGGCAGCCATGTAGCCGAGTAGCCAGGAAGAGGGAGGTGGGGGGAGTTGGCTTCGTTTTGCGCCGGCGCGCGGGATTTGTGGCGCGGTGTGGGTTTTTGTGGCGCGGTGTGGCGCGGCTCGCGAAGACATGCTCAGGCGCGACGGGGGCGGTGGTGTGCGCGGACGGGTGGAGGGCTCGCATGAGCATGGGACCCGGCGCGGTGGGTTCGATTTGCACGGGCGAGTGATGGCGCGCGGTGGCAGGGTTTGGCGCGCGTTGGCGGGTATTGGCGCGCGGGCAGTTGTGATTGGGTTATCGGTGCGCATGTCGGGCCTCCCTGTTACTGGCGGCGGTGCGCGGCTGGGACCATTTTTGCGCACCGCGCGAGGGAAATGCGGGTTTTTTGGCGGGAATCGCGGGAGATTTTTTTATTTTTGGGGTTGAGGGGGGGTGCGCGCGCCGGCGCGCGGGATGGAAGTTCTTTGCGGTGGATTAATCGGTCACCGCACGTGCGTGAATTGGACTGGAATCGACCCGGGATAGGGCGCGATGAATGGAAGAAGGCCTGGCGCCGGGGACTGAAGCATGTCGGCGCTGTCCTTGTCTTTCCATTCCTGGGGGCTGTCGGTTGTGGATTCGAAGGTATCGGCACCGGTGCCGCCGAAGATCTGGTCGACGCCGTCATCGCCGACGACGGTGTCGTTACCTGGGCCGCCGTTGATGGAATCTGTGCCGTCGCGGCCGACGATGGCATCGGCGCCAGCGTTACCGCGGAGGGTGTCGTTGCCGATGCCGCCGTTGATGACGTCATCTCCCAAGGCACCGGCGATTTGGTCGTCGTCCTGACCGCCGTTAAGGATGTCTGCGCCCCAGCCGCCAATGATCGTGTCATTGCCTTCGTCGCCATCGACTTCCATGGGGATGGTGAAGGGGACGAACTCGGGGGTGAAGCCCGAATCGAGGGACTCGGGACCGGCTTGCACGCTGTCGTCCCCGGCCTTGGCTTTGACGACGACCTTTTTGATCAATGACGCGGCGATGCCGCTGATCGCCCGGTTGTTGACCTGAAAGGCGAAAGTGCCAGCGGGCCGGAAGAATGCGGAGGTGAAGGCGATGTTATCGGCGCGGCGGGTGCCAAAGATGGTGAGGACGCCGCCGGCATAGCCGAACTCGGGCAGGGTTTCGAGGGTGGCCGTGGTCGTGCCTTCCAGGCCGGATTGGACGATGGGGGTGTTGTGAGGGGAGAGAATCAGGTCGAAACCGCCACCGCCCTGGACGGTGTCGGCGGCGTCATCGGCAAGGATACGGTCGTGACCGTTACCGCCGCGGAGTAGGTCATTTCCGGAGCTGCCGGTGATAGTGTCGTTGTTGGCATCGCCGTCGATGGTGTCGTTGCCGATGCTGCCGGCTAGAAGATCGTTTCCAAGGCCACCGGAGATGGAGTCGGCTGCTTCAGCGCCAATGAGCGTATCGTTGCCTGCGCCGCCGAGGATGGTTGTGGGAAGGGTCTGGCGGAACCTGATGACGGCGGGACGAATGCCGGTGTAGAACGGGTCCTCTGACATTTGCACAAGATCGTCGCCACCGCGCGCATCCACGTGGACACGGTGGATGGCTTTGGAATCGAGGCGGCGGGTGCGGCCATTGATGGTGACGTAGAGGGACGGGCCAGGTTGATCCAGGGGCGTTCCGCCGCCGGGCAGTAGTTGGCTGACTTGAATGTGGTCCGCCCGTTTGGTGCCGCGGACGATCAGGGTGCCGTCCTGAACCAGGATGGACACGGAAAGTAGGCGGCGATTTTCCAACCCTTCACATGTGGCGATGCGTGCGCGGTTCATGGGTCCCTCCATTGATGAGCCCGCCTCATTATGGCCGGGGATGCGTGCGGGGGGACAGGGCTTTGGCGACAAATCCGGATGGCGTCGTGCGATGTCTCCCGGACGGGGCATTCTGGACGGTTTATTCCGTTTACCGGAAGCGGCAGATGACGTCGTAGAGTTTGCCGCCCACGCGGTTGGCGACGGCAATGTCCTTGAGCATGGCGAGGTTGAGGGCGTCGCAGGAGAAGGCGGCGTCGAGGTTGGATTCGACCCCCCTGCCCATTCCTTCGAGGATGACCAGATCAGCGTTGGCGGCGGCGGTGTTTAGTTCGGGGCTGACTGCGGCTAGGTCGATCAGCGGTTCGCCGGTGCCGGTGCTGACCATGGTGATGGGCAGAGATTTAAGGGACGGCTCGGTCTGGAGGATTCTTGGCCACCAGGCTCGGACGTCGTGGATCGTCATGTCGTTGAGGGTCGGGCGCTCGTTTGCGGCTAGAACGATGTTTGCGCCGCGCTGGGCGAGGTAGTGCATCATGGGAATTGCGCCCAGGAGGAAATCACTGCCGGCGTTGTCGATGAAGAAGACTACATCTCTATAGCCCTGGTTGAGCGTGCGCTTCGCGAAGGCGTCGTATTGATCGATCAACCAGGGTCGTGCGGGGAGTTTTTTTCGGGTTTCGAAGAAGTCGGGGCCGCCGTGGAGGAATTGTTTGGCGGTGGCTTCAGCGCCCATGTCGAAGATGTTGCCGGCGAAGACGCCTTCAATGACGGCGCGGAGTTGCGGTTCGCCTTCGAGCGCGTCGATCTGGCGGCAGACGGCGGGGAGCAGCGGGAGGGCGGCGACGTTCTCGCGGTTTTTCAGGTCATGGAAGGCGTCGCCGAAGCCGTGCTCGCGGAGCAGTTCGTCGCGCCAGTTGTCGAGGGTGATGATGCTGACGAATTTGTAGGCTGTGGGATCGGCGTGGAAGCGGTCGAAGGTGGCATTGAATTGGGCGCGGCAGGCGGCGGCGCGATCGGCGGCATTCGGGCTGGCGTTGGAGGCTATGGAGCCGATTTGCAGGATTGTTTCGAGATGGCGTTTGAAGAAGGCGACCCAATGGGCACGAGCGGCGTGATCTACGCAGAGGTTCCAGTCGCAGGCGACGTAGGTGGCGGGGTCGGCGAGTTTGCAGAAGGGAAGGCTGGGGTTGCTCATCGGCGGGGGATGCTAACGACGTCACGAAAGTTTGTGAAGCGGACGGGGCAATGTGTCGCATGCCCCATCTTAACTAGACAGATTGTCATCTCTGACCGACGTTCCATCGCGGTAAGGGAAGCGGCACCCCCTTTGCGGATGTGGTTTTGTACCGAGGTGACTGCGATGGAAGACAATACGGTTGTGGTCGGGATCTTCGACGATCGCTACCAGGCTGAGCAGGCTGTGGATGAGTTGGAGCAATCCGGCTTTTCGCATCATGATGTCGGCTTTGCAATTCGAGGTCACGACGCAGTTGAGGGGGGGATGATTACCGATGCCGTCGGGACGAAAGATGCGCATGGCGCGGTCGCCGGTGCAGCGACTGGGGCGGTGGCTGGCGGAATTCTGGGGGCGCTGGCGTCTTTGATTATTCCACCGCTGGGGCCGGTGCTTTTGGGCGGCGTGCTGGCGACTGCGGTTGGGTTTGCCGGGGCTGGGGCGGCGGTGGGCGGGATCGTGGGGGCGATGACGGGATTGGGCGTTTCGCAGGAAGAGGCGCTGTATTACGACGAACATTTTCGGGCTGGCAAGGCGATCGTGACCGTGAAGGCGGGGGAGTTTGCGGACAAGGCGGTTGCGATCATCCGGAAGCACGGCGGGTTCACGCGGCGGGATGAGATTCCGCCGGACGGCCCGGCAATGCCGCCGCCAACTATGGTGGATTACTCGGGAACTTAGCGTTTAATTTTGCAACTTCGCGAATGGTTTTTTACGAATCAAAGGAGTGTGTCACATGCGGCGCAACAATCAATCGAATGAGTCTTGCGGGACGTCCAGTCTGCTGACGGGCCTGATCTCGCTGGCGGGCGGGGTCGGCATCGGCGCGGGGATCCTCTACCTGCTGGACCCGGACAAGGGCGAGAAGCGGCGGAATGAGCTTTTGTCGGGCGCTTCGGACCTGGCGTCTTCGGCGAAGGATTACGCCGGCGAAGCATTCGGCGGCGTCGGAAGCGCCGTCAGCAGCGCGCTGCACAGTGCCCGTGATTATGCGGGTGAAAAGTTTTCGAGCGCCCGTGATTATGCGGACGATGCGATGGGCGACGCGGGCGGTTACGCCAACAAGGGCCTGCGGCGAGCGCAGCGCCAGGCGCGGGACTTCATCCAGCGGCAGACGTTCGGCGAGACGCGCAGCGAGCATCGCCTGGGCGTGACGCTCTGTGCGATCGGCAGCATGGCGCTGGGCGCGGCGGTGATGTATGCGTTTGACCCGGCTTCGGGACGCAATCGCCGGCGTTACGTGCGCGAACAGGCTGGGAATCTCGCTTCCGAGGCGAGCAACTATGCGCAGCAGGCGAGCCAGGCGATCCGCAGCGGGATCGATCAGGCTAAGGAGAAGGTTGGCATGGGAACGTCGGGGAATGCAAATTCCCAAAGCGGCGCGATGTCTTCGACTGGTGGCATGAGCCAGCCGAATCCTACGAGTATGTAAATCTTCGATCTCGAAATAGAGCAGCGGCGGCGAGGGTTGACTCGCCGCCGCTCTTTTGCGCGTGGTTTGTTGTTAGACTATGTGCATGGGAAACGCGATGGGGATTGGATTGGCGGTGGTGGGTATGTTCGTGGGCGGTTGTATGCCGGGGAAATCATTCACGGGGGCGCTGCCGCCGGTGACGCCGGTGCAGGTTTCGCTGGCGGAGGAGATCAAGGCGGATGTGACTTTTCTGGCGGGGACGATCGGGCATCGGGATACGGATCATCCGGAGAACCTGAGCCGGGCGGCGGATTACATTGAGAAAGAATTGAAAAAGGTGGGGCTTGTGGTGGTGCGCCATCCGTATGCCGTTGCGAATCAAACCGTTTACAACCTGGATGCGGAGATCAAAGGGGAGACGGACGAGGTGATGCTGGTGGGGGCGCATTACGATTCGGTGAAGGGCGCGCCGGGGGCGAATGACAATGCCAGCGGTATTGCGGCGGTGCTGGCGCTGGCGCGGCGGATGGGGAAGGACCGGCCGCGGCAGACGTTGCGGCTGGCGGCGTTTGTGAATGAGGAGCCGCCTTATTTTCAGACGGATCGGATGGGTTCGCTGGTGTATGCGAAGGAGTGCCAGGCGCGCGGGGACAAGATCGCGGCAATGATCAGCGTGGAGACGATCGGGTGTTATTCGGATGAACCGGGGAGCCAGCGTTACCCGTCGCCGTTTAATCTGTTCTATCCGAAGGAAGGGAACTTCATCGCGTTCGTCGGGAACGTTGAGTCGGCGGACCTGGTGAAGCGGATCGTCGGACAGTTTCGCAAGGACGTGCGCTTCCCGAGCGAGGGGGCGGCGGTGCTGGGAAGCATCGAAGGCGTCGGCTGGAGCGATCACTGGTCGTTCTGGAAATGCGGGTATAAGGCCATTATGGTGACGGATACTGCGCCGTTCCGATATCGGTGGTATCACACGGCGGGCGATACGCCTGACAAGCTGGACTATGAGCGGACGGCGCGGGTGGTGGAGGGGCTGGAGATCGTCGTGCGGGATTTGCTGAAATGAGGAGGCGGGCGGCGCGGAGGTTTTATGGCGAAGATTCTTTGCTTCATCCTTGTTGGGGTGCTGATTGCGCCCATGGCAGTTGCCGATGCGCCGAGTGCGCGCGATCAGGAGATCGCGGCGCTGATCGGGCAGTTGGGGGATGACAATCCGAAGGTTCGGGATGCGGCGAGCCAGAAGCTGCGGCGGTTTGGCGCGGGGGCGCTTGCGGCGCTGGGTGAGGCGCGGAACAGCGCTGATCCCGAAGTGATGTCGCGGGCGCAGACGTTGTTGGGGCAGATCGATGAGGATTTACATCCGATGCCCGTGGAACGGGAGGCTGTGCAATCGGCCATTCTCCGGCGCATGCAATTGCAGCGGATGCGGGCGATTCCGCAGGCGCAACAGCGGCTGCAGGCAATTCGGGTGGAGAGCAGGCGGTCGGTTTCGATTAAGCGGAACGCGGACGGGGACGTGGTGAAGGACATCACGGTGAGCGAGGCGGGCCGGACGGTGCGGATTCACGAATCGCCGGATGGGATCGCGATGAAGACGACGCGGATCGTGGCGGGGCAGGAAGAGTCAACGCAGATCGAGGTGAAGGATAAGGCGGAGTTGAAAAAGGAACATCCGGATGAATTTGTGCTGTATGAGAAATACAGCCAGACGGCGGGGGATGAAGGCGCTCGCGAATTCCGGCTGCTGTTGGAAAAACGGTAGGTCACGGGGCGGGGGTCTTTAGTTCGAGGCGGGGGTCGGAGAGATCGAGCTGGTACATAATCTGGTTGTAATCGTAACGGGGCGTGGGGTTGTCGTTGTCTTTGCGGGAAAAGGTGGTGGTGTAGGTGCCTTCGAAGTAGATGATGCGGCCGTTCTCCTGGTCGAAGAAGGGGTGGTGCACGGGGTTGTAGAACGAGTAGCGGTCGTGGGTGACGATGCGGCGGCCTAAGAGGTACGGGCCTTGCGGGTGGTCGGATTCGGTGTACCAGACTTCGCCGAGATACGAGGGTTTGCCGAAGTGCTCGACGGCGATCATGACCCACTTCTTACGGAAGGCGTTCCACGCGACGCTGCCGGCGTGGAGGCGGACTTCATTTCCGGTTTCAATGTCCTTGAGGCGATACCACGCTTCGTTCCCGTTGATCGCGCCGGAGCCGATCAGGCTGGCCTGCTGGTTGTCCGTAAGCGGCGGGGTGTTTTTCTTCCAGGCCCAGATCAGTTTGCCGGCGTTGTCGCGCTCTAGTTGGGTTCCCTCTTTTTTATAACGAGCGCCCGGGGCGAGACACGTGAAGCCTTCGTAGGTGGCGGGGGTGATGACGCTTTCCCAGTCGGCTTTGACGCGGAGGGTGGCGTATGGGGCGGGGAAGTAGAAGTATTCGACGCCGTCGTCGGTGTGGCGGAACGGGTGACCCTGCGGGCAAAGCGGCTCGTCGCGCGCGAGCGGGGCGAGATCGTCGAAGGCGGCCTTGTCGTCGTTGTAGACGATCAGCTTGCGGCCCAGCGGCTCGGCGAGGGATTTGAGGAGTTCGCACTTGGCGAGCAGCCGTTCCTGACCGGCGGGATCTTTCAGGACGACAAACCCATCGGCCCAGCGGAGGTTTTTGCCGGGAACCATGGGGCGGGAGAAGCCGTGGTCATCGACGAAGTAGCGAAGGTTGACGCCGACGGACGGATCGAGGCCGCCGTGATCGGGAAGATCGGAGACCGCGCCGGCCATGCCGAAGTGACCCAGCGGATAGGACGCGCGGTTGGTGTCGCCCCAGAACCAGTGGAGCTGGCCGCGATAGATGGCGCGCTGGACTGAATCCTGGCCCAGCACTTGGGCGTTGGAGACGGGCAGGTCGAGTGGTGCCTTCAGACCGGCGAGGACGGTGTCGTTGTAAATGCCTTCGCCGGTGACGCGGTAGAGGCGCTGGGCGATGTTGAGACGCTTGATCTTGATCTTTATCGTGCCGCCCGGTTTGACGTCGAGGGCTGTGCCGTGAAAGCCGAAGCCGTCTTTGGAGAACTCGTAGCCGTGGCTGGTGATGGTGAAGAAGACGCGCTGGTTCATGAGGCCGGGGTCGTCGAGGGTGACGACGCCGGCGCTGTCGGTCATGTGGCGGACATGGTTGACGGTGGTGAGCTCGACGAGGGGGACGCCGCGGTTGGTTTGGTCGTCGATGACGGTGATGACGAAAAGGTTCCCCGGGGGCGCGGCGAATGCGCGGGCGCCCGTCAGGATGAACGCGATCCATGCGATTGCAGGCAGTCGTGTCATTTGGATGTTCCCAGTTCTTTCATGCGCTGCAATCGCGCGGCTTCGTCTTTTGGAAAGCCCGGGTCGCTTGCCAGGAGTTCGTACGCCCGCGCGAAGTGAGGCGCGGCCTGGGCGCGGCGGCCCAGCGCGAGCAGGCACTCGGCCAGTTCCTCGTGCACATAGCCGTCGGGTTGGCGGGCGCGTTCGCATTCGCCCAGCAGCGATTCCTGCACCGGCAGCGCTTCGGCTGCGCGGCCCAGGAGGCGGTGCATCTTGGCGATGCACCAGCGGGCGACGCGGATCGGGCCGGGTTTGCCCTGCGATTGGCGGAGGCGCAGGGCTTCTTCGAAGACGGCAAGGGCGGCGGGGTAATCGCCCATCGCGTGATACGTCCAGCCGATGTTGTTCTGCAGCGTCGCGAGCCAGCGCCGGGCGTCGGGGTCATTGCTGGCGGTGGCATATTCCAGAGCGCGCAGGTTCCAGGCCATCGCCTCGGCCTGGGGGCGGGCGATGATGCCTAACATGTGGGCAGCGTCGACGGCATAGCCGTCAAAGCGCTCGGCTTGGGCGAGTTCCCACGCCTGAAGGAAACATTCGAGGGCTTTTTCTAGGTTGTCGGTGTCGTTGCAGCACCGGCCGCGCTCCAGCAGGTATCGCACCTGGACGGTTTTCAGCTCGTCGGTCATCGCCTCGCGCACGTGTTCGAGGGTGGCGTGGGCGGCATCAAACTGGCGGCTTAGCCCCTGCGCCCGCGCGATCTGCGTCAGCAATTGCAGGTGATAATCGCGATCTCCCGACGCCCGGGCGGCGGGCAACAGCTCGCGAAATCGCTCCTGGGTTTCCGCTGGCTGGCTGTAGTCCCACAGCGTGTCAAAATCGGGTAAGCCGGTCGAAGAGAGGTGGTTCATGCCCGCATTCCCGCGCAAATTCGGCCTGCAAATTGTACTGATCGGCCCAGCTTCACCAAGTTATAGGCACTTCCAAAACTGCCGGCCTATCAGGTTTAAAGGCGTTAGGCAGATCGGGGCATATCATTTGCTGACGCCGTGTCTGACCAGCCCGCGCCTTGTCAAGTCGGTCGCCGTTCTAACCGATTTCCACGGAAGGGAATACGTATGGGTCCATTACCGTTCAGCCTCTTCGATTCGCATCGCTCGCGCCGCGTCGCGGAATTGATCGGCATCGTCTGGATGCTCGGCCTGGCGGACCTGTTCTTTACACTCTGGGCGCATTTCTTCACGCACTTTAACGAGCTCAACCCGGTGGCCAGCTTCATGCTTCGGCGCAACCTGGTGCCCAGCCTGATCTTGTTCAAGCTGGTGGTGACCGCCGTGGGGACGCAGATTTTCTGGCGGCTTCGGCACCACCGGCGGGCTGAGGTGGCGCTTTGGGGCCTGGCGGGGGTTTACGTGCTTCTGGCCGTTCGCTGGTCGGCGTATACCGCGACCGCGATGGCCATGCCGTAACTTTGTGAGATTGACAATGGCCCCCGGCCGCATGACTAATACGCCGTGGACATTGCGACTAAGATCCTGATCACGCTGGCGCTGGTGGCGGCGAACGCCTATTTCGTCGCCGCCGAGTTCGCGGCGGTTTCGGCGCGATTGTCGCGCCTGCAGACCGAAGCCTCGACCAGCCTGCTCTCGCGGATGGCGCTGGCCATCAAAACTCGGCTGGACCTCTACTTATCGTCCTGCCAGTTGGGGGTGACCCTGGCGTCGCTGGGGCTGGGAGCGGTGACCGAGCCGGCGGTGGCGGCGGTCATCATCCCGATCTTGAAGCTGTTCGCGCTCACCGACCACACGATGCACGTCGTGTCGTTCGTGGTGGCGATGGCGATCAGCACGTCGCTGCACATCGTGGTCGGCGAGCAGGCGCCCAAGACGTGGGCCATCGTAAGCGCCGACCGCGTGCTCAAGGCGCTGGCCGCGCCGCTGGTGGTGTTCACGTACCTGTTCTACCCGGCGATCTGGCTGTTGAACGCGGCGTCGAACGGATTGCTGCGGCTGACGGGCGTCAAGGTGACGCCGGGCGGGCACTACGAAATGCCGCACACGGCGGACGAACTGCGCGTGCTGCTGACCCAGGCCGTCTCTCAGGGGGCGATCGAGAAGAGCCGCGAGAAGCTGCTGACCAGCGCCTTTGACTTCGGGCAGCTCAAGACGCGGCAGATCATGACCCCGCGCACCGAGGTTGATTTCCTGCGCATCAACCAGCCGATCGGCGACATTTTGCGCATCGTGCAGAAGAGCGCGTACACGCGGTTTCCGCTGGTGGATGGCGACATCGATCACGTCGTGGGCCTCGTGCACATGAAGGATCTGTTCACGCACCTGAAGCTGATCCCCGGGCGGCTGCGCTTCACTGACGAGTCTTCCCCCACGGGCGAGGTGATCGCGATCGCCAGCGGCTTGCCCGGCTCAGCGGTGCACGTGATCGGGTCGGGCGACATCGACCTCAAGAAGATCAAGCGCGAGATCCTGTTCGTCCCCGAACTGCTCCCCGTGCCCAAGCTGCTGCGGCAGTTCCAGACTAACCACACGCACATGGCCGTGGTGGTGGACGAGTACGGCGCTACGCAGGGGATCGTGACGCTGGAAGACGTAATCGAGGAGATCGTCGGCGAGATCGAGGACGAGTTTGACACGACGCCGACGCAGCAGTTCGCGCGCGAGGGGGAGGCGGTCCGCGTGAGCGGGAGATATCCGCTGCACGAGCTGCGCGACAAGCTGAAGCTGGACGAAGCGGCCATAGGCGACGGCGATGTGGACACGATCGGGGGGTTCGTCATTCAGAAACTGGCCAGGTGGCCGCGTCCGGGTGATACGGTGCCGCTGGGGGAGAAGTACGTCGCGAAGGTGGTGTCGGCGGCGAACAAGCGGGTGACGCAGGTGCTGATTACGCCGGTGAAGGAGGAGGCGGTGGCGGCGGGGAACGGGAAAAATGATTCGAGGGCGGGGGCGAATCCTTAGAGGCATTTCGTGTTCGGGCGCGGAGATTTTTGTTGAATCTCACGAGGGCCCGCGATAGCATTTTCTTTCGATTCCGCGGCCAATTCGTAAGCTAAACACGTCGTGGCAGTTCGGGAGAGAAAAGTGAAAAACCTTCGGCGCATCCCTGTCGTCCTGGCCTTTCTCTGCTCGCTGTGGGCGCTCTGCCCGATCGCCCGAGCCGCCATCATCTACGACAATCTCGAGAACAGTTCCTTCGGCGCCGCCAGCGTTGCTCCCAATACTGGACTTGCCCAGCGCTTCAATTCCGATTCAACCAATCTCCGCTTGAACAGTGTGACGCTCAAGCTCGCCGCCGGAACGCCGGCGCCGATCTTCACCCTCAGCCTCTATTCCGATCTCGCCGGAACGCCCGGCGTGTCGGTCGGCACCTTGTTCAGCGGTACGCGCGACGTCAGCGACCACACCCTGTTCTCCAACCTATCTCAGGCGATGCTCCCCAACACCAACTATTGGCTGGTGTTGAGCGTCGCCTCCACCGATACATCGCAGTTTGGCTGGTTCGTAGCGCAGGACCGCGCCGCCGGTAGCGGCCCAGGCTTTCAGCAAGCCTCCGCGCGTTCCCTCAACTACGATACCGGCCGGACTTGGTCTTCGTTCGGCGCCACCTTCCAAAGCCAACTCGTCGCCGTCCCCGCTCCTGAACCTGCGAACCCCGCCCTGCTCCTCCCGCCCGCCTTGGCTTTCCTGGCCCGGCGCTCGTCGCGGGGGAAAGCATTGGGCTCGGGTCCCACCGCATGACCTCAATCCGATTGCGTTGGCATAATGGGGTGACGGCATGACATCCAACGCGCCCGGCATGTGCGATGTTTGCGGAAAACCAAGCCGCGTTCATCTGACCGAGATCCACGACGGCGTGAAGACGACCCGGTCATTTTGCTTTGAGCACGCGCCGACGGAATTGCGTGATGCGATGCCGTTTGGTGCGCATCGCACGCCTGCCGAAGAGGTGGCGTTTCTTCGTCAACATATGATCACCCTCGATCAGCACATTCCAGACCCGGCGCAACGTGCGGAGTTCAAAGCCGAGATCGAACGACTGATCGCAGACATCGAGGCCGGCCGGCGGCGGCTCGGCAATGCAGAGTGACTACTCGGTGCGGGATAATCAAAGCGCGCCACCACGCCGGGATCGGAGCTTCTGGCGACGAGCCCATTGCCTGAACGGATATTCGCTATGCAACACGAGATCCCCGATGACGCCGCGTTTCTCTTGCCGTGGACGCGGATCACAAATCCGATTGAGGCCGATCGGCTTGTCGCTGAGTTCCTTCTGGAGGCGCCGTACCTGAAAGATGCGTTGCCGATCGCGGTGGCGCATCGATCGGATAACGACGACGTGTTGTTTCAATTCCAAGAGACGCGCGAGGTCAGGCAAGGAGGATTTTCATTCGGCGTCGTACATCTGTCCTGGAGCGGCGTTGAAGAACCGAAGATTGATCAGCAGATCGAGTTCTTCGAGTGTTGGAGCCACTGGGAAGCGGCAGGCATGCGGCGCGACGTCGAAGAAGGTGTCAGTCGGCGAGAGACGGATGACGCCTGACGAATGATAATCGCTGCGATAGTCGCAGGCTTCGATCGCAGACCGTGGAACTCTGGCGCCTGTCACACGGATCGGCGTGGCGCGCGGAGCCCGCCCCACGGGTCAGCCGGCGACGCTCTGTGCGTTTCGATTAGCCGCGGCGGCACCGGGCCGGGGGCCGATTTGTTCGATGGCCAGGGGCCCGGCGTCGGCGTTGTCGTCGATGGCTTCGGCTTCGAATTGTTCCTGGCGATGTGTGCCGTCGCCGCCGGCTACGCTGAATACCGCTACGATCCCGAAGAGAACGGCGAGACCCACGGCGGCGCCGGCGGCGTAGGGCCAACGATCATCGCGCCCGGCTTCAACCCGGATGTTGGCCTCGGCGGGCTGGACGATCGTCACCAGCGTCTTAAGCTGGTCGTTGAGGCTTTCCAAGGCGCGCTCGTCCTGTTTGGATTGGTCGATCGCGCCGGCGAGGCTCTGGTCGATGGCTTCTAGCTGCTGCTGTTTTTCGGTTCGCTCGGTGGTGCGGGCGGCGGCGCTGGTGAGGGCGCGGCTGGCCTGGGCGTAAGCCTGGCGGGCGGTGGCAGCGCGGTCGTCGGCCTGCTTGAGGGCGGCCTGGGCTTTTTCGAGGTTGGCCTTGCGGTCGGCCTCTTGCTGCTGGGTGAGGTTGCGGGCGTTGTCGGCGGCGAGGAGACGCTTGCGCTCGTCGATCTTGGCGGTGACGGACGACACCTGTCCTTCAAGGTCACGCAACGCCACGTTGGATTCGGCGGTGCGCTTGTCGAGGGCGCCGGCATACTGCTTGCGCAGGTCATTGATCGCTTCCTGCTTGGCCTTGAGCGCCGCGGCCTGGGCACGCTGGGTGTCGGGGAGCTTCTCGACCATGTTGCTCTGGGCGAAGGCGAGCTCCTGATTCTTGATGTCCTTCTCGATGCGGGCGCGGTCGGCTTCGAGACGCTCCTTGGTGATGTTGATCATCTCCTGCAGGCCGTCGGCGACGCTGGTGACGATCGGGTCGTTGCCCAGGGCCATCTTGCGGGCCTCGATGCGGCCGGTGAGGTCGCGGATGTCGGCAAGCGCTCGCTTGATCTCAGGGGAATCGGTGGCGTAGTTGGAATCGTTGGCGGCGTTGTACTTGCGCTGGGCGAGGTCGAGTTGCGCCCGCAGGTCGCCGAGGCTTTTATCTTCGGCCCAGAGCTTGGTGCGGCGGTCCTGCACGCGGTCGTCCATGTCCTTCTTGAGCGCGCTGAGTCGCTTGTGCTGCTGCTGCTGGACTTCGATCAGGTCGCCGCTGAGCCGGTGCGTCTGCTCCTGAAGCTGCTGCACGGATTGCACGTAGCGGGCGAGCTGCGGGTCTTCCTTCATCAGGTCGGCGGCGGATTGCTGGAACAATTCGATCGCCTGGTCGAGCATCTTGCGCTTGGCGTCGGCCTCTTCGCTGGCGGCGCCCTTGACGGCGGCGGCCTGCGCGGCGGCGGCATCGAGCGACTTCTGCAGCGCCGCGAGCTCGGCGTCGGCGGCGGCTTTCTTTTGCGGATCGCCGGCATTCAGGCTTCGCTCGCCGGGCGAGGTGGGCGGCAGTTGTTCCTCGGCGCTGCGAACGGCGAGCTGCGCGTCTTTGACGGCGGCGACGGCCATGTCATACGCGCTGTCGGCGTCGCGGGATTTGGCTTCGAGTTTCTGGATCTCATCGGGGCCGGGGGCGGCATCGACGGCCTTGCGGAGCTGGTCGCGCTGGGCCTTGAGCGTTTTGACTTCCTCGATGCGCTTCTCGAGGGCTGCGATGTTGCTCTTGAGGTGAATCTCGCGATCGAGATCGGCATGGTTGTCGGTGAACATCGCCATCAGCACCGCGTGCAGGCGCTGGCGATCCTGCGGGTCGGCGGGGCCGGTGTAGGCGACGGTCATGACCGCCGGGCGCTCGTCGGGCCATTCCGGCTTGATCCCGCGCGCGAATTGGATCGGGTCGGCGAGGAAACCAGCGGGAATCGACTGCGCGGCGATGTTGGTGCGTGCCTCGACCATCAAGCGCGGGCTGCCAAGCTTCTCGAACTGTTCACGCCGGAGCTGGTCGCGCTGCAGCTTGGTCAGCGCGCCGATCTTCTGGAATTGAAGATCGCCGCTGGTCGTCTGCTTCGGGTGCATGAAGTAGAAGATGCCGGCGATCGCCAGGCCCATGCAGACGAGCATCAGCAGCACGACGATCAGCACGCGCTTGGCGATGTTCTTCTTGGGGATGACGCGGTAGGTGGGGCGGGTGAGCGGCTCGCCGGGTTGATCGTTTTCGATCGTCGCGGCGCCAGCGCCCAGGACGCCCATTCGGGGCGGGACGATGACGCGCTGCGGGCGGCGGTTTTCCGTGGCGGCGGCGGACGACGATCCACCGCCTTGGTCGGCCCGGCGCTGCGCGGGTGAATCAGCGGCCTGCTGATTGAAGTCGAGAGCGCCCGGCGAGCCTTGCGAGAAGACGTCCACCTCGCGGACGCCGGCGAACGGCGGGCCGCCGCCGAGCTCGCCATGTTCCATACTGCCGAAGATCGCGTCGCCATTCATGGGGTCGTCCGCGGCAGCTGAGTCCGCGAGCGGGGGCGCGGTTGGCGGCTGCGCTTCAGCGCCCTTGCGACCACCGCGCAAGACGCGCGCCGGCGGGGGCGGGACGACCATCGGCGGCGGCGTGCCAGCGGCGGGCTTGGGCGGCGCGACCGGCGGCGGGGGCGGCGAACGATCGACCGGTGATTCGGGCTGCGGCGCTTCTGCGGCCGGCGCTTCGGGAGCTGCGGCGACGGGGACGACGGCTTCGGTCGCGTCGAGGCTGGGTTGACCGGGCGATTCCGCCGGCTCCTGCGCCGGGCCCGCGTCGTGCGCCGCCGGTGCTTCGGCGGTCGGCTCGCTGTCGAGCGAGATGGGCTCGATGGCCGACAGATCGGCGGCGTCGAGTTCCTTGAGCAACTCGTCTTCGTCGAGCGATTCAAATTCTTCGACAGACTCGCCCGCTTCGAGCGACTCGGCGGCGGCGGGTTCGATCAGCTCTTCCAGCGAGTCGATTTCCCGCTGCAATTGCTCGAGCGTTTCCGGCGATGCGTGAGCGGTGAGCTCCTGCGCTTCGGTCGCCGAAAGGTCAGTGGCCGGCGGCGCAGGCCATTCCGCCAGGGACTGTTCCTCTTCATCGTCTTCAAGGGCGGCGGCGACGTTCCATTCGTCGCCTGGCGCGCCTTCGCCCAATCCATCCAGTTCGTTCTCGACATCGGTCGCGGCGGCTTGCTCGCGCGCCGCGTCGGCCTGGGCGTCGGGGTCCTCGTCCATCGACTCGACATCGCGCAACCCCTCCGCGGCATCGGTCACGTCCTGCGCCAGGCTCTGGCCCATCGGGAAGCTGGGGCGCTTGGCCTGTTCCCATGGCGCCTTGGCGCCAGCGAAGCTCACCTGCACGCGGCCAAACGCCGTCGGCGGCGGGGCGAGATCAGGGAGCACCAGCGGCATGCCGCCGATGAAGCTGGAGAGATCGGTGCCGATGACAAACCCTTCGCCGCCACCGCCGCCGCCACTTCCGCGCGGGGGGCGCGGCGCGGGCGGCGCCGCGCCGGGATCATCGGCGCTTTGGCCGTTGCCCGGGTGCGCGGCGCCGATCGGCTCGACCTCCGGCGCATCGGACGTTTGGAATGATTCTTCGGGCGCATGGGCATCGCCGTGGGCGACGAACGATTGATCGTCGAGCTCACCGGCGGAGTCGCCGGCGATTTCCTGGCCATTGGCATCGGCGACAAACGCCTGCCCGCCGACGACCGCGTCGGCTTCAGTCACGCCGGGCGTTTCGAGGGCCACGGCATCGCCGGCGGCCTCGAATTGCTGCGCGGCGAGCGCGGGATCGGTTGTCGCGCTCATCGCCGCCGGCTCGATGCTGCCCGCGGTGATGTCGGCGGTGTGGCCAAATGCGCCGTTGTCGCGGGCGGTGGCGTGGTCTTGAATTGAGCCGCCGTCCGACGCATCGCCCAGCGCGATGGCGAGTTCTTCATCAGCGTCTTCGATCGCCTCGATCTCAGGGAGATCTTCGACGATGTCGCCGCTGGTGGTGGCGGTGAAGGCTTCGACCTGGCGGCCGAAACTCGAATCGGTGAGCGATGAGTCGTCGTCGTTGGTCGCGTCGCCGTGCGGGTCTGATCCAACGTTCAGGTTGAGCGCCGAATCAAGCGTCGGCTCGGTCGATTCGATCACTTCGATGTCTTCGAGGCCGTCGAGGTCGATCTGGTCGAGCGCGAGCAGCGCGTCGGGGTCGCGGTCGGAGGTCATCGGACCGAGGTCGCCCGAGTCCAGCTCCAGCACGGGAAGCGTCTCCTCCATGCCGGCGAAGAAATCATCTTCGGCGGCCGGCGCTGGCGCCGACAGAGGCTCGGGCGCAGGCGAAGGCGGCAGCGGCGCGGGCGGCGGCGCAAGGAAGTCTTCCTCCAGAACCGACAGCTCTTCGAGATGTTCTTCGAGTTCATCGGAGGCGTCGCTGGCGCCGGCTTGCGGCGCGGCGTCGGCCGGGACGGCTTGCAGTTCATTCGCCGATGCGAGCGCCTCAGGCTCGATGGCCTCGGGTGTGAACGCTTCGAGCGGGGGGAGATCGTCGAGGTCGCCAAGATCCAACGCCGGGAGATCTTCCAGTGCATCTGCCAGTTCGCTGGCGGACGCCGCAATCTCCTGCTCGGGCACATCGGGCAGAGCGGCGGCGGGCGATTCAACCGGCGCGGCCGGCTCGTGTGCGGCGGGCGACTCGGAATGAACGATCTCAGGCTCAATTTTAATCGCCGGCGTGAATTCGAGATCGGAAAGATCGCTGTTGATTTTACCGACGGTCTCGACGGAGAACTGATCCTCCGTCGCGGCGGGAGTATCGTGCGCTGCGCTCGTCAGGTCTTGAACCTGTTCGTCGAGCGGCGCGATCTCGCCGGCGACTTCGGCGATGGGGAGTTCGGCGGCCCGTTGCGCGGAAAACGTTTCTTCGACCGACGCTTCCTCGGCGCGAGCGATTTCCAGGTCTGCGAATTCGGCCGGTTGCTCGATCGGCGGCGCTTCATCCAACTTCTCGTCAACGGTTTCCGGTAGATCGAAGCTAGCCTCTTCAACCACCAGCGGCTCGGCGGCGACCGGCTCTTCCACTTGCGCCGGTTGCGGCATCTCAGGCGCGGCTTCCTCAATCGCGGGCGCATCGGCGACGGGCATCGCCTCGATCGCCGGCTCGCTTGGCGCTGCGTCCGTGGCTTGGGTCTCCTGCTGTTCGAGCTCTTGCTGCTTCTTCGACTTGCGCCCGCCCTTCCCCTTCTTCGACTTTTCTTCGACCGGCTTCTCCGCCTTAATCTTGCGCCCGCGACCCTTCTTGCCGGTTGGCAATTCGATGACTTCCGGCGCGGCGTCGTCGAAATCTGCGGCTGTCGGCGCGATCGGCTCGGGCGCGACTTCCGCCTCCGATGTCAACGAAGCCGCGAGTGCTTCGTCCGCTGCCTGCGACTCTTCAACCGGCGACTCGACGACGGGAGCTTCGAGGATCGGCTCAGGCGCGATCGGAGCTTCGATTTCCGGCGCGGTGATTTCGGCAATGGCGGGCGGGACTTCATCCAGCGATTCTTCGACAGGCGAAACGGGTTCGTCCACCGGCGTCGGCGGCAGCGCGTCGATTTCCGGGCGCGACATCCCCTGCCAACCCCCGCGCGGACTGATCGCATCGGCGTCCTCGGTGATCGAAGCGCTCTCGCCCCCCTCGATAGGCAGCAGATCGTCGGGCCAAGTCGCGTCCAGCGGCGTGGCCTCGGCAGCGGCGGCTTCGCTCACGCCCTGCTCGGTCGATTGCGCATCAACGTCCAGTGGAGCGTGTTCGACCGGCGTTTCCTCGGCGGCCTCCGGCTCGGGTTCGGGCAGCGCGTCCACGACCCGGTCGCTGATCGTCGGCTTGACCGGCTCGGCGTGGAACTCCATCCCGATCGCGCGGGTATCAGCGGCGCTGGGAATGTCGAAGATGTCCGGGTCTTTGGAAAGGTCGATCTCCGTGAACTCAGGCTCGACCGGCTCGGCAGCAGAGGCCGGCTCGGCAGCGGCGATAGGCTCGTCGGCCTCGGGCTCGAGTTCGATCGGCTCTTCAATCGGTGGCGGCGGTGGCGCGGCGGCGGCCTTGGGCTGCGGACGCGGGAAATTGATCGCGCCAGTCGGCAGCGCGGGTGGCGCTTTCGCCGGCGGGCCCGGTTGCGGCGTCGGCGCCTCCGCCTGCGGCTCGTGCGCGATCTCCAACTCGATCAGATCGTCATCCCTGGCCGGCGTGGCTTCGGAAAGACCGCCCGCACCAAACATCCCGCGCAAATCCGCTTCCAGGTCCGACGGCAGGATCTGACCGTCGCGCCGGATCTCCGCCGCCATGTCCAGAGGCGCGGTACCGACCAGGTCTTCCAATTCGTCGATCTCATCCTGCGGTTTCGCCTCCGCGAGCACCGGGGAGATCGCGTGCTCATGCTCGCTGGAGAGCGCATAGTGCATCTCGGTCTCGCCGATCCGGATCGAATCGCCAAGCGAAAGCGGATGCTGGTGCACCTTCGTACCGTTGACCCACGTCCCCGTGCGCGAGCCCAGGTCGCGCACGTAGCGAACGCCGCCGACGTGGAAAATCACCGCATGTGCCGTCGAAACGCTCGCCTCCATGAGCGAGACATCGCAGGTCGAGCGCCGGCCGATCAGCATCACTTTTTCGGCGATGGCCAGTGGCGATTCCGCGCCGGAAATCTCGATATCCGCCTGATGCGGCGGCGCGTCTCCCTCGGGCCCGTCCCCCGGCGTCGGGCCTTCCTTGTACTTGAACGTGAAGCTGCCGATCTTGACGAGGTCGCCGTTTTGCAGCCACGCCTCGCGCTCGGGAACCCCGTTAATGTAAACCTGCTCGCGGCTGGCGAGATCGCGAATGTAAACGCTGCCGCCATAACTCAAAATCAGCGCATGAGCTTTGCTAACGTGGCGCGAAAGGAGGTGAAGGTGCGCATTATGGCGCGATCCGACAAGGATCACCATCTTCTGCAACGAAATTGCAGGTTTCCCCGCATGATGACCGAGCGGAATCAACGCCGGCCAAGGCAGCGCTGAAGACTTCTTGGGTGATTGAACTGCCATTCTGCTTCCAACCAAATCGAGCTTCGTCCCCGCTCATCCGCGACGCCATCCACTGTACGGGGAGATAGAATCTGACATCTTACCACCGTCCGGGCAGTCGCGCCGCAACAAAAAGGCGGTGGCATCAGCCTGTACCGTTATCGGACCCTTCAATGTTTGAAGTGCCGCTGACCGGTCAGGACCATCGCCGCTCCCGCCTGGTTCACTACCTGGAGTGTTTCCTGGTCTCTTACGCTGCCTCCGGGGTGAATGATCGCCGTAATTCCCGCCTCCAACAACAATTTGGGCCCGTCCGGAAACGGGAAGAACGCATCCGATGCAGCGACCGAACCTTTCGCCCGTTCCCCCGCCTTGACCACGGCGATCCGCGCCGCGTTCACCCGGTCTTGCTGGCCGGCCCCGCCGCCCACCATCATGCTCTCCTTCGCCAGCGCCACCGCGTTGCTCTTGAGGTGCTTGCACGCCAGCCAAGCGATTTTCAAATCGATCCGCTCCTGCTGCGTCGGCGGCCGATTCGAAACCACCTGCCAAACGGCCTCATCCGATCCCGCCAGATCCCGTTCCTGCACCAGGTAACCCCCCAGGATCTTGTGCAGATGATATTCCCCGCGATCCGCCTGGTCGTACGTCCCCACCGGCCCCACTTCCAGCAGGCGAACGTTCTTCCAGCGCGACCGGAGCAGTTCCAAGGCATCGGCCGCAAACGACGGCGCAACGATGACTTCCAGCAGCTTGTCGATCCCCGTAATCGTCTGCGCCGTAGCCAGGTCAACTGGCTTGTTGAGCGCCACAATCCCGCCAAACGCCGCCAGCGGATCGCCCTCATACGCCTTCATAAACGCCGTCGATAGATCCTTCGCCGCTGCGAATCCGCAAGGCGTCGCGTGCTTCACCACGCAGGCTGCAGGCGAATTGAGTTCCTTCACCGCCGCCAGCGCCGCATCCGCATCCAGCAGGTTGATGTACGAAAGCTCCTTGCCGTGCAACTGCTTCGCATAAGCGACCGATGCCTCAGCCGGCTTGCGATCGGTATATAGGGCAGCTTTCTGGTGCGGATTCTCCCCATAACGCAAATCCTGAATCTTGTTGAGCTTCAAATCGATCGTCCGCGGCAGCCCCTTGTCCGCCTGCCCCTTGGGACGCTCCTCAAGCTGCCCCGCCAGATACTCCGCGATTTTCGCATCGTATGCCGCCGTATGCGAAAACGCCCGCAACGCCTGCTTCTTCCGATGCTTACCGCACGACGAACCCTTGTGCTCGCGTAAGTCCCCCAGCACCTTCTCATACCGGTCAATCGACGTCACCACCAGCACAAACCGGTGATTCTTTGCCGCCGACCGAATCATCGACGGCCCGCCGATATCGATGTTCTCAATCGCCTCTTCAAAGCTGACATCCGGCTTGGCCACCGTCGCTTCAAACGGATAGAGGTTGATACAGACAAGATCGATCGGCCGAATCCCATGCTCCGTCATCGCAGCCAGATGCTCTGGATTATCCCGAACACCCAGCAGCCCCCCATGAATCTTGGGGTGCAACGTTTTCACACGTCCATCCAGCATCTCCGGGAACCCCGTAACCTCGCTCACATCTGTAACCGGCAGCCCCGACTCCCGAAGAAACTTCGCCGTCCCCCCCGTACTGATGAGCTCGATGCCAAACTCCCCATGCAAAGCCTTCGCAAAATCCGCCAACCCGTTCTTATCGGAGACGGAAATCAGCGCACACTTAATGGGGACAAGGTCGGAAGACATAGGGGACGGGAAAATAGCCGGTAAGCGGAAAAGATTAAAGGGAACGCGACCGTAGTGCCGGCGATCGCTTAGATTCGCCGCTTTAACCTCGCCTGAATGTCCCGCGATCCGTGCATCACGGCGAGGACGTCGATGCCGTCGTTCAGCGGGAAGTAATAGATGAGGTGGTTGGGAAAACCTGTCACCCACCACGAACGCACGCCGGTCAGCGCCGGATCACTGAATTGCTTGGGGCTGCCGATGCCGGGCGACGCGGCGAGAGATTTCAGGGTCTGCTGGACGGCGTCGACAAAACGCCGCGCAGCATCCTCGCTATGGTCGAGCAGATAGGCGGCAAGTTCATAAATATCGTCGTCGACGCCGGGGCGGCTGCGCAATCGACTCACGGGAGACGCCTTTTCGCAACCTCGGCATCAATCCGCATGCGAACGCGATCAAAATGGGCATCGGTCAGGTCGGTGGCGGGACCGGCTTGCATGCGCTGGAGGAGCAGAGATTGGGTGCGCTCGTCTTCTGGCTGCTGATCCTGACGAATCAACGTAGCGATGTATTCGCTGACGGTTGCAAAGCGACCGCTAGCGACCGCTTGGTCGGCGGCAGCGCGCAGTTCTTCTGGTATCGTGATAGACAGAATCTTCATCTCGGTCACCTCGCCTACAAGTATATACCAAGCCTTAGAATGACGGCCATCGAAAAGCCGTGGACAAGGTTAAAAACGCGCGTTTGAGTAGTCACTTTCCTACGCTTCCGCTTCGAGCGTCGATAACGCAACCAAACGCAACCGCCCGTATCACGCAAAGGCCAGAAAATTGGCGGGCGCATAAAGGTTGCGTCGTCGCAAAGGTGGCGGCGACTCACTCTCGCAATGATCGCGGAGCCGCCGCATGGTCTGCGCGGCTTTCAGGAGAAACGTTGGTTCGCGCATCGGACCGACCCGTGCCGTCCAGTCAGGCGGCGTCTGCGCCAGGCGATCCGCGAATAACTCGACCAGCGCGGCCGCGACCGATTGAAAATCGCGGTCCGAAGTAGCCGGTGGGGGACAATCACTCAGAACGGGATTCTCGCGAAGCCACTCCTGAGCCAGTTCGCGCAGCCTCAACGCATCACCCCCCAGTGCCGCACTAGCTAATTGCTCAAGCTGAACCATGTGTTTCATCCCAGAGATCGTCAAAGGCGTACTTCGCTTTTAATTCATGATTCGGTTGCAAATGCGGAGTCACGCCCTGCCAGACCTCATTGTAGTCACCCCTGAGCTCCTGAAGCAGTCTCCGAGCGTCGGCGATGTCAACGTCGTCGCGCCAGGCGCACAGCTTCATCGCCAGGAGTTGTTCGATCGAGGGCCTGCGCACCTCGATCCCAGAAGCAGTGAACACGATGACCCCCTGTGATGTCCCAACCACAAAGCCCTTGGCCGCATCGTTCAACCAGTCCGGTGGCCAGTTGCGCTCGCGGGCGACGGTCTCGGCCAAGGAGCGTACTTTGGCCGCTTCGGGCGGGGCAAGGATCACCACATCGACGTCGCGCGTTGACTGACGGGCATCGAACACGAGAACCATTAAACCGCCACCCAAAAGCAGCAGTTCAATGCGCTCACCGCTTGCAGGGCAAGCTCCCCCAGCCGGGTCAGCGCTTCGATCACATCCTGCTTGCTGAGTGTAGCCATCGGCAATATGTCGGCGCCATCAGACGTCGCGGTGAAGTGAATCACCCAGCGTGATTACCGCATCGCCACCACATCCACCACTCTCCCCCCATCCAGCGCCAACTCACCCATATTCCCCGGCTTCAGCACCGGCACGATCGCCATCACTTGCCCGTCCTTTGTCGCTGCGTAAATCGTGCTATCCTTCGTATTCGTCGCGAACGCAACCAGATCTGTTCGCTTCGACGTGAACTTCTGCTCGCCCGTCGCCTTCTCGATTGCGATCACCACGTTGTCGGCGCGATGGAAATAAGCGTACTTCTCATCTTCAGCGACGAGCTTGACCGCGTCCTTCACTGCCCACTTGGGCTCGCGAACCGCCGGGCCGTTGATCTTGTCGATCGCCACCACGCCGCGGCCGGTCACCGGCAGATAAACCATCGTCGCACTGATCGCCGGCGTGGCGCGCAGGCTCGACCCGGCGAAGTATTGCCACTTCACCTTCCCCTGGGTTTTATCGAGGCAATAGAACTTTGAATCCGTCGAGGGCACGTAAACCCCAAACTCGTCCGCCCGCAGATCCGCCTGCACCGGGCCATAGGTCTTGAACGTCTGGCCGGTCGAAGTGGACCAGATCGCCTGCCGGTTGTCCTGGTTCACCGCATAGACCTCGCCGTTGCCGAACGCCACGTAGACGATGCCGGCATTCACCGCTGGCGCCGAGTAGATCGGCGCCGCGTGGTCGGCCATCAGTTCCCACTTCTGATTTACCGGCTTGTACTGACCGGGCAACGTTTCCACCGCGACGACGCGACCGGCGTTTCGGGCATCAGCGCCAAAGAACACGCGCGAACCGTCCCGCTGTCCCACCACGTTGGTGCGCGGCGAAGACAACGTCTTGTACGAGCGCTCGAACCGCCCATCGCGGCGGTACATTTCAAGAGTCGCATCGGTCGGGAAAATCACCCGCTCCTTCAACACCACCGGCTCGAGCGGCGGAATGGTGGTATCGGCGATCTTCGCCGAAAATCGCACCGCGCCGCCAGCCCGGTTCAGCACGTACGCCATGTTCTTTTTGGTGTACGCCACCACCAGGTCTTCGCGCAGGAAGACCCGCGTGATCGGATCATCCTTCAGTTCCAGGTCCGCCGCCCAGTCGCGCTTAAAGCTTTGCATCGGGAGGGGTTCGACCGCGCCGGCATTGGCCGACCCGGTATCCCGATGCTGACAACCACCGATCACGCTCGCCGCCAACGCAAGGGTCAGAAGATGCTTTCTCAAAGGTGCTCCTCGTATGCGGACTCTTCGCCTGTAGACTCAAAGGCAGTAGAGAGGATCGAAGGATAGCCTCGGCGAGGGTTTAGCGTCAAACGACACGGGCGCTTGAGACATGCCGCCAGCCATCGAAATGCTGCGCAAGGTTAGCAACTTCACCGCGAAACGCATTTCCGTGCCGCCTCGGTAACATGCCCCCCAATTGCTTGGAGGCCCGATGGCGATGTCATCCCTCGAAGTCACTGCCGTCGTCTTCGGCTTGATCTCGGTGATGTTCACGATCCGCCAGAGCACGCGTCCGTGCAATATTTGACCGATAAATTCGTTTCGTTTGCGGTGGTCGAGGAAACACACTTCAAGGAGCCGGTCATGAAAACAATCCGTCGTTCCATCCGCGTGTTAATCGCAGCCGTCGCCCTGAGCGCTCCGCTGATGGTGCGCGCCGCCGACGACGCCAAACCCGAAGCCCCCGCCCGACCGCAACCCGCGCCACGCCCCGCTCGAGCCAATGCCCCCACCGCCAACCCCATCGCAGGTCTCAAGACCGCCATCGATGACCTCAAGCTCACCGGCGACACCAAGACCAAGGCCGACGACATCCTCGCCAAAGCCCAGGCCGACGCTGACAACGCAACCAAAGCAGCCGCCGGCGACCGCCGCGCCGGATTCCAGAAAATGGCCGAGATCGTGAAAAACGCCACCGACCAGATCACCGCACTCCTCGACGAAGACCAAAAACTCATGCTCCGAAGCAAGCTCCAAGCCGCCGCGAAATCTGGAGCCAATGAACCACCTGCAGGCGCTGGCCCCGGCGGACCCGGCGCGCCAGGCGCAGGCCGCGGAGCCTTCATGGCCCAGCGCATGAAAGACGTCACCGCAACCCTGGGCCTCTCCGACGAACAGTCGAAAAAAGTAGACGCCGCCGTCGCCGACCTCCAGAAAAAAGCCGAGGACATCCGCGCCGCCGGCCCAGACCGCGAAAAAATCATGGCCCTCCGCGAAGACGGCCTCAAACAAATGAAGGCCATCCTCACCGAAGAACAATTCACCAAGTTCGAAGAAGCGATGCGCCAACCCCCCGCCGGCGCAGGCGGCCCCGCCGGTGGCCGCGTCGGCGCGCTGGTCCAGCGCTTCCAGGATGCCACCAAAGACCTCAACCTCACCGAAGATCAGAAGCCCAAGGTCCAAGCCGCCCTCGCGGACGCCCGAAAGAAGTTCGCCGCGCTCGCGCCCTCCGTCCAAGGCGGACAACCCTCGCCCGACGTGCGAGAAAAATTCCGCACCGCCATGGAAGATCTCCGCACAGAACTTATGACCGTCCTCACCCCCGAACAACAGGAAAAGTTCCGCGCCTCCATGCAGCAAGGCGCAGGAGCAGGAGGAGCAGGACCCGGCGCACGCCCCCGCCCCGCCGCAGGCGCTGAAAAGCCCGCCGACAAATAACCTTGCCCGTATCACGGGCGTCTCGCCGTGCGCGAAGCGCGGGAGATTACTTCACTGCCCCGTGCTGTCGATGACCTCAGCATGCACGCCGCCGCCTCATCCGCTATAAGTCCCCCATGCGCCGCCTCCCGGTCCGCTCCGATCCTCTCCACATCCTCTGGCACTACGCCAACGGCCGCATGCCCGACTTCGTCAACAAATCCGACGGCCCCGTAGGCTGGGTGCGCTGGTCACACCGCGGCGTCCAACCCTTAGACGAAATCACCTTCCCCGACTCCCAAAAACGCTACATCTTCTCCAAGAAATTCACCCTCCGCATCAACACCGCCTTCGAAGAAGTCATCCGTCAATGCGCCGACCCCACCCGCTTCGGCAAAACCTGGATCACCCCGCCGCTCGTCGAAGGCCTGATCCGCCTGAACAAGATGGGCCACGCCCACTCCTTTGAAGCCTGGACCACCACCGAAACCCCCGAACTCGCCGGCGGCCTCTGGGGCGTCCAGATCGGCTCCTTCATCACCGCCAGCAGCATGTTCCACAAAATCCCCAACGCCACCAAAGCCGCCTACGGCCAAACCCTCCTCCACCTCAAGCAACGCGGCTTCACGATGGTCGACACCGGCATGGTCCCCGACCACATGGTCAACTACGGCAGCCGCTACATCCCCGCCTGGCAATTCGAACAACAACTCCGCCACCTGATCACCCAACCCCGCTCCATCACGGATGGAATCGCCCCACCCCTGCTCCCCAAGCGCCTAACCTGGACCCTCCCCGCCGCCAGAATCGCCAGAGCGCTCCGCAACCGCCTCGGTTTTCAGGAGCACTGAAGTCTTTCTGGCCGTTATGAGATCGCTTCTTTCTGCTCGATAGTTGTTGTGCGTGGAGTCTCGGCTTTGCGGGCGAGGCGCGCCTGACGGCGGGCGAGGGCTTCGGCTTCGTCCTGGGCTTGGGCGGCGGCGTCCTCTTTTAGGAGTCGGTCGAGGAGGGTTTGGCGCTGAGCGTCGGTGAAGGTTGCGCCGGCGGCGTTGGGCGCGGTGGGTTGTTGCTGATGGAGAAGCTTGTCGAGGATGTCATTGAGGTTGGTGGGGTTGGCGGCGGCGGGAGGGACGCGGTGGGCTCTGACGAGTTGGAGGACGGTTCGGGCGGCGCGTAGCCGCGTGGTGTTGTCGCTGAGGTGGGAGAGCTGGTCGCGGAGGGTTTCGATGGCGCGGGTGGCGGCGAAGTGGAGGTCGCCGGCGACGTCGTTCCAGAGTTGCTCGCGACGGCGATGCAGCTCGGTCATAAAGAGGGGGTGCTGGTGTTTCCATCGGTATAGGGTGGTGCGATGGATGCGGAGGCGGGTACAGATGTAGTCGTCGTCGTAGTTGGAGCCGTCAAGGAGGAAGTCCAAGGCGTCGTACTGTTTTTGGGTGAGCGGGTGATTGGGGGCGGGGGCGACGGGGGCGGGGACGGGGACGGGTGTGTTAAGATGGGTAAGCGAATTTTCGCATTCTGTGGGAATGATGCATCCTGATGCATTTTGATGCATCGGGTCTGGGGCGGGGTCGGCCGGGGTGACGGCGGGGATGGGGGCGCAGACGGATGCGGACGATTGGGCGGACGGATGGTCGAGATCGGACATTGGAACCTCCCTTTTAAAAGTTCACTTCGATACCGAGGGGTATCCTAACAAATGCCGTTCAATGTGGCAACCGAAAATCTCAAAAATTCGGAATTTGGATGGGGCTATTGATCCGCGACACAGCAAGCGACTTTGAAGTGGATCGAAATCGATTTGGCATCGGATGGAAAAACCGGCGCTAAGCAGGGTCAGGTGCTACCAACGACCTGTACTTAAAGGAGAGGAAGCGGCCGTATGCCCACAACGCCCGATCTACCTTGCGGATTGGAAATAGCTGGAAGAACGACATGAACGGGAGGTATTGGTTGAGGTAGGTGCTCACCTTCTGGTGCTTCGCTTTTGGTATCTCAAAGTTGGGCGACCCGCTTAGGCTGGCCATAGCCCGGTGTACATGCTGGTCATAGATGGGAAAGCGTTGGGGATGCTGGATGTGAAGCCAATAGATGCGCCAGATTGCTCCACCGGGGCGGCAGAGGAATTCCTTGAGCGTGTCGAGATCGGCGTCGGCAGCAATTCGCTCGGACGGAAATAGGTATTGCTGGATGGACTTCTGTTTCTTGGCTGAGAGGGCGCTGCCGTTCTTCCACTCAAACAAAGCTGCCAAGGAATCGGGCGTGATCGGCGCACCGATGTGGGTGTCGTAGAGGTGTTCCTGATCGTAATCGTACTGGTTGTTCCAGAACTCAATGAATGTCGCGGCGTCCGCGGCGTGATACCTGATGATAGAGAAGGGGCCAATCGCCATTTTGATTAAAACGCTGTTCGATCTTCACCACCGCCCCAAAGACGCGACTCGAGGATCACCAACCTTCACCTATCGTATCCCATTGATCCTTAAACCCCTCGTAGGCATGCCGCTGGAGCCAACAGCTTCTCTTCCCCGCCTCGTTATACCCTGTGTGAACGAGGGGGCGTATATCGTCAGTTCTCGCTATGAAGAATTCGGGCTCCTTCCGCACGCCTCGGGCGACCACGACATACTTGGCGAGCAGGTTGCACAGTTCGGGATCGCTTCCGAGAGCGACCGGAGTTTTCTTGCTGAGCGCTTTAACCTGAACGGTAATCATCTCTTCCCCCCGCTGGTCATAACCGACAATGTCGATACCTTTGGCATTTCGGGAAGTCGGCATCACGTTCCACCCCCGCTTCGAGAGTTCATAGCAGACTGCGTACAGCCCCATATTGCCTACGAGCGGCGCATTCTTGGCACCTTTCAATCTCACACGCTTCATGCTGCGATTATACCGAAACGTGCTCTACAGTGGGGGCGCGATCAGCGATCCTAGCCAGCCACTGCCGCGACGGGATCTCGAGAAGGATACTCCGTGGGACACAAGCCTTGATAAACGCCGCACCAAAAGCAGTGAACGAGATCTGACCTGTCAACCAGCCCTCGCGTGACACGAGTATCTGGCCTATCCCCAGAGACCATAAGCGCTCACTGAAGTTAGAGATTTCCTCGTACGTCAGGTGCGGGAAGGCGTCAGTCAACGGATATGGCTCCTCGTGGCGTTCCCGTTGGGTGTTCACGTACTCCCCGACCTCGACGACCCTGAGCAGGAAGTCGCCCTCTTCTGGCGAGAGTTGTTCGATGATTTTCACGAATCCGGGGTGAGCTTCCTTCTGCCTGTCCTTGTCGATTGCTCGGGTTAGAAGGTTGAGGTAGAGGTCTTTGAGGATGTTGTCGTCTCCAATGAATCTGAGGTTCAAAAGTATTGGCCCCGCCAACTCAGGCGGTGCCTGAGTATGGCGCTCTCGCGGCACTTCTCTCCGCACCTTGTCCAGCATCATAGCCAAACGGTCTTGGTAGGCGGCTGCCAGTTGCAAGGGGGCGAGGAAGAGGTGGAGAGTCTTTGCTAAAGCCGATCCGATCCCGCCCACCTCTCGGGCTGCGGGCTGTATGGCGTCGGCGTAGACCTTCTCAACCGTCTTGGAGTCCAGAATTTGTGCGAGATCACCGAAATCGGGGAGTTGGGGCAAATCGCTCATGGGCAGAATTATACGGACGAGCACCGTCGCTTCACGTTGAAAAGCAAGGTAAGTTTGTAATGGCGCGAAGCGTTTAACACGCACTATGTGCCGGTATCATGGCTCGTGGAGGTTATCGGGATGATGCGCCGTGAATTCACGCTCGGTGATTTCGTGGCTCAGATGATGCGCGTGCAGAAGCTGGGGCCGATGGGGAAGGTGATGGGGATGATGCCGGGGATGGGGGACATGATGAAGCAGGTGAAGATGAGCGAGGGGGACATTGTGCGGAGCCTGAAACGGATGCGGGCGATTTATCAGTCGATGACGGTGGCCGAGCGCGGGGGGCCGGAGTTGATCGAGGCGGGGCGGCGGCGCCGGATCGCGCGGGGGGCGGGGGTGGAAATGCTCGAGGTCAGTAAGTTCATCCGAGACTTCGAGCAAAGCCGTGAGATGATGAGAGCAGTTGGGCGGATGAGGACGGGCGCGGACGGGGAAATGGGTCGAGTTCTTGGGCTGATTACGGAGAACCGGACGCGGCGTGATCCGTCGCTCGTTTATTCGAATTGGTCGCGGGACAGGGCGCTGGTTTTGGTGGTGGCGGGTTTGGTCGTGGCTGGGTTGGTTGTGTGGGCTTGGGAGCGGTACGTGCGTGGGGGTGGGTGGTGAAGGTCAGAGGTGCGGGAACGTGTCGGTGGAGAAAACGTGTTTGCTGCGCGGAGGTCCGGGGCGGCGCTCTGGTCGCATGGCTCTCAGCGCTTTGCCCCGGCGTGCCTCGAAAAAATTATTTCACCTTGACACCCCAAAAATCCGATTTATACTTTGCCTTATAAAGTCAATTCGCCTGGGACGGTGATCCGATGGAACTCCACGAAGCCCTGTCGCAAATCTCGGAGATCCGCCGCCAGATGGCACGAACCGCCGTCTTCCGCGGGTATCGCTCAGCCACCGCCGCCTTCTCAGGCGTCGTCGCCATCGCCACCGCCCTCGCTCAATCCATCTGGCTCCCCGGCGCAGCCAAAAACGTCAAGGGCTACCTCTGCTACTGGCTCGTCGCCGCGCTCCTCAGCGTCGTCGCCGCTGCCACCGAGATGATCCTCCGTTGCGTCAAGTCTCACTCGCCCCTGCAAAAGGAACTCACCGTCCAGGCCGCCGAGCAGTTCGTCCCCAGCCTCGTCGCCGGCGCACTCCTCACCCTCGTCATGGTCTGGTTCGCCCATGACGAGGTCTGGCTCCTCCCCGGCCTATGGGCCGTCATCTTCTCCCTCGGCATCTTCGCCTCGCGCCGCGTGCTCCCCAAAGAGATATCGATCGTCGCGGGCTATTATCTGCTCGCAGGGTTAGTCTGCATCGCCCTCACCGATCAAGGCTCGGCGTTCTGGCCTTGGACGATGGCGCTGGTATTCGCCCCCGGACAATTTCTCGCCGCAGTCATCCTCTGGTGGACTTTGGAAAAAGATCATGGCCAGCCGTAACAAGAAAAACGATCCGCAGCCGTCGAACGAGACTCAACCCGCCACCGCCGCGGGCGAAAGCGGCCGCTTCGCCTACGAAGGCCTCGAGCGCGTCATCCACGAGAAGGCGCGCCTCAGCATCATGTCGTCCCTCGCGACGCACCCCGACGGTCTCCTCTTCAACGACCTCAAAGATCTCTGTTCGCTGACGGATGGAAACCTAAGCCGGCACATGCAGCTCTTACAGGAATCAAAGCTCGTCGAGGTTTGGAAGGGGTTCAAGAACAATCGGCCTCAAACGCTGGTGCGTCTGACCGAGGCCGGGCGAAAGCGATTTCTCGAGTACGTGCAGGAATTGGAACAGGTGGTGGCCGATGCCCTGGCCGCCACGGGCCGCGCTGCTGCGCCGGCCCGCCTGCCACTGTCTAAAGGACTCTCACCAGCGTAGGCGGTGTGTAAGCGGGCCGGCCTTTTTATTTGACTGCGTTCTTTGCATTAGAAAGTGGTTGTCAATCCCAAGTTGAACGAGGTGCGATATGCGAGTGCTCTCCCATTGGCTCGGACTCAGCGGACTTCTGGCCCTCGTCGGCTGCGGCGGCGCCACCACGCCGAGTGAGGCGACCCGGAGCAGCGACGGCGTCTTCCGCCGCGCCAGCACCCTAGGCGTCTCCGCCACCGAGTACCGCGTCGCCCCGCCCGACAAGCTCATGATCCACGCCCCCGGCGTCAAAGAACTCGACCAACTCACCACCACCATCCGCCCCGACGGCATGATCCAGCTCAACCTCATCGGCGAGGTCTTCTTCGCCGGCCAAACCCCCAAAGAAATCGGCAAGACCCTCACCGAGGCCGCCGGCAAATACTTCAACAATGTCGCCGTCCAGGCCGACGTCTTCGAATACAACAGCAAGTTCTACGCCGTCTTCGGCACCGCCGTCCAAAACCCCGGCCGCAAAGTCTACACCGGCCGCGACACCGTCATCAGCGCCGTCGCCTCCGCAGGCTTCAACCAAAACTCCTGGCCACAGCGCGTCCGCGTCAGCCGCCCTTCGCTCGATGCCGGCGACGGCGCAACCGTCGAGATCGACATGACCCGCGTCTACCTCGCCGGCGACACGCGGCAGAACTATCTCCTCAACGAAGGCGACATCATCTACGTCCCCTACAGCCCCCTGGCCGCCTGGGACGAAAAAACCCGCCAGCTCTTCGGCCCCCTCAGCGCCGGCGCGGGAACCGTCGGCGCGATGCAAGGCGTCGGCGCGGGCTCGCGCTGATCTTTATCACAAAGGCAAGGTCATCATGGCGCCTATCGCAAGAATCATCGGCCTTTCACTCGCCACCGCCGCCCTCGGGATCGTCCTGGGATACGCGCTCTTCGGGCAGAACTCCGCCGACTGCACCGGCGTCTGCTTCTGCCTCGCCTGTGTCGGCGCGGTCGTCGGCGCCGTCGCAGGTGCAGGTCGGGAAATCGCCAGCGCATTGCGCTGAAAATGTTCGAGCACGATCATGACGTTTCGCGATTGCCTCATCATCATCGGCATCCTCTGTGCCTCGCGCGTCGCGCTCTGGCTCGTCTGCTGGTTCGACCGCCGCGGCGCTGGCGCAGCCGAACTCTCGCGCAAGCTCCTCCACGTCGCCATGGGCCTGATCCTTTGCCCGCTCCCCTGGCTCTTCGATCGCACGGCGCCGGTGCTGGCGCTCTGCGGCGTCTACGTCGCCCT
Source organism: Phycisphaerales bacterium (assembly GCA_028291615.1). Lineage (GTDB taxonomy): Bacteria > Planctomycetota > Phycisphaerae > Tepidisphaerales > Tepidisphaeraceae > RYN-433. The sequence continues at coordinate 1,215 of JAQGHM010000335.1, read as the reverse complement.
GCTGATCGCCCGGCGATTCCTGGCCGCGCTCGACAATCACGTGGGGGGGGTGATTGACGGCGTCGGCCGGCGATCCGTCGGCGAATTCCTCTTCCCGATCTCGGTCGCGATCGTGTTCGCGCTCGCGCGCGGCGACAGCGTGGCGTACCTCGCGCCGATCCTGGTGCTCACCCTCGCCGACGCCGCTGCGGCGGTCGTCGGTCGGCGTTACGGCATGTGCCGCTACGCCACCCCCGGCGGTTGCAAAAGCCTCGAAGGCTCCCTCGCCTTCACCGCCGTCGCCTTCGCCTCCACGCACCTGACGCTCCTCCTCGCCGGCAACACCGGTCGCGTCGAATCGGTCCTGCTGGCGCTGGTCGTCGCGCTGGTGCTGACGGTTATCGAAGCATTCGTAACCGGCGGATGGGACAACCTGCTCGTACCGCTTGGCGCGTGGGGGATGCTCAAGCTGCTGGCCGGATTAGGAGTGGGATCATTGTCGCTCCTCGCCGGCGGCGCGATTGCAGCGGTTCTCGCTCTAACCGCCATGTACGCCCTCGCACGCGCAAGCGCCGTCGCCCCACCACGTGGCGGTTTCGCCGAGAATTAGCCTCCTTCCGCCGCCCTAACTGCTTTATTTCCCTCTCATCCAAAATAGCGGGTTCTGGGGATTCAACATCGGTTCGGACGATGGCTATAGCTTGGTAGCGTAATATCCGGCGATCCATATTTATGACGCCGGGTAGTTGAAATGTGTCCGAGGCCTCTTCAGACAGCGGGAAGATTTATGAGCCAGAAGCTTGTTGACGGTTGGTGTAACGATCCGCGTCACGTGCGGCCTTCACGCCGCGACTTCATGTACGTCGGCTTGATCGGCGGCCTCGGCCTCACGCTCGGCGACTACTTCGGCCAGACCGCCGCCCGCGCGGCGCAGGTCGTCAACGACGCCCACGGCGGCAAGTCGAAGGAAGGACAGGCCAAGTCGGTCATCCATATCTTCCTGCCCGGCGGCATGGCGCAGCACGAATCGTTCGACCCCAAGCCCAACGCCCCGATCGAATACCGCGGACCGCACGGCACCTGCAAGACCAACCTCGACGGCGAGCTCTTCGGCGAGCTGATGAAGAACACCTCGCAGGTCGCCGACAAGATCACCGTCATCCGCTCGATGACGCACGGCGAGGCCGCCCACGAGCGCGGCACGCACAACATGTTCACCGGTTATAAGCCGAGCCC
>JAQGHM010000320.1 GCA_028291615.1 Phycisphaerales bacterium | reverse complement strand
GAAAAAAAGATTAGCGAAAACGCGGCGAGCACGAGAAGTCGCGCGGGGGAGATGGCGAGCATGGCATGCCTCCGAGAGGATCATCTTGCATGAACGCGATGACATTACAATGCGCGATTGGCGGACGCGCACCCCACCTGCGGGCGGCGTCTCAAGGAGGACAAGTAAAGGGGTTGAGGTCAGGAATCTCACCCCTTTCGTCTCCTCGCCCCCGACTCAGCCTTACGTTTGAGACACCGTGAGACACCAGTTTACCACACCTGTAAAGATTCGTATCATAACCCCCGAATCCCTCGGACTTTATGGTCTACACAAGGATTTGATAAAATTTATTGAAAAAGTGTCTCATTATGTCTCGGAATGTCTCATTCTGCTCTGGTAACCCCGCCCCCGATTGAGTTGCCCTCATCCCCCAATCCGGCTCATCTGCTGATTGCCGTGATAGGTATGGACGTCGGGCTTGAGGCGGACGCACTCCGTCATCGCGTTGGCGAGGGCCGTGCGGCGGGTGGAGGGATCGGGGTGCGTGCGGAGAAGGTTGCGGATTTCGACTTCGCCGCCTTCGAAGAGGCAGGAGCGGAGCACGCCGTTGGCGGTAAGTCTGAGTCTATTGCAGGTGGCGCAGAAGGGGGCGGACATCGCACTAATGAAGGCGATGCGGCCGACGGGATTGCCGAGGGCGAGCCGGTAGGGGACCGCCGGGCCGACGCCGGATTCGGATGCGCGGTCGACAGGGATCAGGGGGCCCAGATCGGCTTCGATGCGGTCGCGGACCTCGGGCTCGGCGATGAATGCGTCTTGTCCGCGGTCTTGCGCTCCGCACCCGCCGGCCGGGCCTTGTTCGGAATCGTCGACGCGAGGGAGGACTGAGGAGCGTTTTTGCGACGGATCGTGCATCAGCGCCGAGTCGCCCAGGGGCATGTATTCGATGAATCTTACGGTGAGATTTCTCGTCAGGGTGAGGCGGGCGAAGTCGGCAAACTCATCGTCGTTGGTGCCGCGCATCGTAACGCAGTTGATCTTGAGCGAGCGGAGGCCGACGTCTTCGCAGCGGTTGAGGCCGCGCATGACGGTTGCCAAATCGCCGGTGCGGGTGATGGCGCGGAAGCGATCGGTGCGGAGGCTGTCGAGGCTGACGGTCACGCGATCGAGGCCGGATTCCTTGAACGGGCCGGCGAGGTCTTCGAGCAGCATCCCGTTGGTCGTGAGGGAGAGGTCTTCGATGCCGGGGATCTTGCGGAGCATGCGGACGAGGTCGACGATGCCGTGCCGGACGGTGGGCTCGCCGCCGGTAAGCTTGAAGCGGCGGATGTTGTGGATCTCGATCGCGGCTTTGACGACGTCGGCGATCTCTTCAAAGTTGAGAATGTCTTCGCGCGGGAGCCAGCGGACGCCTTCCTCGGGCATGCAATAGAGACAGCGGAAGTTGCAGCGGTCGGTGACGCTGATGCGGAGGACGCGAACGGCGGTGATGGAGCGGGGGCCGCTATCGAAGCCGGCGGGGCGGGCGGCGTCGGACGGGGGGGCGGGGTTGTCGATCAGCGGCAGGCGCATGCGAGGTTGCATTCTAGCCAGCACATCGGCTGAAAACTAAGGCCGAACTTATAATAGCCGCTAAACCGGACCCGGTTTAGCATCACGCAAGGTTTCCGGTAAAGCGGCGGTTGACCGCCTGCGCCCTCGGAGTAGGATGGCCCGCCGCGATAAAGCTGAACAATCTTTTCCAACAACATGTGTTTCCCGCCACTGGATTTACGGCGGAGTTTTAACGGAGTCGATATGACGAAGCGCACTCTCCATCGGTCGATGCGTCTGGCCCCCGTGTGGGCATTTGCGGCGGTCACCGCGTTCTGGGCGGCGTCCGCTCAGGCGCAGGTGCTGAGCCAGGTGCCGGCGGATTCGGCCATTATATTTAAGATCAACAAGCTTGGCGCGGTAAGCGACAAGGCGGGCGCGCTGGCCAAGCAGTTTGGATTGGTGGAGATGAATCCGGCGGCGGCCGACCCGCTCGGGTGGCTGCTCTCGGAAGGGGGCATGACCAATGGATTGGATAAGGCGGGCGACGCGGCCGTCGTGTTTGCGAGCGCTGATTTCGGCGCGCAGCCGCCGCCGTTGCTGATCCTCCTGCCCGTGAGCGATTACAAGGCGTTCATCGGCAATTTCGCGGATGCGAAGAAGGAAGGTGAGCTCGACGCTTTTCACATGAAGGGCGAACAGGACGAGATGACGTACGCCGCCAATTGGGGCAAGTATGCGGCGATATCGCCCCAGAAGGAATTGCTCGCGAAGAAGCCGGAAGGGTTCAAGGCGAGCGGCGCGACGGCCAAGGAGCTGGAGAGCAAGGATGCGGTGATCGTCGTAAACCTGAAGGTGCTCGGGCCGAAGCTCGACGAGCAGGTGAAGGGGCACAAGGACCAAATCCTTGGCGATCTTGAGAAGAACTTGGGGAACGAGCCGAAGTTTGGCAAATACATCCCGCTGTTGAAGGTAGTGGTGGGCCAGGCGCTGAACGTGGCCGACCAAGTCCTGAGCGTAGCGCAGTACTCCTCGTTTAGCGTAAACCTGGGCAAGGATGGCGTGGGGACGTCGTTCATGCTGGATTTCAAGGACGGGACGAACTGGGGCAAGGCGATCGCGGGTGTGAAGAACACGGATTCGCCGCTGATGACGGGACTGCCGGACGGGAAATACATCTTCTTCGGCGGCGGGATCAACGGTTGGCAGAGCGAGCAGCAGCTCATGGAAGAATGGTTGAAGCCGATCGAAGCTGAACTGGCCAAGATGGAAGACATGAAGCCGGCATTGACGATCCTCGACTCAATGCGGCAGATGTTCAAAGCGCAGAAGAGCCAGGCGGGAGGAATGTTGGCGCCAAGTGGGGCGCTTGGGGCGACATCGCTGTTTCAGATGGTCGTGGCGACGACGGGCGACGCGAAAGTGATGCAGGAGGCGCAGCAGAAAGTGCAGGAAGCGCAGCAGCAGTTGATGGCGCTGATCCCGAACCAGCCGAAGATGACGACGACGTTTACCCCGAACGCGAAGACGGTAGATGGAGTGGCGTTTACCCAAAGTACGACGACGCTTCCGGC
>JAQGHM010000306.1 GCA_028291615.1 Phycisphaerales bacterium | reverse complement strand
GGGACCGTAACATCGCTTCTGTAAATTGACAAAGCCATCGTTCGCTCGGATCAAGAAGTCAGTTGAACACTTTTTGAACCAGGAGACGAACGATGGCTAAACAGAGTATGGCGGTGATCGGTGAGGCATTGCAAGAGGTCTTCGCGCGGAAGGACGGCCTGAAGCAGGTGCTGGAGTTGCTGGTCAACTCGGCGATGCGGGACGAGGCGACGGCGCACCTCGGGGCGGCCCCGCACGAGCGGAGCGACGCCCGCCGCGGGCACCGCAACGGCGCCAAGCCCCGGACGCTCAACACGCGCGTGGGCGAACTGGCGCTGAGCGTGCCGCAGGTGCGCGGGTGCGAGCCGTACCACCCGTCGATGTTCAACCGGTGGCAGCGGAGCGAGCGGGCGCTGCTGGTGGCGTGCGCGGAGATGTACTTCCAGGGCGTCAGCACGCGCAACGTGCGCGAGGTGCTCGAGGCGATGTGCGACGGCGAGGTGTCGTCGATGACCGTCAGCCGGGTGGCCGGCGAGGTCGATGAGAAGCTGGGCGCGTTCCGCGACCGCCGGCTGGACGCCGCGGCGTACCCCTACCTGATGATCGACGCGCGGTACGAGAAGGTGCGCGTGGAGGGGCGGGTCGTCAGCCAGGCGGTGCTGGTCGTGATGGGCGTGACGTGCGACGGCCGCAAGGAGATCCTGGACTTTGCCGTGGGCGACAGCGAGAGCGAGCAGGCCTGGGGCGACTGCTTCCGGCGCTTGAAGGACCGCGGGTTGGGCGGGGTGACGCTGGTGGTCAGCGACGCCCACGCCGGGATCCGCGCGGCCATGACGCGCCACTTCCAGGGCGTGGCGTGGCAGCGTTGCCGGGTGCACTTCAAGCGCGAGCTGCGGCGGAAGGTGTCGTACCGGGTCGCCAAGGAACTGATGGCCGACGCGGCGTCGGCATTCGCGCCGGCGGAGCGCGTCGAGTGCCTGCGTCGGGCCCAGGAGGCGGCCGAGAAGTGGCAGGGCCGCTGCCCGGCGGTGGCCGCGATGTTCCGGGATGGGTTTGAGGACTGCCTGTCGGTGCTGGACGTGCCGGCGAACCACCGCCGGCAACTGGCCGGCACCAACCTGCTGGAGAACCTGATGAAACGGTTGAAGAAGCGGACGGCGGTCGTGGGGGTGTTCCCCAACCGCGCGAGCTGCGCGCGGCTGGCCGGCGCGCAGCTGATCGAGGTGCACGAGGACTGGCAGACCGAGGCGCGGCCCTACCTGTGCATGGGCCAGGCGCCGGCAACGGCGCCGACGGCGGGGCTCGTGTGACGCCCCCGGCGCGGCGGTTGGCCCGGGACTGAGGATTCCGCTGGCGCTGCATCCTCAGTCCCGGGCCAACAAGACGATCAGGGCGAATGACGGAATTTACAGAAAAGATGTTGCACTACTCAAGTGGAACTTTGATTTGCGCGTGCGCGTCGCTGATCCTGTCAATTCACGCGCCCATTCGCGCAAGCCAACCGCTCATTTCCGCGGTGCGCACGCCCACCCCTACAGCCGCGCGATCAGCAGTTCACGCTGAAAGACGAACTCCTTCGGCAGATCCCCGGCCAGTTTCAGGAACAGTTCCTCCTGGCTCAGGATCTCGGCCTTGAACTCGTTCGCGTCCACGCTTTGCAACGCGTCGATCTGGGCGGGGGAGATGTCCAGGCCCTCGAGGTCCAGGTCGCCGGCCTTGGGCATCCAGCCCAGCATCGTTTCCTTGGCATACGCCCGCCCGTGGCTGCGGTCGATGATCCACTTGAGCACGCGCATGTTCTCGCCAAAGCCCGGCCAGAGGTAGTTGCCGTCGGCGTCCTGGCGGAACCAGTTGACGTGGAAGATGCGCGGGCAGTCGGTCATCCTGCGGCGCATCCGCATCCAGTGAACGAAGTAGTCGCGGATGTTGTAGCCGATGAACGGGAGCATGGCCATCGGGTCGCGGCGGACGACGCCGACGGCGCCGGTGGCGGCGGCGGTGGTCTCCGAGCCCATGGTCGCGCCGAGGTAGACGCCGTGCAGCCAGTTGAAGGCCTGGTAGACCAGGGGGACGGTCCTGGAGCGCCGGCCGCCAAAGACGATCGCGGCGACCTCGACGCCGTTGGGATCGTCCCACGCCGGGTCGATCGCGGGATTATTCCGGGCGGGGGCGGTGAAGCGGCTGTTGGGGTGGGCGGCCTTGCGGCCGCTGTCGGGGGTCCATTTCTGGCCGGTCCAGTCGACGCACTCCGCGGGCGGCGCTTTGGTCTTCCCCTCCCACCACACATCCCCGTCCGGCAGCAGCGCGACGTTCGTGTAAATCGCGTCGTGGCCCATCGCGGCCATGGCGTTGGGGTTGGTCCGCTCGTTGGTGCCGGGGACGACGCCGAAATAACCCGCCTCCGGGTTGATCGCGCGGACGCGGCCGGACTTCTCGTCGACCCACATCCAGACGATGTCGTCGCCGACGGTGGTGATCTTCCACCCCTGGTCGCGGTACTTTTTAGGCGGGATGAGCATCGCGAAATTGGTCTTGCCGCAGGCGCTGGGAAACGCCGCGGCGACGTAGGTCTTCTCCCCGCCGGGCGCGGTCGCGCCCATCAGCAGCATGTGCTCGGCCATCCACCCCTGCTGCTGCCCGAGAAAACTGGCAATGCGCAGCGCCAAGCACTTCTTGCCGAGCAGCGCATTCCCGCCGTAGCCCGAGCCGACGGACCAGATTGTGTTATCGAGCGGGAAGTGGCAGACGTAGCGGCGGTCGGGGTTCACGTCCAGCACGCTGTGCAGGCAGCGGGTGAACTCGTCGCTCTGGCCGAGCTGTCGCCAGGCGACGTCGCCCATGCGGGTCATCAGGCCCATCGAGACCGCGACGTAGAGCGAGTCAGTGAGCTGCACGCCGACCTTGGCGAGCGGGCTGCCGATCGGCCCCATGACGAACGGGATGACGTACATCGTGCGCCCGCGCATGCTGCCGTCGAACAGCGGCAGCAGCTTGGCGTACCCGGCCTTGGTCTCGATCCAGTTGTTGGTGACGCCGGCCATGTCCTGGCTGGGCGTGCAGATGAACGTAAGGTGTTCGCTGCGGGCGACGTCGTTGGGGTTGGAGCGGTGGAGGTAACAGCCGGGCAGCTTCTGCTGGTTGAGCTTGATGAAGACGCCGTCCCGCACGCCCTGGTCGAACAGCGCCTCGCGTTCCTCGATCGAGCCGTTGCAGTAGTAGATGTCGTCGGGCTTACAGAGGTCGACGCACTCGTCGACCCACTTGCGGACGGACGGGTTGACCACGGGCGTGGCGTGGACGGCGGGCGCCGCGGGGCGGGCGGATTTGCTCGGGGCGGGTGAAACGGGCATGGGTAACTCCTTGCTCATTCTATGGCGATACGGCCATGTGCGGCTCGGTTGCAATTGTCATTCGCCGGGTCAATCATGGCAACGTCAGATACGGTCGCGTTTGCTCGGAGATGGTTCGAATGAGATTCCCGATCGCCGCCACCCCCCTGCTGCTGGCATTTTTTTCGATGGCGGGCGGGTGTACGTACGTGAACGTCCCGCTGAACCCCAGCGACGCGCCGGTCGACGCGCGGGCGGTCAATCACACGCGGGCGGCGCTGCTGCGGTCGTCGGACGCGTCGGAAGCGCCCACGGCGCCGTTCGAGGGGGACGGGTGGTTCGTCGGGCTGGCGATCAGCGGCGGGGGGTCGCGGTCGGCCAACTTCTCGGCGGCGGTGATGTTCGAGTTGCAGCGGCTGGGGCTGCTGGAAAAGGTGGACGCGATCTCGTCGGTGTCCGGCGGTTCGATGACGGCGGCGTATTACTGCCTGAGCGCCGACCGCGATTGGAACC
>JAQGHM010000277.1 GCA_028291615.1 Phycisphaerales bacterium | reverse complement strand
GAAGCGCGCAAGATTGTGGGGGCTGAGAAGATAGTTGGGGTCTCGACGCATCATCTGTCGCAGGCTAAACAGGCGGTGCTGGATGGGGCGAATTACATCGGGGTTGGGCCAGTGTTTCGGAGTTTGACCAAGTCGCGCGAGATCCTGCCGGGCTTAGCGTATGCGAAGGAGGTGGCGGGGGCGGTGACGATCCCGACTGTTGCGATCGCGGGGATTGATGAAGCGAATGTGGAGGAAGTGCTGGCGAGCGGCGTGCAGGCGGTGGCGGTGACGGCGGCGGTGGCGGGGTGTGATGATCCGGCGGGCGCGGCACGGCGACTCAAGGCGCGGTTTGAAAAGCGAGACCTGCGGCCCGGCAAAGGACGATGAATCAGGCGGCGGGCAATCATGCCGGCCCACCGGTGAGGGACATGGACATTTCAACTCCGATTGCTCGACCAGAACTTGAGGGCATCGCTGCCGCGGCGGCGGGGTCGCAGGCTGACGCTGATCATCGCGCTGTCGTTTCTCATGCCAAATTGATTGGTGCGCTGACGCTTGTGAGCCGAATTCTGGGGATGGCGCGGGAGATGGTGGCCGCCCGGTTCTTCGGCGCCGGCGTGGTCTGGAGCGCGTTTCAGTATGCGTTCACGATTCCGAACCTGTTTCGCAAATTGCTAGGGGAGGGGGCACTATCGGCGGCGTTTATTCCGCTTTACGCCAAGGCGATCAAGCAGCAGAAATCCGATGGGGAGGCGAACGAGTTTGCGTCGGCGAGCGTTTCGCTGCTGATCGCGATCTTGCTGGGGGTGACCGTCGTTGGGGAAGTGATCCTGGCGGCGGTGCTTTACCTTGCCAACCTGCGCGAAGGGACGCAACTCGCGGTCAAGCTGACGATCGTGATGTTGCCGTACGTGGTGTTCGTGTGCGCTGCGGCGTTCGTGGGGGGGATTCTTCAGGTTCACCGGCGGTTTGCGGGGCCGGCGATCGTGCCGGTGGTGAGCAACCTGCTAATGATCGGCGCGCTGGCTGGGGTCGCGGTCACGCATAATTTGCGGACGGAGGCGGGGCAGGAGGCGGCGGTCTGGTGGGTCGCGGTGTCGGTGCTGGTGTCGGGGGGGGTGCAGCTCGTGGTGCTTTGGCCGCCGTTGCGGCGGGCGGGGTTTCGGTTTCACTTTGTCGGGCATTTTTGGACCGCGGCCGTCCGGCACATGCTGCTGATGAGCGTGCCGGTGGCGTTGGGGGCGGGGGTGCTGCAGCTTGGCGTGGTGCTGGATAAGCAGCTCGCGCTGATGCTGGCGACCGGCGACGGCAAGACGCACCTGCACCTCTTTGGCTGGGCGCTGCGGCTGCCGATGGAAGAGGGGGCGCTGGCGCGACTGAACTGGGCGCAATTTTTGTATCAGTTTCCGCTGGGGGTGTTTGCGATCTCGCTGGCGACGGCGATTTTTCCTCAGTTGTCGGGCGATGCGCTGGATACGGATCGCTCGGCGTTTCGGTCGGTCTTCCGCCGCGGGCTGGAGGCGTCGCTGTTCATCGGGTTACCGGCGAGCGTGGGGATGATGGTGGTGGCGGAGCCGGCGGTGCGGTTGCTGTTTGAGGGCGGGCTTTTCACAGCGCACGACTCACAACTTACGGCGGCGTCGGCGGCGATTTATTCCAGTGCGATCTGGGCGTTTTCGATCCAGCAGGTGTTGAACCGCGCGTTCTACGCATTGCATGATATGCGGACGCCGCTTTGGACGACCGCTGTGAATCTCGCGATTAACCTGGCGGTGGAGATTCCGCTGCTCTGGACGCCTCTTGGTGAATCGGCGATGGCGGCGGGGACGGCGGTGTCGTTTGCGCTACAGTCGGTGCTGATGTTGTACCTGCTGCGGCGGCGGATGGGGGCACTGGGGCTTTCGAAGAGCGTGCGGCCGTTTGTGATCATGGTTGTGGCGACAGCTTTGATGTGGCTCGCATGCGTGGGCGTGCGGCATTCGCCGATTTATCCTCATGAGGCGGCCACGCATCACAAGTTGACGTGGGCGGTGCAACTAACCGTGCTCATGACGACGGGCGCGGTCGTTTATCTCGGCGTTTGCATGGCGATGGGAATTAACGTGCTGGAGAATGTGACGAAGAAAAGGATGAAGGTGGAAGGATGAAGGATGAATCAGAAAAGGCGTCCGTCTGATTCATCCTTCAACATTCATCCTTCAATTTATCTCTCCAGCAATCGCATCAGGACGTATAGCCCACCGGCGGCGGCGAGCATTCCGAGGAGGATCATGCTGAAGATGACGGTGGCTTCGCGGGGGACTTGTTTCATCTCGCGGCACTTGATCGATTTGTAGACGATCGAGATGCCGACGCAGAGGGGGAGGAGCAGCAGGTACCAGTAATCCCAGACCGGCAGGGGTTGCCAGAAGGGGCGGAATTCTTCGGTCGCCGCCAACAGCGTCCCCACCATCAACGTCCCCCCTCATTTGAGGAGCGGTAGGCGGCGTCGATGATGGCCATGAGGTTGAGCATGCCCGCGACAGCGGTATAGAGCACGCCGATCTCGTTTACCCGCGCATGGGAGAAGGGGACGCCACGGTCGCCACCCCAGGTCACGCCGATGTAGTTCGTGACAAGGGAGACGGGCCCGGCCAGGACCTGCCCGATGAACCATGGCTTTTGCAGGGCGCGGACGGGGAGGGTGGGGGGACGGTAGCTGGAATTGTTGCGCAGAGCGATGGCCTCTTCGTTCAAGCGCTCGGTTCGCTGTTCGACGGATTCCATTAGAGGCGAATCGACGACGCGGATGCCGCCGATGAGCAGGCCGACGGCGAAAAGGAGCAGGATCGTGACGCCGATGACCAGCCCGCGGACGCGCTGGCCGATGAGCCAGTAGCCGGCGCCGGGGATCAGCCAGCTCGCGAGGGCGACCAGCGGCGGCGGGGGCAGGAACGTGGGATTTCGGGGTGCGGACATCAGGGGGGATACTGTAGCGGGTGGTGGGAGGGAGTAAAGATGAAGCGATTTGCGTGAAACGAAGAAGTATCCGGGACGGCGCTTTGGTCGCATAGCTCCCGGCGCTCTGTCCCGGCGTGCTTGGTCAATCGCGCTTGGCGCTGGTGATTGGGGACGCCGGTTGGCGCTTGCGAACGATTTGGAGACTGAATGAACGCGTCGAGGGTACTCTAAACGACCTAATCGGCTGGGAAACCCTTCTTCTGTTTAGTGGTCGTCATATGAGCCGCGGCTTTGTGCCTCCAAAACTTCCGCAGCGTGCGCCCCAGCAGTCGGTGCCGAGGCCCACGAAAAGCCATCGCAAAAAAATACTCCTCTCAGCCGCGTTGCTCGCTGGGATCGCAGGCGCGATCATTTACTTCATCCTCGTGCGAAGCGAACCGCCGCCACAGACAATCTCCCGGGCGAGTGCGCCTCCGACGTCCAATCCCGGCGGCCCGATGGCGACATCACGCATCGCAACCACGCAGGCCCTTCCTCGCCGCGCCATTACCCCGCACCCCACAACCATCTCCCCAATGGCGGACAGCGAAATCCGTGAGGCCGTAACCGTCTTCCTCGATGCGCTCAATGACAGGGACGACAGCTTCATCGATCGCATGGTTGATGTCCCGCGCGAACTCGAGGAAATGCGAAGCCTCGGCGTCCTGACAGGGTTTTCACAAGCGCAATACTCTCGATTCGTTGAGCAATGGAAGCACGGGTACGGCGCAGATCTTTGCAAAGACCCGCACCTTCATCTTCGTAAAGTACAGATTCGCAGAATCGAGGTTCTTACCGACGAGAATGAGGTCCGCGTCTACACACACGCTTGGAATGACGCGACCGAATGCATGTCCCGTTGGTGGCTGCGACGAACCGATTCGGGCTGGAAAATGTACGACCATCAACATCTCCATGATGATTACTTGCGCCACTCACGAACGTATGCCTTCGTTGTGGGCAGTCTCTCAGGCAGTACTCCGGAGTGGTGTTTCAATAAGAATACATTTCGGAGGTTACAGGCGACGGTGCCGCCGGATGAATCTATCCTGGAAATGATTGCCCTTTTGCAGCAATCTCACTTTCCCCCAGAGTACGAATCTGTGATCTTGACATGCAAGGGTATGTATTTTCTGAAAGCCGACCCTGCCAGATCAATCCGTTACTTTGACGAGGCGATTACGAAATACCCGGACAATCCGATCGTGTACTCGTTGCGAGCTTCAGCCTTCATCATGGCGAAACGATATCAAGACGCGCTGGAGTCCATGACCCAATATATTGATATTGTCGGAGACAGCGCGCTGGACTGCGCGGAGTTGGGCATCATCTACGAGGGGCTTCACAGGCAAACCGACGCCACCGACGCCTACCGGCGGGGTCTCGCGTGCGACCCGTCAAGCAAGGAAAATCGCGAGCGCTTGGCGCGAGCTTTGAAAAAACTAGTCCCTGCCCCGAGCCCGGCCGGACCCTTCGATTTGCTGCGCTGAACATCGCATCATCAATGGCGAAAACACCTTTTTCGCACCGAACAATCCGCGTCGGCTTTTTTATTCTCGCTTCGCGCCAGTCACCTGCCCCATCAGGAAGGTGAGGGTCAGTTTCTCACCGGCGATGGGGGCGCCCTCGATCGCGTGTTGCGGGACTCTTAGGGCCATCAACTGTTGCTCGTTGTCGGGGTTGATGACGTGGAGTTCGTAGTAGAGGTCGCCGTGGATGGTGAAGGGGCGGACGGCTTTTACTTCGACGGACCAGTTGCCGATCATGGGTGGGGGCATGGGGGGCTCCGAGGTAGAAGATCAGGACTCGCGCCATTCTAATCCGCCTACCAAGTCGGCGGCTGCGAACTCGAGATGGATTACGCGGCGGTGGCCGGGAACCGTCGCGGGGGACGATGCGTGAAGGAGGAGCGGGCGCATCAGGACTGCTCCGCCGGCGGCGAGGGTGCACGATGTTTCGGGGGTTTGCTGGCGGAGTTGCGCGATCGTAGCTGTGTCGATCACGCCTAGCTTGTGCGATCCGGGGAGGACGCGCAGCGGCCCGTTGTCTTGGCCGCAGTCGTCGAGGTGGAGGCGGACGGTGAGCATGCCGGCAAGAACGTGGACGGGTGGCTGGACGTGGGGAACGCCGGCTTTGACTGACCACGGGCCGAAGCCGCGCACCTCGCGGCGATCCTTCACGGCGATGGTCAGGTCCTGGTGCCACGGGACCTTCCAATTGGCGGCGGGATTCTTGTCGAAGAGGAGGCTGCGGACGACGCGGGCGGCCGGGCCTAGAAAGGGCTCGACGAGGGCGCGAAGCTCGGGAGAATCGGCGAGTTGACGCACGGCGGGGACGGTTTCACACAAGCGGCGGACGGCGTAAGTCGAGCCCGATTTTTCGCGAATGGCGGTGTGGGATTCCAGTTCTTCCAACGCGTCGATTAGCGCGGTGATGCGCGCCGGTGCGAGGACGGAAGGAACGAGGGTGAAGCCGTCGCGGGCGACTTCGTCAATTGGTCGGGCGCGTTCGATGGTCAGCAAGGGATTACATCCTCGCCAATGTGTCTTCGAAGGTGCGGACGCCGGCGGATGCGCCCAATGCGGTGCAGCAGTCGGCGGCGGCGCGGTTGGCGAATTTGCCGGCGGGTTCGAGGGGCATGCCTTTGATAAGCGCGGTCATGAGGGCGCCGAACCACGTGTCGCCGGCGCCGGTGGTGTCTACCACTTTGATTTTGGCGGCGGGGATGCGCAGTGCGGTGCGGCTGTCGTCGAGGTAGCACCCTTCCTCGTCGAGCTTGATGCCGATGAGGCCGGACTTCATGTGTTGGCGGAAGGCGGCGACCATCCTGGCGGGGTCGGTCTCGCCGGTGATGGCGGCGGCTTCGGTGCGCGAGGGGGCGAAGAGGGCTAGATGCGGGAGGATGGGCCAGAGGAGTTTGGGGTCGCCGGGCGGGTTGACGGTGTCGAGGGCGATGCGGGTGCGCGGGGCTTGGGATTTGAGTTCGGCGAAGAGTTCGGGGAGGTCTTTGGTGAGGCCGGGTAGGAGGCCGAAGTAGCCGACCTGGACGAAGGAGCACCACTGGAAGAGCGGGATGCACTTGCGGAAGGTTTCTTTGTCGAGGAGCGGGGTGACGCCTGGGGTGTGGAAGAAGACGCGTTCGCCGCCGGGCTCGACGGCGACTACGGTGGCGCTGGTCTGGGCGGTTTGGGAGTCGAAGACGGTGGAGGTATCGACGCCTTCGAGCTCGAGTTTTTCGCGGACGGCCGAGCCGAGGATGTCGTTACCGACCATGCCGGAGGCGGCGACCCGCATGCCGAGCTTGGCCATGGCGATGCCGGTGTTGCAGACATTGCCGCCGGTGGTGAGGGTGATCGAATCGACCAGAGACAGACCGCCGGGCGCGGGCGGCGTGCGGAGGGCGAATGGTGCGGCGATGATGTCGGCGACGATGAGGCCGAAGACGGCGGCGTCGAGATTGCCGGTGCGGGAGGCGCGGGAGTCGGGGGCGGGTTGGGTGGCCATAGTGTGAAGGATGAAGGCGGGAAGGATGAAGGATGAATCAGAGAAGAGGCCCTTTCTGATTCATCCTTCAGCCTTCATTATTCATCCTTTGTCTGTTGCACTTCGATGTGGCTGTACTCGTCCAGGATCAGGGTAGTGAGCTCGCCGTCTTCCTTTTGGATTTTGAGGCGGTCGAGCCAGAGTTTTTCGTTTTTGGAGTGGGCGAACCAGCTTCCGGTGGGCTTTTGCATGTACTCGATGACGGTGCCGGCGATCTTGCTGGGCCAGGTGCGGTTGAGGAGTCGGTGACCGATCTGCTGGGTCACGACTACTTTTGCGCCGGGGATGAGGCGGGTGCGGATCGAATCGTCCATGGCGGGGAGTATAGGAGAAAGGGGTGGGGGCAGGAAGCGGCCCTGCGGGCACGCCGCTAAACGGCGGGGATGTGGGACTTGAGTTCGTCGTACAATTGCGACATCGCCTGGGGGACGACGCGGATGTCGGCGACTACGGTCATGAAGTTGGTGTCGCCGGCCCAGCGGGGGACTATGTGCTGGTGGAGGTGTGCGGGGACGCCTGCGCCGGCGGCGCGGCCGAGGTTGATGCCGATGTTGAAGCCCTGGGGACTCATGGCATCCTTCAGGAGGCGGATGACGGCGGTGGTTTGGACGCCTAAGTCGCAGAGTTCTTCGGCGGTGAGGGCTTCGAAGTCGGCCTTGTGGGCGCGGGGGGCGATGAGGAGGTGGCCGTTGGTGTAGGGGTAGCGGTTGAGGAGGACGACGCTGTGCGGAGTGTGCCAGAGGACGAGGCGTGCGCGGCGTTCTTCGGGAGTCGAGGCGTTGGCGGCTTCGCAGAGGAAGCAGGCGCCGGCGTCGCCTTTGTCGATCGAGCGGATGTAGTCCATCCGCCAGGGGGCGTAGAGGGGGTTGCTGGACATTTGGTTCAGGTGGGATTGGTGGCGGTTTCCGGGACTTTGTGGGCGGCTTTTAATTTTGCTGCTTCTTCGGGGGAGACCAGGACGGCGAGCTTGGGTTTGGGAGGGGATTTGGGTTTGGACGGATTGCCAACTGCCGATTGCGGATTGCCGATTGAAGACGGCGACCCCGCAGTGCTTTCAATCGGCAATGCGGAATTCGCAATCGGCAATGCGGTAGCCACTACGGTTCCCGGCGCTACGGCGGTGCCTTCCATTCCCAGGATTTCTTTGGCTAGAGCGCGGTAGTCGGCGGCGCCGTTGCTGGTGGGGTCGTAGGTCAGGATGGTTTGGCCGAAGCTGGGGGATTCGGCGAGCTTAATGTTGCGGCGGATCTTGCTCTTGAAGATGCGGGCGCTGGCCCAGGGGAGGGGTTTGCCCTTGGCGGATTCGATGAAGGAGCTGAGGTCGTTGACGACCTCACCGGTGAGCTTGGTCTGGCTGTCGAACATGGTGAGGACGATGCCTGCGACCTTGAGACCTGGGTTCATGCGGCGGCTGACGAGGTGGACGGTTTCGAGGAGCTTGCCAACGCCTTGCAGCGCGAGGAAGTGCGGCTGCATGGGGATGATGACCTCGTTGGCGACGGAGAGTGCGTTGAGCGTGAGGAGGCCGAGGCTTGGGGGGCAGTCTAGGAGGACGTAATCGAAATCGGGCTGGGCGGATTCTAGGCGTTTCTTGAGGATCTGTTCGCGGCCGAGGACGGAGACGAGTTCGATCTCGGCGGCGGCTAGGTCGATGGAAGAGGGGATGAGGGCGACGTTGTTCTGGACCTGGTGGATGGCTTCGAGGATCGAGCGGTCTTCGATGAGGACGTTGTAGAGGGAGACGATCTCGGCGGAGGGTTCGACGCCGTAGTTGATGGTGAGGTGGGCCTGGGGGTCTAAGTCGATGAGGAGGACTTTCTTGCCGGCCTCGGCGATGGCTGCGCCGAGGTTGACGGTGGTGGTGGTCTTGCCGACGCCACCTTTTTGGTTCATGAGTGCGATGATGCGCATTGGGTTTCGCCTCCGTGCGAACTGTGCGGGTTCGCGGGTCCTGTGCGGGCGATTGTCCCTGATGAGGAGTGGAAAACAAGGTGGGCAGACGTGGGTCACCGGGGGTGACCACGCCGGTGGGAAGTCAGGGGGCTAGTGAGAAGTCGGTTGAGGGGAGGGGGCCGCCGGGCAGGATGGGGGCGGCGCCGCGGCCGCTGATCAGGAAGGAGCTGACATCGTGACCGATGCGGATGCCGCAGTCGGCGGCGAGTTGGGCGTCGCGGGTGAGGGCGTCGACCCGGAGCGTGATGAGGGAGCCGGAGACGTCGGTTTGCGGGAAGTTGAGCGCGGCGTTGGTGAGGATCTGGCTTTCGGAGGCGAAGAAGACGTCGGCGGCGATCGCGACGTTTACCGGCGTGCCGCCGGACAGACCGTTGATCACGCTGCGATTTAGGGTGAGGAAGCGGGAACTGAGGAGGATTCTGCCACCATCGCCGCCCGCCTTGGCGGTGATGGTGGTGTCGCGGACTGAAATGAGTGAGGCGGCGGCGGTGAGGGTGACACTGCCGCCAGCGCCGGTGGCTTCGGCGGCGATGGTGGCGTTGCGGAGGTCGATGTTGCCGCCGCTGGTGATGTTCACGTTGCCGGCGGGGTCGGTGCCGCCGGCGCGACTGGCGATGGTGCCGCCATTGATGAGGACTCCCCTGCGCGCCTGGATGTTGACCGCGCCGCCCTTGCCGGTGCCGAGGGAGGCGGTGGAGATTTGTCCGGGGCCCTGTATGACCAGGCGATCGACGGCGATGTCGATCGTGCCGGCCGGGCCGCCTACGTTCTGGCCGGGCGTGCCGGTGATCAAACCGGGGCCGGCGACTTGGATGCCGACGCGCGCCTTAGCGCCGGGCGCGACTTGGAACGATGCAGCGCCGGCGCGGAATGTCTCGCCCCCCAGGGCCAGGGCGAGCGAATTGAGCGTGACCGGATTTCTGGATTCGCCAGGAAAACGGAAGGTATTGTCGATCTCGAGAACCCAAAGTCCCTGTCGCGGCTGACCGACGAACGCGGCGAAGGGGTTGGCGGGCTGTTGATTGATGGCGCCGTCGTCGGCGAAGAGATAGGCACCCGGTGTCGCAGCTCCGGACACGCTGACGACGCTGCCGGCGGGGCTGCGAAGACTGAGGGCGGGCGGATCGGCGGAGGGATTGATGAAGGGCGAGACGGTGAGGCTGAGCGCGAGGTCGGCGGAACCACCGATGACGCCAGCGGTGCTTTCGGCGCGGACGCCGGTGCCCAGGACGCCGCTGGTCGTATCGTCGCGGATGAGGAGGAGAGGCGCGCGGAAGATGATTGAGCCGCCGAGGGTTGGGCCGGCGTTGGCGGCGGAGACAAATGCGCCGCTGGAGATTGCGACTTGTGTGGACGACGTGATCTCGACTTGGCCGCCTGCGCCACCGTTGGCGAAACCGGTGGCGATGCCGCCGTCGGCGACGAGGGCGGAGCCGGTGGCGAGGTTGATCGCTCCGGCGGCCGTGAGGAGAAGCCGTCCGCCCGCGCCACCGCCTGATCCATTGAAGCCCGAGCCGCCGGCGGCGGAAAGGAAGGATTGCTGCGACAGGGCCACTTCACCGGCTGCGGTCAGATGGAGTTGACCGCCCATCCCGCCTTCCAGGCCGCCGCTGACGGAGATGCCGGAGTTTATGAGGGTCAGCGAACCGGTTGCCGTCAAGTCGATGGTCCCACCCGCAGCGCTGCCGCCACCGGAGCTGGAGAGGAAGGAACCGTCCAGCAGCGATACGTCAGAGCCCGCGATCAAGACAAGCTGACCCCCGGTGCCGCCCCCACCTGCGGAGATGAGTGAGCCTTGCGAAAGGTTCACCGCGCCGCCCGCGGTTAGGTTCAGCACACCTCCCGCGCCGATGCCTCCACCGGCGGCGGCGCTGATGGCGGAGGCTTGCGAAAGGGTCACGTCTCCGTGCGCCGAAACATCGACGCGCCCGCCCGCGCCACCGCCGCCGCCACCGGCAGCGGCGATGAATGCGCCGCCGGACAGGTCGAGCGCGCCGCCGGCCGTCAAATCGATGCGGCCACCGGGGCCGACGCCACCGCCGCCGGCGGCGATGAAGCTGCCGTCCGACAGAGAGATAGCGTTGTTCACCGTCAGATTAACGCGACCGCCCCCGCCACTGCCGTCACCTGAGGCGGAAATGGCGGAGGCCTGGGACAGGCTCACCGCGCCGAGCGCCGTGAGATCGATCCGTCCCCCCGCGCCGTCGCCGCCCCCGCCGGCATCGGCAGCGATGAAGACCCTCGCAAACGTGACTGGTCCTCCTATCGCTAGATCGATGCGACCTCCAGCACCGCCCGCGCTACCGCCTACGCCGCCAGCGGCGCTGAGCAACGAGCCAGTCGCCGACAGCGATCCCGCGCGGATGACTATCAAGCCGCCGTTGCCACCGCTGTCACTGCCGGGATCATCGCGCCCGGCGACGTCGAGGATTGCGTCTGTCAGTATCATGGCCGCGCCGGTCGAGGGTGCCTGACCGGCGGAGATTTCCCCTGCGGATCTAACGGCTTGGAGATCGATCCTCCCTTGGGGCGCGCGCAGCGTGCCGCCGGTGATGGTCAGGTCTCCGCCGACGAAAGTTAGCGCCAGGCCAGGCTGGACCTCGAGGGTGGGGGCGTGCGTGGGAGCGGACGTGACGGGATCGACACCGATCGTTCCGCGGACTTCGATTGCGGCGGGCTTGTGCGTGCCCAGAAACCCGAAGGCCGCCGGAGCGGCGGACGTTAAGACGCTCTTCGGCGGGTCGCTTGCGTGGAACTGTCCGCCGTCTGCGAGCTTGAGGTAATCAGCGGTGGTGACGACGAAGGAGCCATGCAAGTCGAGCGTGGCGTTGGGTCCGAAGATCACCCCGGCGGGGTTGATCAGGTAGAGGTTGGCGTTGGGGATGGGGCACGCGAGAGTACCGTCGATGGTGGATTGTCCGCCCGTGACCCGGGCGAGGATGTTCTTAACGCCGGGCGGGCCCGTGAACGTCGCGGTTTGGCCGCGGGCGATGTTGAACGTCTCGAAGGAGTGAAAGAGGTTGGGGCCGACAGCGGTTCCCAGCGACGGGGTGATGTTGAAATTGGGGCCGGCGAGCGTGGTGCGCGGGCCGACGCTGCCATCAGTCTTCACCTGGGCGAACGTGCATGCGGGCGCGAAGAGAACGGGCAGGAGACGGAATACTAGTCGTCGCCAGGATGGGGTCATCGTGTGTCCACATCTACTGCGGGGAGCTCGACCAATTCCGTCCCCACGTCCCACGCGCCGGGGCTGGTGCCCCAGAAGATCTCGGCGGTTTTGCCGGTTTGCTGCTGGTACGTCTGCGTGATCTGTGCGATGGCGTCGTCGGCTTGGGGGGATTGGTTGGCGAGGACGGCGACGGTGCCACCGCAGCCGCCGCCGGTGATTTTGGCGCCGTAGAGGCCGGCGCGTTCGTGCTTGCGCACCAGTTCGACGAGCAGGTCGGCCTCGTCAGCGCCCAGTAGCGCGTCGCGCATGTAGGAGACGTGGGAGCCGTACATGAGGTGGCCGGCCTTGTCGAGCACGCGGCTGCGCTCGGCGGTGTTTGGCGGGAGGGTGGCGGCGGTTTCGAGGAACTGGACGAAGTTCCGGACCCGCTGGGCTTCGTGGACGTGATGGTCGGTCGCGGATTGTACGGGATAGTCAGTCTCGGGATCGACGGCGGTCGCGGTGTCGATTGTGGGGCCGAACGTGGTGAGGAAATCGCTCCCCTTGATGGCGGTGGGGAGGAAGGGGCGGAAGTATTTCTTGTAGTCGTCGAGGGGGAGATTAGCGAGGTAGCCGCCGGTGGGGTCGGCGACCATGCGCAGGCCGGCGGCGCGGCCCATTTCTTCCATCTTGGCGAGGATGATCTTGTGCCCCATGAACGCGGCGCAGCGGGTGCGACTGTATTGACCACCGCCGATGCTGTGCTTGACCTGGGTGTTGATGCCGAGGAGGCGCACGCCGGGTGGGAGCTCGATAAACCCCTGGATTTCGTGCGGCTGGCAGAGGAGCTTGAGCAGCGCCCCGGCGCGGCCGAGCGTGCAGGTAACTTGATCCATGATGCCGCAGGGTGCGCCCACGATCTGGTTCTCAACCCGTTGGCAAAGGGTGGCCAACCGCATCGCGTCGAGCTTGTCCGCGATGCCGAAGTGGTCGCGGAGGTTCATCATCGTGGCGACTTCGATCGCGGCTGACGATGAGACGCCTGCGCCCAGCGGAACCGTTGAATAGAGCGCGAGATCCAAGCCGGTTTGTGCCGGGTCGCGCAGGTCGATCAGGCCGGCCTCGTGAAGCACGAAGAGGCAACCGGCGAGGTAACCCGCCCAGCGGCGGCCGGGTTGGTTGAACTCGATGCGAAGCTGCTCGGCGGATTGACTGGCGAGTGACGCAAGCGGAATGCGGAGCGTGAACGGCTTGTGCTCGTCGAAGAGGTTGAAGGAGAAGACCTGGAAATCGCGATCGTCGCGCGGCGCGAGGGCGACGGCGGCGGCGCGATCGAGCGTCGCTTCGCAGACGAGCGATCCCGTGTAATCGGCGATGCCGCCCATCACGTCGAGGCGGCCGGGGGCGCGAGAAATGCGAAGCGGTGCGCCCGGCGTTGCGCCAAATGCCGGCAGTTCATTCCTGATCCTGCGGAGCAGTGTGGGGACCGGCTCAAGGTTGCGCAGGCTGGGGCGCGGCGGGCTGAGTGACTGGCCGGGTGGCGGGCTGGGTGACGGGGATGGTGCTGGGGGTGGCAACTTTCGCCTCCTGACCTTCGAGAACGACCTGGCTCATGAGACGTCGCCCGCCCTGGTCGAACCAGACTTGCAGCACGTAGCTGCGGTCGGGACGAATCGCGGGATAGGCGAGTTGGAAGCTGTAGGTGCGGCTGATGCGGTTCCAGCGGGTGCGCTGCTCTTCAAGGGTCTGCAGTGCGCCGCGCCAGGCGGCCAGGCGCTCGCCGCGCGGATCGGGATGGTTGCGGCGATATTCGTACAGCTCGAAGAGCACCGTGCCGGTGGCCTTGGTGGGGTCGCGGAATCGGTCCTGGAGTTCGAGCAACACCTCGACGCCGTCGGGGCGATTGTCGCCGGTCCAGTCCTTGACGGAGGTGAAGGGGTGGATGCGGAGGTCGGTGGGGGCGAAGAGGGGCGCGTCGACGTTCTCGCGCTCGGTCAGGCGCGACGCCGGCTGGCACGCGGACAAGATGGCGATGCCACAACACCCCGCCGCAACGAAGATCCAGCCCGCAGCTCGCATGGCGGGAATGTAGGAGGCGGGGGGGAGGGTGTCAATTCGCTCACCGCTGCAGGCGATTGGCCGGGCTGGTCATCCACCCTTTACGCCCGCGCGTTTTTCGGCGCTGGTGTGGCCCTGCTCACCGGGGCGGCCACCACCGCCGCTGCGTTTGCTGGTGGTGGAGCTGCCCTTGCTGCCGGTGAGTTGGTTGGCGCTGGGTCCGCGGCGGGTCTTGGTTCCGGTCTTGGCCATGTGCGTTCTCCTTTGGCGAAAGATCGCGCGATGGTAATTTGGAAAGCACATCCTGGGGAATGATGATTTTCGGTTGCGGACCTCAGCAGGCGCTACCGCTTGATATGTGGATTCTACCTGATGACGCGCTTGTCGCCGTCGTAGCTGATTGCCTTGTGTCGCCCGACGACTTGGTCCCAATCCAATCGATGCGGCGGGTGCAGGTAATGGTCGTAGGCGACGGCCATCTGGCGCGCGGCCTCGTCGAAGGTTACGCCACCGAAGCCTGTACCCATTGCGGGGAAGGCAAGCGTCTCGATCCTTTGACCCTGTTCGACGTTGTGGTTCTGGACCGCGAGGAAGGCAGCCCATGTGGCGGTGTATATCTTGTCAGTGCCTTCGATGCTGCCCGGCACGCGCATGGTTGGAGCGTGACAGAGGAACGGCTGGCGGTCGTTGCCCGTCGGGAGGATGAACGCCGTGCCGACGGGTTGCTCGCCGCGGTAACGATCCATGATGTGGTGCTGAACCCGCTTCATTATGGATGGCCCGAGAAAACTGACGACCGCCGCATCGATCCCGGCGGTCATGATCCCGAATGCATTGCCGGCCGTGACGAAACAGTCGTGCGGATCGATCTCGGGATAGCTGGCGCGCACGATGAAAACGTCAGGTAAGCGGGCGAAGCGGCGTTGAAAGGCGTCGCAGGCGGCAGGGTCGGGATGGACGATCGAGATGCTCCTGATCACGCGTTTAGTTTAACGAGACGGCTTCGTGGTCGCCCCCTCTTTTTTCTGGATGCCGGAATCGTGGAAGATTTGCGATTCGTCGGTGGCGAATGTTCAGTGTAATCCAGATGCCTGTGGCACTGCGGCGTGGTTGCAGGATTGACGGCGGCGACTAATCTCAGGCGCATGTCAGGGAAGGACGACTCTTCGGAGCGCGAGGTCAGACCGCGCGAACGGCTGCTGGTGGTGAATGCGGATGACCTGGGTCTGAGCGCGGGCGTAAATCGCGGGATTTTCGAGGCGCACGAGCGGGGGATCGTCACCAGCGCCAGCCTGATGATGCGCTGGGGGGCGGTGCGCGAGGCGGCGGCATACGCGAAGGCGCACCCGCGGCTGGGCGTTGGGCTGCACCTGGATTTCGCGGAGTGGTACATCCGGGATGACCAGTGGGTGCCGCTTTACGAGGTGGTGAACCTGGACGATCCGCTGTCGGTGCGGCGTGAGGTGGAGCGGCAGATCGACCTCTTCTGGCACGTGATGGATCGAGCGCCGACGCACGTCGATTCGCACCAGCACGTACATCAGGACGTGCGGGTGCGGCCCATCGTCGAGCAGGCGGCCAGGCGGCTTGGCGTGCCGCTAAGGCATGACGGCAGCATCGCTTACTGTGGCGACTTTTACGGGCAGGATGAGCACGGGCAGCCGTACCATGAGGGGATCGCGGCGGAGGCGCTGGAGCGGGTGGTGCGGGCCCTGCCGCCGGGCGTGACGGAGTTGGCGTGTCATCCGGGGTATGATGATGGCCTTGAGACGATGTACCGCCGCGAGCGCGAGATCGAGGTCGCGGCCCTGTGTGACGAGCGCGTGCGGCGGGCGGTGGCAGAGTGCGGCGTGCGGCTGGTGAATTTTGGGGAGGCGACGGCTCTAAGGCCGTCATCGTGAGGGAGTTTTAACGACCGAAGGATCTGACGAGCAGTAGACTGACTTCAACTGCCGGCGAGATCCTTCGGATTCCTAAGGATGACAGTTGGTCCGCTTCGAAAGGTTGTGCGGAAATCGTGCGGAAGTACGGTCGGATTATTCGATACGCGCTGCGGCAGTGGCGGATGCTGCTTGGCATCGCGGTGCTGTCGTGCGCCGCGGCAGGCGTGTCGGTGCTGTCGCCTTGGCCGCTTAAGCTGCTGGTGGATTGTGCGCTGGGCGGGGAGGCTGCGCCGGAGTGGGTTTCGCGAATATCGGCCGCGCTGGGATTGGGATCGACGACCGCGGCGCTGGTCGCATTCGCGGCGGTGGGGAGCCTGATCGTGTACTTGCTGGGCAGCGTTGCGGATGCGGGTCTGGCGTTCGGGTGGACGGCGGCGGGGCAGCGGATGGTGTACGACCTGGCAGGCGATCTCTTCGCGCGGTTGCAGCGGCTTTCGCTGCTGTTTCACGGGAAGACGCCGGTGGGCGATTCGCTCAGCCGATTGAGCGGCGACGCGTGGTGCGTCTATACCGTATGTGAGGGGGTGCTGGTCGCGCCGGTGCAGCACATTGTGACGCTGGCGCTGGTGGGGAGCGTGGCGTGGCGGCTGGACCCGAAATTGGCGGGCGTGGCGTTCGCCGTCGCGCCGCTGCTGGGGGCGTCGGCGTATTTTTTCGGCAGGCGGCTGCGCCGCGCGACGAAGGTGAACCGCGAGGCGCAGGCGCGGTTGGCAAGTTTCGTCCACACGACGCTGGGCGCGATCCCGCTGGTGCAGGCGTTCGGCGCCGAGCGGCGGAATGTTCAGACTTACCAGCGACTCGCGGGCGATGCGGTGCGCAGCACGCGGCGGGGGCTGGTGCTCAAGCAGGTCTATGCGGTGGTGAACACGGCGGCGGCGACGGTGGGGACGGCGGTCGTGCTGTACCTGGGCGGGCGGCGCGTGCTCGAAGGGGCGATGACGCTGGGCAGCTTGCTGGTCTTCCTCGCGTACCTGCGGACGATCCAGGCGGCGTCGCAGGGGCTGTTGTCGGTCTACGGAAACGTGAAGGGCGTCGAGGCGAGCATCGATCGCGTGAGCGAGGTGCTGGATGTTGAAGTCGGCGTAACCGAGACTGCGGACGCGCAGCCGCTGCCCCCCTGCCGGCCGGGCGGCGCGGAGATACGGTGGGAAAATGTGTCGTTCGGATATGACGCGGGCGCGCCGGTTCTGAAAGAGGTCACGCTCGAGGTCAAGCCGGGGCAGATGCTGGCAGTGGTGGGGCCGACGGGCGCGGGGAAGAGCACGCTGGTCTCATTGGTGCCGCGGTTCTTCGATCCGTGGAGCGGGCGGGTGCTGATCGACGGGCAGGACCTGCGGCTGACGAAACTGGCGGAGCTGCGGGCGCGGGTTTCGATCGTTTTGCAGGAGCCGTTTCTGCTGCCGCTGAGCGTCGCGGACAACATCGCCTACGGGCGGCCCGGGGCGGGGCGGGAGGAGATCCAACACGCGGCGATCGCCGCGAACGCGGATGCTTTTATCCGCGCGCTCCCTCAAGGTTACGACACGGTGATCGGCGAGCGCGGTGCTTCGCTCAGTGGCGGTGAGCGGCAGCGGCTGGCGATCGCCCGCGCGATCTGGAAAGACGCGCCGATCCTGATCCTCGACGAACCGACGGCCAGCCTCGACGCCGAGACTGAGGCGTCGGTCATGGGCGCACTGGAGCGTTTGACGGCTGGACGAACGACGATCGTCATCGCACACCGGCTATCGACCGTGCGGCGGGCCAGCGCTGTTGCGGTCATCGAAGGGGGAAAAGTCGCGGAGTTTGGAACCCATGACGAGTTGATGCGAAAGGGCGGGCTATACCGCCGACTGAACGACCTGCAATTCGGCCCGCAGCCGCGCGCGGGGGTACTGGTATGAGGCCTTGGTGGATTCGATTGCTGCGTTATACGCCGCGACATGCGCGGGGTTTGTCGGGCATGACGGCGATGCTGCTCGTCGGAGTCGGCCTGGAGGTATTGCGCCCCTGGCCGCTGAAGGTGATCGTGGACGATGTGCTGAAGGGCCGGCGATTACCCGCTGGCGTGCGATGGATCGGCCTACTGCCCGGAGCACAGTCGTCCGCGGGGCTGCTCGCTTGGCTGGCGGCGGGAACGGTCGTGCTATTTCTGGCGGCTCAGGGGGTGTCGATCGTCGTGGCATACCTGCGGAGCGAGGTGGGCGGACGGATGGCCAGCGATCTTGGGGCGGACGTGCTCGATCGCGTGCAGCGTATTCCACCGGGGCGGGCGCGGCGGGCGACCGGCGACCTGGTCAAGCGCGTGACGCAGGACGCGGGGGCGGTGCGCGAATTGATCCTCTCGGTCATGCTGCCACTGTTGATGGCGCTGGTCACGCTGGGCGTGATGCTCGCGATCATGTGGAGGCTGGATCATGGGCTGGCACTGTTGGCGGTGGGGGCGGCGATTCCGATGGCGATCCTGATCAAGGCGTTCGCGCGGCCGATGGCGGATCGGGCGTATGAACAACAGGAACTCGAAGGGGAGATGCTGGCGCTGGCGGAACAGACGCTGACGGCCATCCCGGTCGTGCAGGCATTCGCGCGGGAGGAGTTCGAAGATCGGCGGTTCCGAGCGCTCTCGGCGCGCACGGTGGCTGCGTACCTGCGGGCGGTGAGCTCGCAGTTGCAGTTTCAGGTCGCAACGGGCCTAGTGCTGGCGTGCGGAACCGCGGCGGTGATGTGGTTCGGAGGCAGGCGGGCGCTGGCGGCCGGCAGCGGCATGACGGTCGGCGGATTGCTCGTGCTGATGTCCTATCTGGCGTCGCTTTACGCACCTCTTGAGACACTCGCATACTTATCCAGTGGCTTCGCGACGGCGTCGGCGGGCGGGCGGCGCGTGCTGGAGGCGCTCGACGGCGCGGAAGAACTTCCCGAAGCGCCTGATCCGCGGCCGCTCCAGCCCTCGCGCGCCGGCGGATGCGCGCTGACGTTCGATCACGTCTCCTTTGGATACCAGAGCGGCATCGAGGTGCTGCACGACGTGACGCTGGAGGTTAGCCCCGGCCAGATGCTGGCCGTCGTCGGTCCGACCGGCGCGGGCAAGAGCACGCTGGTCTCGCTGGTGCCGCGGCTGGTCGATCCATGGGCCGGGCGTGTGCTGGTGGACGGCGAGGACGTGAAGAATGCGCGGCTGGCGGACGTGCGCGCGCGAGTGTCGATTGTCCTGCAGGAGCCGTTTCTCCTGCCACTTTCGGCCGCTGAGAATATCGCCTATGGCCGGCCGGGGGCGGGGCGGGAGGAGATCATCGCCGCGGCGGTCGCGGCCAACGCCGACGCCTTTATCCGCGCACTTCCACAGGGGTATGACACCGTCATCGGCGAGCGCGGCGCGACGCTCAGCGGCGGCGAACGGCAACGCATTGCCATCGCTCGCGCGATCTTGAAAGACGCGCCGATCCTGATCCTCGACGAACCGACGGCGAGCCTCGACGCCGAGACCGAGGCGGCGGTCATGGGGGCATTGGAGCGTTTGACGGCGGGACGAACGACGATCGTCATCGCCCACCGCCTGGCGACGGTCCGCCGCGCCAGTGCCGTCGTTGTCCTCGAATCAGGGCGCATCATCCAGTTCGGCACGCACGCCCAGCTCGTCGCAACGCCGGGCCTTTACCAAAAACTCAGCCAGCTCCAGGGGCTGGCGCCGTGAGCAGTCTGGACGAATCGAGTAGAATCGACGAACTTCTTGCGGCCGCAACCTGAGTGCAATGAAATCCATCGAACCCAATCAAGCGATCGAACAAGCCCTGCGCGACGCGCCGCAGGTGGACCTTTCATGGATTGAGCCGCCGCCGACAGCCGACGGGTGGACGCTTGCCCCCGACGCGCTGCGCTTCGTCACGAAGATCGTCGAAGTGCTCCGCCCGCGACACGTGCTGGAATTGGGCTCGGGATTGTCCACGCGCTTGCTCTCGCGGGCAGCCGGAGCGCTTTCGCCCAAATGCGTGATCTCGTCGGTTGATCACGATCCGCAGTTCAACTGGGGTTCAGGCGGCGCGACCGAGGAGAACGGCGGCGCCAAGGTAAAGTTTCACCTCGCGCCGCTGGTCGTGCGCGAGTTCGGTGGCAAACTGCTGGGCGCGTACCTGATTCAGCCGGAAAAACTGGCGACCAAGCAGCCGGCCGATCTCGTCGTGATCGACGGCCCGCCGGTTAACCTGGGCGGCCGCGAGGGGACGCTCTACCAGGTGATGGATTTCGCGCGACCGGGAACGATCGTCCTGCTCGACGATTCCAAGCGCCCCGAAGAACGCGCGGCGATCAAGGCGTGGGAGGAAAACCTCGGCGACGCGGTAACAATCCGCCAACTCCCCGGCTTTGCCAAGGGGATGGCCTCGATCGTCATCAATCGCCCCGTTGCGACCAAGGATTTCTGGCGGCAACGCTTTGAGCTGTCGAAGGCGGAGATTGAGCGCATCGTGCCCGAAGGGCAGTCGGTACTGATCGCCGGCGACAACTGGTGGGGCGATGAGCTCGACTTGGCGCGCCCCGTGCTGCCGTTTACCGAGAAGGACCGCAAATACTGGGGCGAACCCGCGGACGATGCCGCCGCGATTGCGGAGCTCGACCGGCTCATCGCAGGCGGTGCCCGCTTCATCGCCTTCGGATGGCCGACGTTCTGGTGGCTGGCGCACTACAAGGGACTGACCGCGGAATTAAGTCGCCGTGGCCGGCGCGTGCTCGACAATGACCGCCTGGTGCTCTTCGACCTTCGCAAACATGAGTGATCCCCCATGCGCTCGATGAGCCTCTGCCTGGTGTCGCAGGAATATCCGCCCGAAACCGGCGGTGGCGGGATCGGCACGCAAACCTACCTGCGCGCCCGCGGCCTCAGCGCGCGCGGGCACACCGTGCACGTCGTCTCGATGTCGTGGGACGACCAGGATCGCACCTACGATGATCACGGCGCCACCATCCATCGCATCCGCAAGCTTGACCTCGACGTTTGCGGTTACGAGCCGTCCACCTACTGGTTGGCCTATTCCCAAGCCGTCGCGGCGAAGCTCGCTCGCCTCGAAAAGTCCGTGAAGTTCGACTTCGACCAGTTCCCCGAATATGGCGGCGAAGGGTTCCTCTACTTGTCCGACACCTGGGCTTATCGCAACGCGAAGTATGTGGTGCAGATGCACGGCCCGCTGGCGATGTTCGTGGAACATTGGAACTGGCCCGAGGCTGGGAGCGTGCTCGATCGTGTCGGCTGCTTCATGGAGAAGACGTCGCTGCAGTACGCCGACAAACTGCTCGCTTCCAGCCGGCATACGGCCGACTACTGCGGCAGAGCGTATGGCGTCGATACGTCGAACGCCGGCATCGTCTACAGCGGGATCGACGTCAACCGCTTTCTCGCGCGATCGACGCCCAACGGCGACGAACGCTCACCGCGTATCCTGTTCGTGGGCGGGCTGAGCGGGGGCAAAGGTTTGACCAATCTGCTGCGCGTGGTCGGTCGATTGAAGACGCGCTTCCCGCGCATCGTCCTACGCGCGATTGGCCGGCCGGACGCGGAGGACCGCGAGAAGATCGATGCGTTCGTTGCTGAGCTGGGCATCGCCGCCCACTTTGAGCTGGTGGGTTACGTCCCTTACGAAAGCTTGCCCGAGCAATATGCCTGGTGCGATTTTTTCGCGGCGCCATCGGTCTACGAAGGGGGGCCGGGGAATGTGTACCTTGAAGCGATGTCCTGCGGACGGGCGGTTGTGGCCTGTGAAACCGGTGGCGTGCCCGAGGCGGTTCCGCACATGGAGACCGGGCTGCTGGTCAAACCGCATGATCTTGATGCTTTAGAGGGGGCCATCGCCCTGCTTGCCGACGACGTCAGCCTGCGCCAGCGTCTTGGGCAGGCCGGGCGCGCGCGGGCGGAGAACGTTTTCGCGATCGAGAAGTATCTCGACAAGTGCGAGGGTCACTATCGGGAGTTGCTGTGACGGAGAAGAGGACGCTGGTTATTGGCTGGTTCACGTTCGAGTGGATGGGCGCGACGGCGGGGGATTACATCGCGGCGGACATCCTCTGCGGATGGCTGCGCGAGGCGGGGATCGCTTACGACGTGGCGGTCTTCGAGCCGATCGAGCGGGGACAGATCGCGACCGAATCGGTGGTGCCCACCGATTACCGGGCGGTGGTTTTCGTTTGCGGTCCGATCGGCGACGCGCCGCCGCTGAGCGATTTTCTTGGCCGTTTCCCGCACGCGCAGAAGTTCGCGGCCAACGTCTCGCTGCTGCAGGAGCGGTCGGAGTGGAACCCGTTCGTGCACGTGGTCGAGCGCGACAGCCGGCAGCGCACGTGCCCGGACCTGACCTTTGCCGCCGCGCCGGCCGCGGCGCCGGTGGTGGGGATCATATACCTTGACCACCAGCCAGAATATTCCGGCGTGATGCACGAGGAGGTGGAGCGCGTCGTGCGCGAGGTGCTCGCGCGCCGCGACATTGCCACGGTGCAGATCGACACGCAGCTTGACCCGGCCAACCGCCACGGCCTGCGGACGCCGGCGCAGGTCGAATCGGTCATCGCGAAGATGGACGCCGTCATCACCACGCGCCTGCATGGGGCGGCGCTGGCGATCCGGCGCGGGGTTCCGGCCGTCGTGATCGACTCGGTGCGCGGCGGGGCGAAGTTGACGCGGCAGATGAAGCGGATCGAATGGCCGCTGGCGCTGGAGGTGGGGGCGCTTGACGCTGGTGCGTTTGAGCGGGCTCTGGATTTCGCGTTGACGGCCGAAGCGCGCGAGTTGGCATTGCAGTGTGCCCGGCGCGCCGCGCGGGACGTGGAGCAGGTGAAGCAGGAATTCATGCGCGAGTTCCAGCGGGCGCGAGAGGGCGAACGAGTATGCTGATCACCGATTTGCGCAAGGAGTCCGACGCCGCCGAAGCGCGGGTAGGGGCGCGGGTGACGTGGGAGGACGCTGACCGCCGGCCGCTCGATCTCGTGATCCGCGTGGATCGGGCCCATGGCGCGGCGATCTGGCCCGATCCCAGCGCCCTGCTCGTCGCCTGCATCGTCCCCGCGCACCGGTATGGCGAGCGGCGGATCAAGGTGGAAGGGGAACTTTGCCCGCTCCTGCGCGACGGCGTGCGCGCGGCGCTGAATACGCTCACATTCTGGTATCCGACCGAGTTCGGTCCGATGCCCGCCGTCGAGGCGACCGCCGGTTTTCGCGCGCGGTATCCCGCGTCGCCGGGGCGGTCGGCGTCGCTGATGTCGTGCGGCGTCGATGCGATGGCAACGCTTCGCTGGAACAAGCTGAACCTTCCGGCCGACCATCCCGCGGCCATCGGCGCAGTGATCATGCTGGCGCGGGAACGCCATCCGGAAATCGCGCCCGCGCAACTGGCGCTTCGTAATCAGGCCTATGAGGCGGCGTTGGGGCACGTCGCCGCTGCCGCGGGGGTTGAGGGGATCATGGCGCGCACGAACATTTTCGACCTCTGCAACGACGGATATTTTTACGATGAGAAGTGGCACGCCGCCCTCCTCGCAGGCGTCGCCGGTACCTTCAGCAACGCTTATTTGCGGGCGTACATCGCAGCCTCGGACGAACCGGCGGACCTGCACCCATGGGGCTCGCACCCGATGCTCGATGCCAACTTCAGCAGCGCGCACTTCCAAGTGGAGCATCACGGCGTTTTCATGGCGCGGTTCGCGAAGATCGCGCTGCTGGCCGATTGGCCGGAGGGGCTGCGTTACCTGCGGGTTTGCCAGAAGGATTTCATGCCGGAGAATTGCGGCGAGTGCGAGAAGTGCATCCGCACAATGACCGCGCTGGAGGCGCTGGGTAAGCTCGAGGGGTGCGGGGCGTTCCCGAGCGACGAGATGACGTCGGCGCTGCTGGCGACGGTGCAGGAGTACGAGATGTTCACATCGAACAAGCAGGTCGTTTACTTCCGCGAGTTGATCGAGCCGCTGGCGGCGCGCGGGCGGGACGACCTGGTTAAGGTGATCCGGACGATCGTCGAAGAGTGCGATCGGAAATGGGGACGCCTGGGCGAGCCGGGCCACTAGCGCGCGCAATTCACGGAGGCTACTGCCTTGTCCAAACTGCGATTGGTCGTGATGGGAATGAT
>JAQGHM010000258.1 GCA_028291615.1 Phycisphaerales bacterium | reverse complement strand
CTTCTTTCCAGCGAGTTCATGGCTCGGCTGGATCAGCTCGACCTGACGTCGCGGAAGCTGTTGGCGGGGAAGATGAAGGGGGAGCGGCGGTCGAAGCGGCGCGGGCAGTCGGTTGAGTTCGCCGATTACCGCAATTACGTGATCGGCGACGATCTGCGCTTCATCGACTGGAACATTTACGCGCGGCTGGAGAAGTTGTTCCTCAAGCTCTTTCTGGAGGAGGAGGATCTATCGCTTTACATCCTGGTGGATGTCAGCAAGTCGTGCGACTTCGGGACGCCGAACAAGGCGTTCTACATCAAGCAGGTGGCGGCGGCGCTGGGATACGTTGGCCTGGTCAATTACAACCGCGTGCATATTTCCGCCTTTGCAGACGGTGTGGTGACCGAGAGCGGCGCGCTGCGCGGTCGCACGAAGGTCAACCAGATGATCAACTTCATCGACAAGCTCAAGCCCGAAGGGCCGAGCCATTTCACCGCCGCGTGCAAGAGGTTTGCGCTGCAGCATCGCAACAAAGGCGTCTGCCTCGTGCTGTCCGACTTTTTCGTGAAGGAAGGGTTCGAGAACGGCCTGCGTTACATCGCCGGCGGAAAGTACGACCTCTTCTGCGTGCAGATGCTTGCGCCGCAGGAGATTGAGCCGGATCTGCAGGGCGATCTGAAGCTGCGGGATATGGAAGATGACGACATGGCCGAGGTGAGCATCACGCAGCCGCTGATCAAGAAGTACAAGGAGAATCTGAACGCCTACTGCCTGTCGCTGAAAGACTACCTGACGCGCCGCGGCGGGACCTATCTGTTCACGTCCACTGCGGTGCCATTCGATACGCTGGTGCTGAATTACCTGCGCGAGCGCGGACTGCTCGGGTGAACGCATAGTTGGAAGTGGAACGGCCCGGACGAAGGCGGTTCCCAAAGAATCAAAGGATCAAAGAAGCAAAGAAGCAAAGAGACGGAGAATTAAACGAGAGAGAGTTCAATGCCTTACGAAGATGAAGATCCGCCCCATTGGGAGCCTGACGAAGCACTGAACGCTCTCTCAAAGCAGGTGATCGGCGCTGCCCTTGAGGTGCATAAGCGGCTGGGCGCGGGGCTGGATGAAGAGTCCTACCAAGCTTCACTAGCCATCGAGTTCCGTCTTCGTGAAATCGAATTTCAGGAACAGGTCTGGATCGACGTGGAATATAAAGGAACGATTGTCGGTAAGCGGCGTCTCGATTTTCTCGTCGCAGGTCGCCTGATCGTCGAGATTAAAGCTGTTCAGGAGCTCATCCCGCTATTCACCGCGCAGGTCTATACCTATTTAAAGCTCACCAATCTTGAATTGGCCGTTATCCTGAATTTTGATGTCCCGTACCTCAAAGACGGCATCAAACGCGTGATACGGCCTCTTAGTCCGCTTTGATTCTTTGTCTCTTTGCTCCTTTGCGACCGCCTTGACCAGAACCGCAGATGAACACGAACC
Organism: Phycisphaerales bacterium; assembly: GCA_028291615.1. Lineage (GTDB taxonomy): Bacteria > Planctomycetota > Phycisphaerae > Tepidisphaerales > Tepidisphaeraceae > RYN-433. The sequence continues at coordinate 41,424 of JAQGHM010000258.1, read as the reverse complement.
CGTGAGTTAGTCATGTCCTGGATCCCAAGTTTCATCACGCCTCTCGCCGGCCTGATCGCAGCGGTGCTTTCTATTTCCGCGCTGCTCGTGCTTTACTTCCTTAAGCTCCGGCGGCGGGAGATGCTCGTCTCTTCGACCATCCTCTGGCGCAAGGCCGTCCAGGATCTTCAGGTCAATGCGCCCTTCCAGAAGCTCCGCCGAAACCTGCTCCTACTCCTGCAATTGCTCCTGCTGATCGCGCTCTGCCTCGCCCTCATGCGGCCGGTGGCCAACTTCAAGCGCGGGGCGGGCAAGCTGACCGTCATCCTGATCGATCGATCCGGATCGATGGCGGCGAAGGACGTGGCCAACGGTAAGCGCACCCGCCTCGAAGAGGCCAAGCGGCTGGCACTTGAGGTCGTCGCTTCGATGAAGCGCGACGACAACGCCTGCGTCATCAGCTTCGACGAAACCGCCGAGACGCTCTGCCCGTTGACGCCCGATGCCGCCAAGCTTCGCCTCGCGATTGACGGCATCGAGCAAACCGATCGCAAGTCGAAGCTCAAACTCGCGTATCAACTTGCCGAGGCGCAGTCGGCGTTTATTCCTGAGCAGAACCGCGCCAACGTGAAGCCCGACGTCTTTCTTTACTCCGACGGCCGCGCGACCGATTCGCAGTCGCTCACGCTGCGCGGCAACCTGACCTTCGGCAAGATCGGCGACGACAAGACCGGCAACATCGCCATCGTCGCGCTCTCCGCCAAGCGGAATTACGAGAATCCGACAGAAGTGCAGGTCTTCGCGCGGCTGGCCAACTACGGCCCGGAGGTGGTCGAGGCGGACGTAAACCTCTCCGTCGCGACCGAATTTGCCGGCGGTCTGCCCACCTACCAGATCAGGTCGTCGGCCCATACGAAACTTCTGCCCGAGCGCTGGAGCGACGCCGAGCGCGAGGCCGCCGACAAGGCCGGCACGCGCGACCAGAACAGCGTCGAGTTCAAGCTCGACCTGACCACGTCCGCGGTCCTGCGGCTCGAACAGATGCACAAGGAGGGAGACGCGCTGGCCGCCGACGACGTGGCGCAAGTTGTCGTGCCGCCGCCCAAGGCTCTTTCGGTGCTGCTCGTGACCGACAGCAATTTCTTCCTCGAGAAACTCAAGGGGAGCATTCAACTCAAGGAGTTCGACATCCTCAGCCCCGCCAGCTACGAGGACGCCAAGCCGGTCAAGTATGACGTGATAATGTTCGACCAGTATCAGCCCAAGTTCATGCCACAGGCCGGAAACTTCATGTGGTTCCGCGCGCTGCCGCCCAATGCCAAGGTCAAGCAGGCGATGAACGGCGTTCGCCCGGTCTACACGCAGGAGAACACGATCCTCGACTGGAAGCGTGACCACCCGATGCTCGCAGGGTTGAACCTCGGCAAGCTCTACATCGAATCAGCAATGAAGCTGGAAGTGCCGCCGGTCGGCGTCGAGCGGCTGATCGAAGGGAGCAAGGGGCCGCTGGTGGTGCTCGATCGCGAAGGCCGCTCGACGCACCTGATCGTCGGCTTCGACGTGCTGCAGTCCAACTGGCCTCTCAAGCTCAGTTTCCCGATCTACATGTACCAGGCGCTGCAGTACCTGGCGCTGGGCTCAGAGATGGACGTGCGTGAGGCCTTCCCGCCCGGCGCGACGCCGACGATCCCGCTCGGCGACATCAAGCGCGTCGCCGCGGATCGCAAGGAGATTCACCTGACCGGCCCGGGCGGTACGCGCACGATCAAGATCCCCGAGGCTGGCGATTTCGTCCTCCCGCCGCTCGACCGCGTCGGCCTCTACACGCTCGACGTCCCCGTCCCCGGCTACGATAAGATGGCCGTCAACCTGCTCGATTCGAACGAGTCGAACCTGATCCCGTCCGACCACCCCCCCGGCGACATCGGCGACACGCAGGTCACCACCGGCCGCGCCCGCGTCGAACTCTGGTGGTGGCTGGCCGCCCTCGGCGTGCCGCTGCTGCTGATCGAGTGGTTCGTCTACACGCGGCGCGTGCACCTCTAAGCCGACGTGCGATCCGCGAGTAAACTCTGCCCATGACAACCAGTCTCGAATTTCGCGAATTCATTACCGCCGATACCATCGCCGCTGCCTACGACCTGATGGCCGTCCTCCGTCCGCACGTTCCGCGCGAATCGTTCGTCAATCAGGTGATGGCGCAACAGCGCGAGGGGTATAGACTGATCGGCGGTTACGCCGTCGGCCAGATCGTCTCGCTGGCTGGTTTTCGCCTTTCGTGCACGCTCTTTCGGGGTCCCCACCTTTTTGTCGATGACTTGGTGACCGCCCCAACCAGGCAGGGCAACGGCTACGGCGCGGCGATGCTTCGACACCTGGCCAAGCTCGCCGCCGATCAAGGCATGTCGCGCGTCTGGCTCGATAGCCGCGACACCGCGCGCACCTTCTACGAGAAGGTTGGGTTCACCACGCACAAATCAATTGTCTGCTCGATCGACGTGAAGACGCTGGTGTAAACAAAAAGCCCACGGAGCGCGCCGCGCTCCGTGGGCCATGATTTTATCGAGCCAGTAACTTACTTCGCGCCGGCAAGCGAAGCTCGCTTCTGCGCCACAAGCTTCAACAGCGCATGCTGCGGATCGGCAAACTTCGCCGTTCCCTCTTCCATCAGCTTGTCTTCCAGCTTCTTCTGATCCACCTTGGCGTGGATCTCATCGACGATCTCCTTCGGCGGCATCTGGTCAATCTTGCGGGTGTACGTCTTGTTCAACTTCTCGACCGCGTCGTTGGTGGCAGGGGGGTTGGTCTGGATGTCGCTGCCCGCCAGCGCCTCGACGTATTTGTCCGGCGGATCGGTCGGCTTCTTCGTGCCTGTTGAGGCGAAGATGATTTCCTGCTGCAGCGGAAGGTTCTTGTCCTTCCAGAACTGCTGGTTCAACCGCCAAAGTTCCTTGACGTTGACGATGCCAACCAGCCCCTGCGCCGCGGGGCTGAGCTCGGGCACGTACTTCTCGGTGTACACGTCCACGCGCGAGACGAAGATGCTGTAGACGCTCTTGAAGGCGGCCGTGCCGTTCTTGCGCCGTTGCGCGCCGCGCCAGACGTTGTCGCGGGCGATCTTGTATTGCCGCTCGGAGAAGATCAGCGTGACATTCAGCGTGATGCCGTGGGCGGCCAATTCTTCCAGGCAATCCAGCCCTGCAGGGGTCGCGGGCACCTTGATCATTCGGTTGGTGTGCCCGGCCGACCACTTCTTGCCCAGCTCGATGTACCGTTTCACACGTTCGGCATGGGGGATCGTGGCCGCCTTGTCTTCCAGGAGCGGGTCGAGCTCGAAGCTGACGTAGCCGTTGTTTCCCTTCTCGCGCTGCCAGACGGGCGCAAAGACCTGCTGGGCATCGTTGACCAGCTTGTCGGTCATCGCCCACGCGATCTCCGAATCGTCCATCCCCTTCTCCATGAACGACTCGATTTGCGAATCGAAGCGGCCCGTCTTGATCAGGTCCGAGATGATGATCGGATTCGACGTGGCGCCGGTGACGCCCATGGCGAAGTTCTTCTTGACCAGGTCAGGGTCGATCGAGTCGAGCCAAAGTTTCGTCCCCGTGGCGATAAGTGATTTGAGTGACATGCGGCGTCTCCTGTTTTGGGTTTCAATGCCCGTACGCGTCCCACGCGCGGGATAATGGTATCTTGTGGAGGGGCGGGGGTCTAGCCTTTCGGCGCTTATTACCCATGCCCTCGCACGGCTGATCGCGACGATGTCGTGCCGCGCAAGCGATCATCGCCCGATTATCCCGCGCAGGCGATCGGCGGCCTGTTTGCCCTTTGAGCACGCTCGGCGACGGCTCTGTCCGCTTTGGATCTCGAGAAAGCGATCAGGGCGAAGGTCTTTCACTTCACCAAAGCACTTGGACGGCATAGGGTTTGAGGATTGCATCGGCACTGAGGAGCGGGATATTTTCCGTCTTGGCTTGCGCAAGCAACAGCCGATCGAAAGGGTCACGATGGTGGAGTGGCAAGCTGGCTACGGCTAGAGCGTGCTCGACGGAGATGGGCAGTGGACGAATCTGATTGATTAGCATGTGTCGCGGGATAAAAACTTCGGGAGGTTCGGGCAATGGCAATTTGCCCAGTGAATTCTTAATCGCGATTTCCCACGCGCTCGCCGCACTTAACAGCAAGTCAATCTTTTTATCGCGAATGAGGGCTTCCGCAGTTGCTGACAACCGCCGATCATTCGTGATCCACCACAGAAAAGCGTGTGTGTCCAGAAGGAGGGTCATTTCTCGAAATCATCCAACACATCCGCTGGCAGTGGATGATTGAAATCCTCTGGCACCACGAAAAGTCCCTGCGCCGATCCGGGCTTGCGGTCCCCTCCGCCAGGAATGGCGGGAAGGAGGCGGGCAACTGGTTGTCCGCCCTCGTCAATCACGATTTCTTCCCCACCTTGCACGCGGCCGATCAAGGCCGAAAAAGCCTTTTCTGCTTCGCTAAGGGTGACATGAGTGGCCATGGCATTATTGTATCAAATCCGATGGTCTTGTTCATACGTACCATCGCGCGCATCACGCAAATTGCAGGTCCTTCACTTCCAACTCCACGCTGGTCCGCCCCATGTATTCGTTGAGCTGCGGCTCGATCGCCAGATCGACCACGGTGCCAGTGCGAAGCTGGTCGATCATGTTGCCGTAGTTGAAGGCGATGCACTTCATCGACGCCTGCGCTTGCTTGACGTAAAGCTGGAGATGGTCGCCGGTCTTGCCGACTCGGCGCGGCGGGCCGGCGATGGTCAGGCCGCGGCAGCAGAGCAGTGGTTTGCGATTGCCGTGGCCGAACGGGCCCAGACGCTTGAGATCCTTCACCAGTGCCTCGGTCAGTAGGTTCAGCTCGGCCAGGCATTCCAGTCGGAGCTCAGGAATCATCATCTCCGCCGACATCACGTCGGAAGCATGCTTACAGAACGCCTCGCGGAATTCCGCAATCTTGGCCGTTTGAATCTTTAGGCCCGCTGCCATCTCGTGCCCGCCGAACGCGTCGAGGTGCGTGCCGCACGCTTCGAGCGCTCGCGCGAGATTGAACCCCGGTATCGAGCGGCCGCTTCCCTGCCCGTGGCCGTTGGTCGTCGCGATCATGATCGTCGGCCGATGCGTTCGATCGACGATCCGCGAGGCAACGATCCCGATCACGCCTGCGTGCCACCCTTCGCCTCCCAGGACGATCGCGCGGCAATCTTCATGATCGAAGTTGTTCAACGTCACCTGTTCCAGCGCCTGCTCCAGGATCTTCCGCTCCATCCCCTGACGCTCGCGGTTCTTCGTCTCCAGGTAAATCGCGATCTCCCCCGCGCGGCCGGCGTCGGCCTTGGTCAGCATCTCCACCGCTTCGCGCGCGTGGCCCATGCGCCCGCAGGCATTGAGCCGCGGCGCCAGCAGGAAGCCGACGTGGTAGCTGTCGAGTTGCTGGCCGGTCAGGTTTGCCGAGGCGATCAGCGCCTGGATGCCGTGCAGCTTGCTGTTCTTCAGACCGCCCAATCCCCAGTGCGCCAGGATGCGATTCTCGCCGACCAGCGGCACTACGTCGGCGATCGTACCCAGCGCCGCCAATGCCGTCGCCTCGACCAGATACTCCCGAAAGGTTGCGTCCACCTTCTCCGCGCCGCAAACCGCCAGGCCAATCCCCCATGCGAGTTTAAACGCAACGCCAGCGCCGCAGATGTGCGGGTTCGGATATGCCGAACCAGGCAGGCGCGGGTGCACGATCGTCAGGCACTCCGGAAAGATCGGCCGGCGCTCGCCTTCGATCTCCTCCACGTGCCACTCATGATGATCGGTGACGATCAGGTCTACGCCGCGGTCGCAGGCGACCTTCGCTTGCTCGACGGCTGTAATCCCGCAGTCCACCGTCACGATCACCTTGGCGCCGACGTCGCAAATCTGCGCCAGCGCCTCGGCGTTCAGGCCATACCCCTCGTCGATCCGGTGCGGAATGTAATAATCGACCTCGCCCCCCAAGTGGCGGATGGCGTGCCATAGGATGGCCGTCGCCGTGATGCCGTCGACGTCATAATCGCCGTAAACGACGACCTTTTCCTTGTCGCGAATTGCTTTGGCAATTCGCTCGGCGGCCACCTTCAAGTTGGGCATCAGCGCTGGATCAGCCAGACCTTTTGGGCTGGGCCGGAGGAAGTCCATGCAATCCTGCTGCTCGCTGATTCCGCGATTTAAAAGGATCTGCGCAAGCAGCGGCGAGGTCTTAAGCCGCGCGGCCAACTCGCTCGCGCGCTCGTCGGGGGGGGAAATGCTCCAGCGTTTGGGTCGTTGCATCCGTGCTCTCACTCGCGCTTGCGCCCCTTGGGGTTCAAAGCAGCGATCCTATCGCTTTGCGACGACCCTCACAACCTGATTCCGAACCCCCACATTCTAGGCCGATTTACCCGTCAATGCGCTCTCCGCCCCATCCCCCGAATCCGCCACCTGCTCCTTCACCTTTTTCTCCGTCTCCTTCAGATCCGCCGCCGCCTTTTCCGACCGGATATCGACCCGCAGCCGCGAGTAAAGACTCATGTAAATGTTCGCCACGAAGACCGTCGCAAAGAAGCTCAGCAGATACCCTCGCCATCCATCGAGCAGCAACTGAAACCGGGTAATGACGAGAAATAGCGCCGTCACGTAATGACTGAAGCAATACTCGCAGGTGAAAAGATAAAAGAACTTGCGCGCGGCCAGGTTACGGCAGCTCTGACTGCATTTTTGACAAAATTCGCGCGGTTCCCTGAAGACTTCCTCGTGAGTCACCGTCCACGCCATGCAGGCGACGGGGACGGCCAGCACGAATAGCCAGACGATCTGCTGCCAGAGTTGGTCGCTTGTGGGTGGGGTCATATCGATCAACGTCACGTATACGAGCAACCCACTGTTCGGGGAACGTGGATTCCTGAGTATGATTAACGACGTGAACACACCGATCGCGTTCTTGCATAACAAGCGTTACCTCCTGCTCCTTAGCATTGCCTTTGCCATTTATTGGCTCGCTTGGGCGATTCATCCTAAATATTTCACCAACTGGCTGGTCGAGAACACGCTGCTCTTGGCGCTGGTGGTGTTTCTGGCGGTTACGCGACGGCGATTTCCGCTCAGTAATCTTTCGTACAGTTTGATCGCCATTTTCCTGGCGCTGCACACGATCGGGGCTCACTATTCTTACTCGGAGGTGCCGTATAACGAGTGGTTCAAGGCACTCTTCGGCAGGCCGCTGCATGGCGGGCGGAACATGTATGACCGGCTGGTTCATTTCAGTTTCGGGCTATTCATGGCCTATCCAATCCGGGAGATGTTTTTGCGGGTGGCGCGGGTTCGCGGGTTCTGGGGCTATTACCTGCCGCTGGACGTGACGATGTCGTTCTCAATGCTGTACGAGTTGATCGAGTGGGCATATGCCGCGTGCGCCGGCGGTGATGCGGGGGCGGCTTTCCTGGGTACGCAGGGGGACGAATGGGACGCCCAGAAGGACATGGCGGTGGCGACGCTGGGCGGGCTGATTTCGATGTGCACGGTCGCGCTGGTCAACTGGAAATGCGACCGCAACTTCGGGGACGAATTCAGGGAGAGCCTGAGCCTGGCGGACGGGGATCGACCACTTGGGGAAGTGCGCCTGGCGGAGATCCGCGGCAGGACTCACGGGAAATAGCCGCTGGCGCATTTCTCAAAACAGGCTTCCCGGTTACGCTGCGCCGGTGCCGAAAACTGCTCCATTTCGCCTTTCGTCCACCTTGGCATTGGTGCTGTGGGTCGTCTCGCTGCCACTGCTGATCGCCGGTCTTGGCACACCGGTGGTGCAGCGGACCCAGGAAGCCCGGGTGTTGGAGACGGCGCGGGAAATGCTCGATTCGGGCGATTGGCGACAGTGGATGATCCCGCGCCTGAACGGCGTGGCGCGCCTGCAAAAGCCGCCGCTGGCGTATTGGCTTGCTGCGGGCAGCTTCCGACTTTTCGGGATTAACGATTTCGCGGGCCGCCTGCCCTTCGCGCTGGCGGGCTGGTTGACGCTTGCCTTCGTCTACCGCTTCGCTCGCGGGCTGCTCGACCAGCGCTTCGCCCTCTTCACCGTGGCCATCTTGCTGACGAGCTACATGTTTTACGTTCATTTCCGCCTCGCCGAGACCGACAGCCTGGCGGCGCTGTTCGTCGCGGCTGCGATTTATTGGCTTTGGAAAGCGGCGAGCGAGATTCGGGCGCGGCGATCGTCGTTGATTTCATTTCATCTCGCCGGTGTCGCGATTGCCCTGGCGGTGCTCGCCAAGGGTCCGCCGGGGTTGTTTCCCGTCCTATTTTTTGTGGCGTGGACGATCGTCGAGCGGAATTGGGAGGCGCTGCGGCGCTTCGCGACTTCGGGAGCGCTGCTGACCACGGCGGTCCTCTGCGGATGGTGGTTCCTTTACGTGCGCACGTCGCCCTACGCGCACGTGCTACGCGACGAACTTTTCATCGTCGCGGGCGGCGAGGATCACCGGCAACCGTTCTACATCTATTTTCCCCAACTGCTTCGCGCGACGGCGCCGTGGACCGGGCTGATGATCCTGGGCCTTATTTGCGCAATTCGCGACTGGCGCTTGCAACCCGCGGCGCGGGCAGCGCTGTTGTGGTTGGGCGTGATCCTCCTGCCGCTTTGCGTGATCAGGAACCGGCAGAACCATTACCTGGTTCCGTTGACGCCCGCGCTGGCGATGCTCGCTGCCTACGCGGTGTATAAGGGCCTGCAGGCGGGAACGCGCGAAGCCAGCGCCGCAAGTTGGGTGATTGGGATTACGATCGTCGCATCATTCTTTGCGCCCATCGGCGTCTACTGGTTCGCGCGGCACCAAAACGGCTTCCTGCAGACACTGGACCTGGTGGTGATCGTACTGCTGCTTTCGGCAGTTCTGGCGGCGGCGTCGCTGGGTCGGCGGCACGGGCTGGGCGCTGCGGTTGCCGCGTACGCCGCGGGGCTTTCGCTCTGTCTGGTGGTAATGTTCGGCCGCTGGTTGCCGTCCTTGCATCGGATTACGCACCGCACGGTCGCAGCCGATTTACGCGAAGCGTTTCCCGACGGTGGATATCGTTTCTACGGTCGCGACCCCAGCTTCCCCCTGATCTGGAACCTGCGGCAGGTGGTGCCCACGGTGGACTCCGAGGAGGCGCTGCGCCGCGCCCTTAAAGATGCTCCTGAAACGATCGTGATCGCCCAGACCAAGAACAACCGCCCGCCGCCAACGATCCCGCCGCAGCTTAAGCAGGTCAGGGAGTTTCAGTCCGGCGACGAAGGGATGACGTTTCGCATTTACCGTTCGGGCGAATAACCTCCAACCGAAGGGTTTTGCATCTTTCGGCGTTGTACCTTATTCGCCCCGGCGCGTAGGCTTACCGTTCGCCAGGGGCGAAGTCCGACGAGTTATACGAAGAGGCCGTTGTTATGAAGTTGACGTCTTTGATCGCGCGGGTTGCCGTTGTTGCTGGGTTATCGCTGGCCGGGTTGCAGTTCGCCTCCGCGGCGCAACCGCTGCCGGCCCTCAAGCCTTACAAGGGCGCCGAGCTGGATCTGGCGGGTGCGGTGGAGTCGCCGGGCTTTGAATCCGAGACGTTCACGATCGCCTGCTGGCTGCCGAACATTTACGACCTCGACAAGTGGGCGCGGCGCGGAATCAACGTCGCCTGGTTCAACCAGCGGCTGAATCCGAAGGAGAAATCGCTGGAGGAATATGTCAACAAGGCCAGCGCCGCGGGCTTGAAGATGTGGCGTTACCCCGCCGAGTTCATGGAGCCGCCCGCCGACCCATCGTTCGACGCCAAGGACCCCACGCTGATCGCCTATTCGCTCCTCGATGAGCCGATCCTGCACCACAAGTCGCCCGACGACATGAAGGAGCAGGCCAAGGCGTTCAAGGAGAGCAACCCGAAACTGAAGCTGATCCTCAACCTCGAAGGCGACAAGTTCGTCCAGCCCAATCCCGGCCCCAAGGTGGTCGAGGATCACACCGGCTACATGGCTGCCGCCGACATCGGTTTTGTCGACTGGTATGTAAAGAATCGCAATGCCGACCGCTATCCGATGACGCACCTCTGGACGGCGGTCGAGCGGCTGATTATCTGGGGGAAGGGCAAGCCGGTCGGAGCGTTTGTCGAGTGCTCCAACCAGAAGATCGCCGCCGAGGGGCGCGAGCCAACGGTGGGCGAGATGCGGGCGGAGATCGTCGGATCGATCATCTACGGCGCGCGGCTGATCGCCTACTTCCCAGAATCGCCTGGGAACAAGCCGAACAAGGGCAAGCAGTTCGGCAACGGCAATGATGCCACGCCCCCGGACCTCGAGCGCGAGATGGTGCAGATCAACAAGCAGCTTCAGGCGCTGGCCCCGGTGCTTCACGCCGCCGGCGCTCGGCTGACGACGCTCCCCGCGCCGCTGATCGGCGCGGTGCGGTACTATCAGGGGAAGACGTACCTGATCGTCTTCAACAACGATCCGGAAACCAAGACGCCGTTCAACGGCGAGACGCTGGAGCCTTACGACTGGCGCGTCTACACCGCCGGTGCAGCGCCGGCGGGGAAAAAGTAGGTGGATCGCGCAGCCTCTGTCAGACTTGGGTGGCTTCGCCCGTTTGACGGAGCACGACCATGAGCGACGATCTCGAACAATCCGCCGCCCTGATCAATCTCGCGCCGGGCGTATTCGTCGCTGAGTCGGCGCTTCGTCTGCAATATTCGCGCAGCGGCGGCCCGGGCGGGCAGAACGTCAACAAGGTCAACACACGCGTCCAGCTCTGGGTGCCGCTTGCCGCCATCACCGGCCTGTCCGAAAACGCCATGAACCGCCTGCGCATCCTCGCGGGCAGCCGCCTGACGATCGCCGGCGAGCTGAACATCACCGCCGAAACCGAGCGCACGCAGGAGCGCAACCGCCAGGCCGTCCTCGACCGCCTGCGCGAGTTGATCGGATCGGCCGTGAAGGAACCCAAGCGCCGCCGCAAGACCAAACCCTCGCGCGGCGCCAAGGAACGACGCCTGAAAGGCAAGCGCCTGCGCAGTGAAACCAAAGCACGAAGGCAGGGGCGCGGCGACTGATACGTTCCCTTTTTAGCCGCCGGGCTTGCCCCGCGCGTCTCAGGTCTCCGTCCGCCTTCGCCGCCACGGAATTAATCCCCCCACGATCGACATCACCGTGCGAAAGATAATCGCCACGTCCAGCCAGAAGCTGGCGTTCTCCACATACTCGATGTCGTACCGAATCCACTCCTGAAAATCCTGTCCCGCCTTCCGCGTGCGCTTCACCTGCCAAAGCCCCGTAATCCCCGGACGCACGCTCAATCGCGCCTCGCGCCACGGCGGGCAGAACTGGTTTTCCTTGTACGGGCTGGGCCGCGGGCCGACGACCGACATGTGCCCCAGGAGCACGTTGAGAAACTGCGGCAGCTCGTCCAGGCGCGTTTTGCGCAGGAGACGCCCGACCCGCGTCACCCGCACGTCCTTCACCATGAAGAACTGCGGGCCGTCCGCCTGGTTGCGTCCGGCGAGTTGCTGTTTCATCCGCTCGGCGTCGGAGTGCATCGAGCGGAATTTCAGGCACGGGAACTCGCGCCCGCCGCGCGTCTCGCGACGGTGCGCGAAAAAGAACGGCCGCCCGTCCTCAAGCCAGATCGCGAGGCAGATCAGCGGGTAGAACGGCAGCGTGATCGCCAGCGCGACCAGCGCGAAGCAGACGTCAAATGCACGTTTACATGCGGCGCCGCATCGCCCCGTGTGGTGCGCCAGCGCGTCGGCGGGCCGGCGCGTCGCCGGCAGGTCCAGGTGCCGCAGCGCCGGCCAGACGATCGGGTCCGGCTGCGGTCGCGCCGCTGGATCATCCCACAGCACGAACGGCCCGATCAGCGTCGTGCGCGGATCGAGCTTTCGACCCGCGCCGATCCAGACCGGCCCGACGAACCGCGCCCGCGGGTCCAACGCCACTGTCGTATCCGCCCAAACCCCAGGCGCCACGTGCGCCGCCCGCGGGATCATCCAGCCGGGGCCGGCCCACAGGCGCGTAAGGTCACGCACCAGGCGCGCCAGCTCGGTGTCGTTACGGCGGTCATACGCCACGCCATCTGTTACAAGGATCGATCGCCTCCGCCTGGGGACGCGCTCGCGCAGCTTCGTCCAGCCGTCCGCGCCGTGGGTGTCATTCGCCACGCCGCGCCGCCACGCCTCGGCCAGCCGGCGGTCCGGTGTGAATGCCGCGCGGATCAACCGCCGCGCCGGGCGATTGTAGCTGCGCTCGAACCGCAGAAAGTTATCCCCGGAGTCGGTGATCACGCGCTCGCGATAGCCGCGCCCGCGCGGGTCGTGAACCCGTATGTACGTCAGCTCGGCATCGGAACTGTAGAGCGTGCGGATCTCCTCACCCGATTCGAACGTGACCAGCACCTGGGGTTCGACCAACAGGTAAAGCAGCGCATCGCCAGAGATCGGTTGTGGATGCGATCCCTCGTCCGGGCGCACCACCTGCACCCCATGCTGAGCCCAGAAGCGATCGTGAAGTTGGACGGGGTCCAATCCCCAGACGGTGGGCGCGGCCCGGGGCGCGGACGTCGCCGGAGAGTCATCGACCGGGTTCTCCGCCTTGGCGATCACGCGGCTGCGTCTTCCTGCGCGCCTGCGCCGCCGTTGCCATTGCCGCTGCTTCCGTTGCCGTGGCCATTGCCATTCGTGGCGCCATGTCCCACCCCGATCGGCAGGCAGGATGCCACCGATCGCGCCAAGGGACCGAATCGCGCCGATTCATCCGTATCCGGCAACACCGCCCGCGGCGTGTGCGACTTGGCCGAGACCGACCGGATCGACGCGCTGCTGACCGACCGTTGGAAGTCGCGCTGCTCAGCGCGGTTGAAGACGATGCCGAACGTGTTCGCGCCGATCGACCGCAGGTGGCGGATCGCCTTCTCGACCAGCGGCTGTTGCTGCCCGCGCGCCACGGCCATGATCACGCCATCGACTTCCGCCGCCACTGCGGACGCCTCCAGGCTGCCCAGGATCGGGCCGGTGTCGATCACGATGATGTCGAAGTGCTCGCAGCACGCCGCCAGTAACCGCTTGATGCTGTTGGGCGACAGCGAGCCCGCGTCCGCCGCATCGGCATTTCCCAGCGGCAAGAGATATAAGCCCTTGGTGCCGGTCTTGCGCACGTGCCCGCGCAAGGTTCCGGTATTGAGCGTCTCGAGCAATCCCGGCACGTCCTGCGCCTTGAGCCGATGCGTCAAGCCCTGGCCGACCATGTCGCAGTCGATCACGAGCGTCTTCGATCCGCTGGCCGCGAAGCTCAGGCCAAGGGCCATCGTCAGGCTGGTCTTGCCATCGCCGGTCGCGGAGCTGGTCACCATGAAGACGCGGCGTCGATCCGGGTTGGGCCCCACCTGCAGCATGATGCGGATCTGGTGGATGCAGTGCGCCGCCACCGCCGCCTGCTCGGGGTCCGACAGTTGCTCGGGCAGGCGCGGGAGGATGCCGAGCAGCGGCACGTTCGAAACGCCGTCGTTGGTCTCGTCGCTGTACCGGTATCGCTTGTCCATCGCCCCCAGGAATAGGAAGAAGAAGACCGGCAACCCCAATCCCCCCAGCGCCCCGGCGATCGCCACCGCAATCCGCCGATCTTTGAACGGCTGGATCGGCACCGCGCCCGATTCCAGGATCGACAGCCGGCTCGACATGTTCATCGACATGTTCAGCATGTCCATCAACCGCTGCACCTCGGCCTTGTCCTTTTCCGCGTCCTCGCGCTGCTGCCGCAGCCGCTGGATGTTCAGCACCTGCTGGCCCATCTTGGTGCGGTCTGACTTCACCGCGTTGTACTGGCTTTCCAGCAGCGTCACCTCGCGCTGCAGTAACTCCTTCGACATCGTCAGCACCCGCGGCACGCCGCCCGCCGCCATCGCCGGGTCGTTGCTCAGCCGCGTCTGCAGGTCCCGCCACTCGACGGCGTAACTATCCACCTTTTTCTGCGCCTCTTCGAGCTGCGTGCGGATCGCCCTCATCCGGTCCGATTCTTCCATCACCCCGGAAATCTGGAATTGCGCGATCGTCGCCTGGACGTCGTCGCGCTTGGTCAGCAGGCTGCGCATGGTCGGATCGTACATCGCGATCTGGTTGTTGGTGAAATCCAGGATCGCCTGCCGTGGATTCTTCTTGCCGTGATTCTCCTCCAGCGCAAATCGGGCGCGGTTCAGGTCGAATTCCAGCTTGACCTCCTCCTGCACCTTCGCGTCTAGCAGCGGCGCAAGATCGGGGATGCCGAACGCGTTCACCGCATCGGCCAGTTCACCATCCACCCTGCTGATCTCCTTGATGCGCAGCCCCCGCCGCGTGTCCAGCAGGTTCAATCGCTTGCTGTCCTCAAGCTGATTTCGGTTGGTCGCGAAATCGTAATACGCCCGGACGATCGCCTTCACCACCGCGACCGCCACCTCGGGGTCCGGGTCGGTGTAGTAAACCCGGATCAGCTCCGTCCGCATCGGGTGATCGACCAGCAGATTCTCCGCGATCTTGGTTTGCACCGTTCCGTCCGTTGCCAGCCCCGTGTCCTTCCAGTTCGGCCCCCGCATCGCCAGGCCCATCACGGTACGGCTTCCCAGCACGATTGTCTGCGACTGCACGTACTCTTCCCAGTTGGGCATCACGTTGCTCGAACCCATCGGGTCGGGCTTGTTCAGGGAGATCTGCAGCATCCCCTCGGCCCGGAAGATCGGGTGGAGCTTCGTGTAACCGAAGTACCCGCCGCTCCCGCCCAGGATCAGCCCAAGCGTGATCGCGATCCAGTAACGCCCGCGCAGGTGGTGGTGCAGCCGATGCAGCAGGGTGTCGTGGTGCGCCCTCCCGTTCGCCGCGCGCGGATAATCCAGCGTGCCTGCGCCTGCAGACGTCGTCGCCGTCGCAAGGTCGTTGCCGCCGTAGCCGTCGAACGGTGTGATGTCGTTGCTCATTGGGGTATTCCCGACCGCAGGGTGCGGATCATTTCCAAAGACTTCTTAGAACTGACCAAATCACGCCAGATCTCCTGGCGAACTGCTTCAGGCATCGAGGTTGCCGTGACGACCTGAATCTGGGCGGCGCCGTAAGCCAGGCGCCGGTAATCGGCGGCGGCCTGGTTGAGTTCCGCGCCGGTCGCGCCGAAGCGGCCGTCGGGGAAGATGTAAAAGTTCTGGATGGTCCAGGCCTGCTTCTGCCCCTGCGCGTTGGGCCGCTCGACTTGGTATTCGATGCCCGGGATGTCGAACTCGCCGACGCACCAGGTGCGCTGGGTCTGGCTGACGATCGCCCAGCCGTTGCCCGGATAGCAGACCGCAGGGGTGTGCCCGATCATGTGCCGGCAATCGTGCACCTGCACGACCGCCAGGTAAGCCTCAAGGTTGCTGTGGCGATTGTGGTACAAAAGCGTGGCTTCGGCGTTGGGCTTGAGCAGGTCGCGGGCGGCGGGGTCCAACTCGTGGCGCTTGCCTTCCCAGTCTCCGACCTGCAGCGGCAGGCCGTCGACCGCCTGCTTGGAGCGGGCGCGAAATTCTTCCACGCCGTCGGTCGCGATCCGCAGGCGCGAGAAACCTGCCAGGCACGCCAGCATCACCAGCGTCACCACCACGGGCCCGGACTGTTTCATCGTCGTCTTGCTCATTCGATCACGTTTACACATTACGACGCAGCGGCCACGGGCGTTCCCGCCGCTTGCGTTTCGCTGCCAGCGTCAGCGCCGCCATCCTCGTCCGACCGCACTTCGATACCCAGGGCCTGAATAAAATGGATGATGAACATGAGCAGCAGGAAGGCCACCGGCAGCATCGCCCAACCGGCCAGATCGTGGAATCGCTGCGCCGTCTCGTTGCTCGCGTAGCCGTACAGCAGCAGGGTGGGGATCAAGCGCAACACGTTGGCGATCAACGTGATCAACGGGCTCAGCAGGATCACCAGCCACCGCACCCAGGTCCGCAACGGAGTGACAAAGGCGAACAGCCAGCAGACCAGGATCAGCGTGAAGACCATTCGCATGCCGTTGCACGCTTCGCGGATCGCGACTTGCTGCCCGTTGATCGTGAGCATGTTGCCTTGGCGTCCGACGGCGTCGTCGAAGAATCCGACGATCGCCGCGACGATCTTTGCCATGGCGCGCTGGAGCGGCCCGGCGATCTGCAGGCGCGTCTGGTTGGAGAGCGGCACCATGAATACGAGCATCAGAAAGACCGGCCAGAAGCGCAGCAGGATGCCATGTCCCAGCACGGTGATCGCCGCCCCCAGCGCCACGCCGATCGCGCCCGCGTGCCAAAGCGATTGGTGGGCGTAATGATAACCGTACCACGCCAGCGCCCAGCCCAAGGCGACGATCAGCGGCCCGGCCCAGCTCGAACCGGCGCGAACGGTTTTCAGTCGCTCGCGCTCGATGTAGACGATCACCGCGCCAAAGGGGATGACGAGGAAGACTTGGCTGAATTCTTCGTCCGATGCGCTGATCGTGTACCAGTCGGCCCACGACGAACCCATCGCCGCCACCGCCGCGAGGACCAACAGCCCCGCCAGCGCCAATCGGCGCGGTCTCCACGGGAAGGATTTATCGGACGTGTCGGTCATAATCGCAGGAAAACAAAAAGCGGCGGCCTCAACCTCCCCACGCGCGGGATCGCGCCGCCGCGGTTTCACAGTATGCCCTCAATATTACCGCGCGGCCACTTCAGTGTTCATCACCAGGCTGTCAATCGCGGTTTCCCCCTCCGCCAGCATCCCCCCCGGACAGACAATCGAACGCACGACCACCGCCCCGGCTTCGACAACCGCTCCGGCTAACACCACCGAATCGTGTACGCGGGCGTCCGGGTCGATCTCCGCCCCCGCCTCGGCGATGGCGAAGGTCGGGCGATGATCCTCGGCAAACGGGTCGCTTGACGGGGGGTGTCCCACGCTCACCCGATGCCGCCGCTGTAGTGCGGCGATATACTCTTCCAACGTCCGAATCGGCATCGCAGTCGCATGGGTCTGATAAAGATGGCTGACCTTGAAATCGCGGGCGATGGCAGGCAGCGCCTGTTCCTTCATGTCCACATAACCGGTCTGCGATACCTTCCGTAGTGCCCGGCAACGCACCAACATCAACCCGCTGGGGGTCCCGTCCGCATGGGAGATCAAACTGACATCTCCCTCCAACTCCGCCAGCGACCGCGCCAACTCCGCCAGCGGCGAAAGCAGCGCCTGACCGGCATTGGCGACTAGGAGTACGTCTTCGTCGGCGTATTGAGTGGCAAGGTCGCGGAGCACTCCGCCGGTGCCTCGGTAGGAGGAGGAGTCGCGCTCGACTCGGATCTGTACAGCGTCTTTTTCTTCGGGGGGAGTGGGTTCGGCGGAGGCATGGTCGACGATCACCCGTACCGCAAGACGGTCTGCGCCGATCATGCGACGTAATACGCCGGCTTCGTCCTGCCAATGGCCCAGGATCGAGCGGCCGTCTTCCAGGGGGAGGTCGAGGATGGATCGTTCGATGGCGGCGGTCAACTTGCTGGTGCGGACCGCGCCGCCCAGCAGGATGATGGCGCGAACGCCGCGGAGCATGTCGGGAACATTTATGTCGGCGGGGAGGGGATCAGGGTCCGCCGGCGCGACCTGAACCGCCCGGGGCTGAGGCTCGTGGGACGGGACCCAGAATTCGGATGCAAAGCCGGAGAGGAACGAGCGGTAGGTCGTCTCCTGGCCGCGGGCGTTTCCTTCGGACGGATTGCGCGAGCCGCGCCCGGAGCGCGAGGCGACCATCAGGTCGGCTTCGCTGATTTGCAGGTCAACGCTTCCCATTCCCGCAGCGGACGCCATGCGCACCGTGAGCGCCGGCGCGGCGCGGGTGAAGCCCATGCGCCAGGTGAGCCCGCGCCAGGCGGAGGTGCCGAGCAGCCGCATCGCGAAGGGGATGCCCTGCATCAGGTACCGCTTGAACAAGCGGACCGGTTCCTGCACCAGGCGGTGAACCCATTCGAGGCCCATCGTGCGCATCCAGTGCGGCGCGCGGCGCACGTTGCCGGCGAGGAAGCTGAAGCTGATGCCCACGCCAAGCCACCAAGCGCCCGGGAGTCGATCGCGCAGGCGCTCGATCAGCCGCTCCTGCTTTGGCGAACCGAGCGCGACGAAGACGATGTCGGGTTTGGAAGAGACGACCACGCGCGTTAATTCGCGCATGCGCTCGGGGTCATCCTGGAAACCCATTGGCGGACAATAAGTGCCCGCGATTTTCAGGCCCGGATAACGGTTGCGCAGGATTCCGGCGACGGAATCTGCCGTGCCTGGATCGCCGCCGAGAAGGAAGAGGGTCTTGCCCATTTTCGACGCGGTCGCGGAGAGGCTGGAGAGCAGGTCCGATCCAGCCACGCGCCCGGGCAGGGGCGTGCATTGCAGGCGGCTGGCCCAGATAAGCGGCATGCCGTCGGCGACGACGAGGTCGGCGCGGGAGACCAGACGGGCAAATTCTGAATCCTGGTGGCAGCGGCGGAGGTGGTCGAGGTTCGGGGTGATGACGACGCCGCCGCGCCCGGCGGTGCTGCGCCGCATGATCTGGGCGATGCACTGGCGTTCGGTGAGGGCGTGGATGTTGACGCCACAGAGGTCGATGATCGACGGCTGCTGCATGGCGGGGAAGGGCTCGCCGCCGAGGAGTTCGGGGATGCCGATCGCATCATCGAACGTGTCGCTGTAGCAGCGCTCGGTGCGTACCCATTCGCGCTGCGGGCGGAAGACGAAGGCGAGGTAAAGCGGGATTTTCCAGACGACGTAAAACGGCGCGGCCAGGAGCGACATCAGCGGCAAGTGCTGGCGGCCGAACTTCAGCCACGCGGCGGCGATGCACCCCATCGCCGCGGCTGCGCCGGCGAGCAGCAGGTTGGGGGCGATCCACGAAGCACCGTGCCGCGCCGCGACGATCGAACCGATGATGGCGGCGACGAAGAGAAGCACGAGCAGCGACAGCGGCGGCACCGCGACTTCCAACGCCAGCGAGAATGCGCTGAGACTCCGCCGGCGAATGGCGCCGTGAATGAGTCGCGGCACTTGCGTAAAGAGCGTCTGCAGATGCCCGTGTTCCCACCTGCGGCGCTGACTGATCGCAGCGCGGCGCTGGGAGGGGAGCTTGCCGGTGACGCGGGCCTGTTCGCAGAAGAGCGGCGCGTGCCCGGCGAGGGCGAGATCGAGGCCGAGCTGGAGGTCTTCGACGAGATTGCCAGTCGCCATCTTCGCGGTGCGGATGACGTGCCAGGGGAAGGCCATGCCGGTGCCGGTGAGCAGGCAGGGGAGGCCGAGCCGCCCGAGGCCGCTGGGGCGAACCAGATTCTTGACCATGAACGCCAGCGCTGAGACGAGGTCTTTCGGGCCGGGCCGGGCGGGTCGTTCGAGAAGGTAGACCGCCTGCGCGGGCTTGCCCGTTTCCATCACCTGCCCGACCAGTGCGTCGATCGCGCCCGGATGGACGTGGCAGTCAGCGTCCATCATGACGACGATGCCGGGCGCATCCCCTTCGAGGTGACGCACGCCGTAGTCGAGGGCGTAACCCTTGCCGCGACGGCGGACGTCCTTACGTTCGATGACTTCGACGCCAAAGCGGCGTCCGATGGCGGTGGTGGCGTCGTCGCAGTTATCGGCCACGACGACAACCCGGTCGGCCGCGTGGAGTTGCGGCATCAGCGAGGTGAGGGTTGCCCCTAAAACGCATTCTTCGTTATGTGCAGGGATGAGGATGGCGAGGCGCGGCCGCGTACCGCCGAACTGGCGATCGGGGCGACGTGGAAAGAGCGCGGCAAAGCACTCAATGCACAGCACGATGACCGGGACCAGCAGCAGCGCCGCCAGCGCGAACAGAATGACATTCACCCACAACAAATCACTCTCCCCGGTAAACGCTCTCCACAACAGAAGGGGCCTTAGATTCTCATCGGGACGTGAGTTAATTCAAGGAAAAAACTCCCGGATTCAACAGCGAAGAACCCTCAAAGGCGGCGGGAAAGTCACCCATCTTACCCATGGTGCCGAATCGACCGAAATCACCGAGCTGGGCTATTTCGCCACGTCTTTCGAACCGGCTTGGAAGAGGAGCGCCAGCTTCTGCGCTTCGCGTGCGGCATCGTGTCGTTCGGCAACCCGTGCGGCGCCCTCACGGCCCATTGCACGCAAACGTTCGACATCCTCTTCAAGAATGGTTCTCATCGCCTCCGCCAGCCGATCGACGCAGCCAGCAGGTACAAGATACCCCGACTTTCCGCTCTCGACCAATTCGGGAATTCCAGCGACGAAAGTGCCGATCACCGGGCGCCGCATTGCCATGGCTTCCATCAGGACGACGGGCAGCCCTTCGGCGAAGCTGGGGAGGACAATGGCGCGGGCGGCAAGGATCTGCTGGCGAACGTCGGCATTGCTGAGCCAGCCGGTGATGGTGACTTGGCCGGCCAGGTTGTGACGTCCGATAAGTGCTTCGATCTCGCCGCGTAACGGGCCGTCGCCAGCGAGGGTCAGCTCGAAGGGGATGTTTTGCTGCCGGAGGCGGCCGGCGGCTTCGATCAGCAGGAACTGGCCCTTCTGTTCCGCCAGTCGCCCAATGCAGAGCAGGCGGGGGACGTCGGGGAGGTCGGTGGCGGTCGATTGCAGGAAACTGGCATCCAAGCCGCAGTGGACGACGTGGATCTTGGGCCAGTCGGCGGTAGCGGCCCAGCGGAAGAGTTGGCTGCGTCCGTAGTTGCTGACGGCAACGACGAACTGCGCGCGGGTGATCTTTTCGCGGAGCTTGAGCGTGAGCGGGCGATCAAATTCTTCGGGGCCGTGGCAGGTGAAGGAGTAGGGGGGGCCGCCGAGTTCTCGGACCAGCATGGCAACGGCAACGCTGTTGGTGCCGAAGTGGGCATGAACGTGTCGGGAACCCGTTTTGGTGATCCAGCCAAGAAGCACGCAGGCTTCGGCGAGGTAGATGAGGTGATAGAGGCGACCGCGCTCGCCGCCTTTGCCGAGTTTCAGGGCCAGGGCGGTAGCGCGCAGGAAGCGGAGGGGGTGGGTGAAGAAGGTTCGGATTAGTGCGACGACGAGGCCAAGGGGTCCGACGTCGAGGACGACGCGCGTCTTGGCTTTTTCAGCCTGGTCGTCGGGGTCTACGAGGTTTTGGTCCCAGGTGCGGAGGGTGAAGCGATCGACCTGAAAGCCCTGGGCTTCAAGGGCGCGGATTTCCCGGCGGATGAAGCTTTGGCTGGCTTGGGGATACTGGTTGATGAGGTAGGCGATTTTCACGGGTGGCGGGTGGGAGTGTCTTCCAGTTCTATCTGATCGTTCGGCAAGCTACTTGAAGCGGCGTGGCTGCCGCTGGGCGCCGTGGCGGATGGTAAGCACGCGCACCACGTGCGTGGCATCATCCACGCGGTAATAGACGATATACGGCGGGAACGGGACGGAATGAACGGTCAACTCTCGTGCCTTGCGATGCAGGTGGACTTTGTAGCGACGCGGGAACATCGCGAGGGATTGACAGGCATTCCAAAGCCGGTCGAGCGTCTGTACTGCGTTCTGCGGGGAATCCTGTTTGATGTATTCAAGGATTCGATCGAGGTCGTCGAACGCCTCGTCCAACACGATCACGCGGTAGTGTTGTGGCATTTGCCCCCGGCGTCTCAATTGCCGAAATGTTTGCGTCGAAGCTCGGCGAAGGCTTGATCAACCGGAATCCCACCACCCTTGGCGTACTGCGCCTCGGCGCGCTCGATCGCGGCACGTGTCTCTTCGTCGAGGTCTTCGTAGTCCTCGCCTTGCACCTCGTTAAGCGTTTCGAGGGCGACGCGCAGGACATCGTCGGCGGACGAGTAGCCTCCCCTTTTTAATTGCTCATCGAGCAGCTTTTGCGTCTGCGGACTAATGGCGATGTTCATGGCGATGTTCCTCTACGTGCTAGGAAGTCATTATAGCATCCGCCGCGATAACCCGCGCGGGGATGCCGACAGCCGTTGCTCCGGCAGGGATGTCGTGGAGGACGACGGCGTTGGCGCCGATCTTGGCGTGGTCGCCTACGGTGATACCGCCGAGGATTTTGGCGCCGGCGCCGATGTCTACGTGTCCGCCAATTCTAGGTGCTCCCGCAGGACTGCCTGCACCGCCCGTGCCCAGGGTTACTTGCTGGAAGAGGAGGCAGTTGGGGCCAAGGGTCGCGGCGGGGTGAATGATGATGCCGTTGGGGTGGGGGATCGACAAGCCACCGCCCAGTGTGGCGTTGATCGGGATGTCCGCGCCGGTGATCACGCTCCAGTAACGATGTTGGAGAATGGCGACGCGAGAGATCAGCCAGCCGATCGGGCCGAGTCGTCTTTGCCAGCGCTGGTAGCGGCGGATGGCGGCCAACAGTCGGCGCGAGGGTTGCCATGCAAACGGCGCGACGCGCTCGCGCGACCAGTCGGGCTCTGTGGCGGAGATGGATGGGTCGCTGGCGTTATCCATATTCAGGTACGCAGGGGTTTGAGCAGGATGGCAAGGGCATCGGAGACGCTGCGGTAACGGTCGGTGCGGCGCTGGCCGGAGAGGAACAGTTTGGCCTTGCGGAGCGAGAGGGCGCAGACGTCGCAGGCGCGGACGAAGGCGGCGGCGGCACGGCCGTAGCAGACGCGCTGGATGCGGTAACGGGCCTGCCAGACGTAAGCGTTTTTCAGGCGCTCGTCCACGCGCGTGGGATCGGAGGAGGAGCCGCCGATGTGCGTGATGGCGACGGCGGGGTCGTAACGGACGCGCCAGTTGTGGCGGTGGAAGCGGAAGCAGAGCTCGATGTCTTCGCCGTAGAAGAAGAAGGAGTCATCAAGGCGGCCGCCGATCTCGCGCAAGGCGCTGATGCGGGTGAAGAGGAACGCGCCGCAGAGCCACTCCGCGTCGCGCGGCGTGCGCAGCAGTTCATCGGAGACGTGGTAAATGTCGGCCCAGCCGAACGCTTTGGGCCACGCCCAGGGGAGGCCGAAGGTGCAGAACGCCTGCTTGAGGGGCGTTGGGAAATCGCGGGTGGTGTTCTGGATCGAGCCGTCAGCGTCCTGAAGCTGGCAGCTCATCACGGCGATGCGCGGCTCGCGCTGCATCAGGTCGTAACAATGCCACAGCGCGCCGGGATGGACGATCGTGTCGCTGTTGAGCAGCAGCACGTAGGGGACGGCCGAATATTGCGATTGCATTAGATCCAATGCAGCGTTGTTGCCGCCCGCGAAACCTTGGTTCTCGGGCACGGGGAGCAGCGTGATCCAATCATTCCAGCCGCGCTGATCGATGGCGGTGCGAAGGCGCGCGGCGCTATCGTCGCCGGAGCCGTTTTCAACGACGATCGCTTGGAAACCGCCTGGAATTTCAGCTTGCCGCGAGTGGAGGGAATCGAGGCAATCGACGGTGAGGCCGGGGGTGCGGTAATTGAGGATGACGATGACGAGGTTGGGCGTCACGGGATTCCGAGCTCCTCGTCGAGCGATTTGCGTGCGGCGGGCGGCGATGCCGGGATTGCGGGAGCCGTCTCCGCGTCGAACGCGTCGGGTGAAGGATTTGCGCCGGGCGCGGGGCGGCTGGGACGTGGGGTGGTCGCCGGGCGCGGTTGGGGCGTGGCGTCGACTCGCGGCTGCGCGAGGAGCGCACGGGGATCGCCCGCGGCGGCGGCGAGGCCGGTCAGTCCGCCCAATGCGAGGATGAAGAGCGGATTGAGCATCGCGTTGAAGAGGTTGTCGATCGCGTGCAGCGGAAGCAGCACCGCAAAGACGCACCCGCCCGCGAGTAGCGGCGCGTCCCACGTTGCCGGCTTGATCCGCAACGCAAACAGTGCCGACGGCAACAACAGGGCGAGGTAGAGCGAGACCAGCCCGAACAACCCGCTGGTGCCCAGCGCGATCACCCAGTAGCCGTCGGGAACCGACTCAATGTTGCCGTTGGCGTCGGTGACCATGAAGTTGGCGTTGAGCCCCCAGCCGAAGACCGGGCGCTGGGAGGCGCGATTGATCAGCATGCGTTCGCAGTCGAACCGGAATGCCAGAGACATCGCGCGCTCGTTGGAAAACTTCTCGATCTGGGCGACGAGGTTGTACCCGCTCCACCCGCCCACCGAGCGGGCGAGCATGTAACCGAACGGCGCGGCGGCGAGCGCCAACACGATCACCGACGTGCGCAGGTAACGCGTGAAAAAGAGCACCGCAAGACCCACGATGAGCAGCGCAATCGCGCCGGTCGACTTGACCAGCGCGGTGGTCGCCAGCAGCACGGCCAGCGGGACCACGACCGGCACGCCCCACAGGCGCTTGATCGATCCGCTCCAGGTCAGCCAGATACCGGCGAGCGACGCGGCGGCCATGACCATGCCGACCGCCAGGCCGTGTTGGAGGAAGACCATTGGCCGAAACCCGCCCATGCGAATCGACTGGGCGAGCGAATGCTGCGAGAAACCGTAAAAGTCGATGCTGAGCACCGGGCTCATGCGGATCTCGTAAAGGCAGAACGGGACGTAGAGCAGCCCGGCGATGAAGGTCCAGACCGCCATGCCGCGCAGCGTGGCGGGGTCGCTAAAGTAAACGCGCCCCAGGAAGTAGGGAACACCCCAGGTGACGATTTGTGAGGCGGAATCCGCGATCGCAGAGTACGGGTTGAAGGAGTTGGAGAGCGTGGCGGGAACCAGGCAGAGCAGCCAGCAGATCATCGGAAGGTCGATCAGGCGCAGGCGGAAGGAGGCAAGGCTTGACGGATCGAGAAGCAGCACGCCCAGCAGCGCGCCGAACGACGTGGCGGCGTGTTTGTTCCAACCGATGAAGGGCGTTTGGTACCCGAAGTACGGAAGGAAGAGCCATCCGATCACATAGCCGGCGATCAGCGCGCGCCGCGGGGGCAGGATGAGGAAGAGTGCGATGGCGATCAGCGGCCAACCGCAAAGCGCGATCATCGCAATCAGGTTGGGGTTGCCGGTCATCATCAGCGAATCCCCCGCCAGACGTTCAATGCGGCCCAGGCGCACGTCGCGGTGCAAACGGTGACGCAGGCGATGCCGTCGTAGAGCAAATGATGCTGCGCGTAATTCGGGAAGAAGTGAGGCAGGCCGATGCCCGCGGCGCAGATGGCGGCGAGGAGCGCGGAGTAAAGCAAATCCTGGCGGAATATGGGAAGCGCGCTGCGGGCCATCGCGAACTGGATCATCAGGTGGCCAGCCACGCGACCAGCGGATGTGCCCAGGATAAAGCCGATGACCCCGTCGGGGTGACCGAAGAAATGGCCATCGATCGCGCGTCCGATGAACGCGCCGGCAACGGTGACAATCAGGCTGACAAGGTTGCTGATCGCCAGCGGGCGCGTCTTCCCCAGCGCAAGCAGGGCGCGGTCGGCGGAGAGCTGCAGCAGGAGAAACCAGCCGCCGATGCTCGCCCACTGTGCGAAGGGTCCGGCGGCGTGCCAGCGCGGGCGGTAAAGAAGCGTGACGAACAGCGGCCCGCCCAGGACGACGCCGACCGTCAACGCAACGCAGACGGCGAGGATCAGGCTGCGGGCGCGGCGGAAGACGCGGCGCAGCTCGTCGGGGTGCTGCTGGGCGGCGCGGGCGAGCGTGGGGAAGAGGCTGACCGCGGTCAGGCGGGTGATCACTTCAGCGGGGAGGCGGACCAGGTTGATCGCGACGATGTAAAGGCCAAGCCATGCCTCGTCGAGGAGCTTGTCCAGCAGCGGGCGGTCGATCTGCATGGCTGCGAACGTGAACAGCGTGCTGACGACGATCCACTTGCCGAACTTCAGGATCTCCTTGCGGACGACCGGGTCCCAGCAGAAGCGGTTGCGGATGCCCGGCATGAGCGTGTGGCTGGCGACCAGCAGGAACACGCTGCCGGCGAGCGAACCGAAGATGATCGACCAGGGGGAAGGCCAGGCGAAGGCGACGGCGACCTGGACGGCGACGGTCAGCATCTGCTGGGCGAGTTCGAAGAGCGTGACGCGGCCAAGTTGCATGTGGCGCTTGAACGAGATCAGGCGCGTGGCGTTGAAGCCGGAGATTAGCGGGTTAAGCCCGGCGATCGGGAGCATGGCCAGGAGCATCCGGGCGTTGGCCTTGTCGCGGAAGATCCAGTAAACGGGGAGCGCGATCGCGCAGCAGCCCAGCCACAGGAGGACGCCGCGCACGATGTGGAGGGTCCAGGCGGTGTTGAGGAAGACCGGTTCGTCGCCGCGCGGATTCTGGATGATCGCCTGTTCGATCCCCACGTCGGCAAAAGCGTAAACGGCGGTGACGAAGACGGTGACCAGCGCAAGCGTGCCAAAGTCCGACGGGGTGAGCAGGCGCGCGAGCACCAGCGTGCTACCGACGCGGACCACCTGCCCGGCCCCGAAGAGCAGCACCGTCCAGAGCGACCCGCGGACGGCGCGGGCCTTGAGGGAGAGGGGTTCGACCGGGGCGCAATCGAGGGGCGCGCCGAGCGCATCCGGACGAGGGTCCGCAACCAGTGCGGGCGCGACGACGCTGCCTCCCGCGCCGACGGCGGAGAGGATCAGGTCTGAGTTATCGGACTTGCCGCTTGCGCCGTTCATGCAGTTCCACTTGCGGGCATTGCCAGAAACCCCGCGGACAATATACCGCTTTCTGCTTCATCGGCGACGCGGGCGTCGTTGCAATCGAAGCCGGAAAACCACACGTGGGCTCGTGACCGCGGGGCGGATATTATGGGACGATGAGGATTATGAATTGCATCAACCCGGCCACCGAGGAAGTCATTGGCCCCGTGCCAGTGTATTCGGCATCACAGATCGAGGCGGGGTTGACGAGCTCGGCAGATGGGTTTGCGATATGGCGGGCAGTGCCGATCGCGGAGCGGGGGCGGTTGATGAAGGCGGTCGCCGGCGTGCTGCGGCGGGACCGGGAATCCTTGTCACGGCTGATGGCGACAGAAATGGGCAAGCCAATCGCGGCGGGGGAGCAGGAAGTCGAGAAATGCGCGTGGACGTGCGAATACTTCGCCAGCCATGCCGCGGAGATGCTCCGGAACGAGACGATCGCGACGGATGCGTCGCACAGCTACGTGCGGTATGACGCGCTCGGGCCGGTCTTCGCGATCATGCCGTGGAATTTTCCGCTCTGGCAGGTGTTTCGGTTTGCAGCGCCGGCGCTGATGGCGGGGAATGTCGGGTTGCTCAAGCACGCGCCCAACGTGCCGGGAGTGGCGCGGGCGATTGAGCGCTTGTTCGCCGAGGCGGGGTTTCCGGCGGGCGCGTTCGTGAATCTGTTCCTGTCAAACGAGCAGGCGGCGGACGTCATCGCGCATCCGGTGGTGCGCGCCGTGACGCTGACCGGGAGCGGGCGCGCCGGGATGGCGGTGGCGGCAGAGGCGGGGCGGGCGCTGAAGAAGGTGGTGCTGGAACTGGGCGGGTCCGACCCCTTCATCGTGCTGGGAGACGTGGACGTCGAGCAAACAGCGCGGCAGGCAGCGGCGGCGCGGACGATCAACGCCGGGCAATCGTGCATCGCCGCCAAGCGATTTATCGTCGACCGGTCGATCGCGGAGCATTTTGAGTACGCGATGACACAGGCGATGCGGGCGCTGAAGGTCGGCGATCCGATGGATCGCCAGACGGCGGTGGGACCGCTGGCGCGCCTGGATCTGTTGGAGAATCTGAACGACCAGGTGCGGCGATCGGTGGCGGCGGGGGCGCGGCTGGTGTGCGGGGGGAAACGCCTGGAGCGCAAAGGGTATTTTTACGAGCCGACGATCCTGGCGGACGTGCGGCCGGGCATGGCGGCGTTCGACGAGGAGACGTTCGGCCCGGTGGCGGCGATCACCGCCTGCGACGGCGCGGATGACGCGGTGCGGCTGGCGAATCAATCGCGCTATGGGCTCGGGGCGTCGATCTGGACGACCGACATCGCGCGAGCGGAAGAACTGGCGGGCCGCCTGGAGGCAGGATGCGTATTCATTAACGGCACGGTGAAGTCGGACGCGCGGCTGCCGTTTGGGGGGATCAAGGAGAGTGGATACGGCCGCGAATTGGCGACGCCGGGAATTCGCGAGTTCGTCAATATCAAGACGGTCTGGGTGAAATAAACGCACTTCCGCGAGAATGGAAAATCGGCGAGGATGCGCGGATGTCCATCTCGGCCCGCCTCAACGATGTTGTTGACCCGCGGCAGTTGCGCGTGCATCGTCCACCCGCGCCGCGGGACGTGCCTTATGTCCCGACCGACGACGCGGTCGTGCCGGCGATTTTGCGGCTGGCGCAGGTGACTTCCCAAGACGTCATCTACGATCTGGGTTGCGGGGACGGGCGGATCGTGATCTCGGCTGCCAAGCGGCTGGGGGCGCGCGGGCTGGGAGTTGATATCGATCCGATTCGGATTCAGGAGTGCCAGGAGAACGCCCGCCGCGCGGGGGTGGGTGATCGCGTGCGCTTTCTGCAAGCCAGCCTTTTCGATATCGATCTGCGCCCGGCCACCGTGCTGACGCTTTACCTGCTGCCCAGCCTCAACATCCGCCTGCGGCCCAAGATCATGTCAGAGATGCGGCCGGGCTCGCGGGTGGTTTCAAACCATTTCGACATGGCCGACTGGCAGCCGGACGAGGTGTTGCAGACGCATCACCGCAACCTAAACCGGTGGGTTGTGCCGGCGTGGGTGGCGGGGGAATGGCACTGCACCGTGAACGACCCGGCCGGGCGGCGGCACGTGCGGCTGCACCTCGAGCGCCGGTATCAGATCGTCACCGGCAAAGCGATGGTCAGCGAGCGCGAAACGATGATCGGCCAAGGACGGATCGACGGAGACCGGCTGACCTTCCGCCTGGTCGAGTGGGGACGCGGCGGCGCGATCATGCGGTACGCAGCGACAATCGAGGGAAACCAGTTGCGCGGCCACTGCTGGACCGAGGGGCGGGAAAATGAACGGATCGAATGGGGCGGGGCGCGAGTGTGAGTCAGGAGCGCTGCGCGGCGCCGGCCTCTTCCCAAAGCGAGCGGGCGCTGGCGGAGAACGTATTGGCGTCAATGACGCGATATCGGGTTCGAAAGCGTTCGACCAGCTTGTGCCCGAGCCAAAATCGCAGGCAAACGCGCAGGCGGTAGTCGGCTTGGCGGTCGCCCATGGCGGTGTTCAGACGTTCGAGCAGCTCGTCGAAATGAAGGGGCTGGTCCGCGTGCGCGAGGATGTCGGCGGCGGCATCGTAAGCATCCTTCGGACAGCGAAACGGCTGCGACCCCGAAGGGCGGCGCTCGGTGAGGAATTCGCCCTCGTGCGTCTTCTGCACGAAATACTCTTGGGCGCGATCGGTAGCGGCAGAGCGCCGTGCCGAGGCCGGCAGCGGGGCGGCATCGGGATGGCGCTTAGTCTCGACCTGCTGCTGCAGCGCTTCAATCAATTCCAGCGCGTCACAGATCGGCTCGCGGGATTCGGGCGAGTTGCGCAGAACTTTGATGAGCGACGTGCGCAATTGTGAGAACGCCACTGACTCGTTCTCGAGCGGACGAGTTGTCACATCAGGCGGGACGTTGTGGGACAGCGAGGGGGTCATCAAAGTCGCTCAAAAATCGTGTGATGCTCACAGTATATGCGGGGGAGGTCCGATAAGTCAGCGCGGAAATTGCGCGGGGATCTGTGAGTAAGCCATAAGTCGTGAAGCGTTCATAAGGTGCGTGTCAGACAGCATTTTGGTGGATCATGCGCGAATTCTTGTGCGAATTTGTCGGCGCGCGTGTTGCGTCAGGGAGGGCACACGAGACTCACAACACGTCACGGAGGACGGCAATGGACATCCGGCCGAATGAAATTGCTGCAAACCTCCAATACCCAAAAGCGACGCAGGACGGTGACGGCGCGCCAGGAAATGCCCCTCCTGCTCCCGCCAATGCTCGCGGTGCTTTCGCAGCGGCTGCCCGTCAAGCCGGCCGACTATGCGTTTGAATACAAGTGGGACGGCGTGCGCGCGATCTGCCGGTGGGATGGCCGGCAGTTTTCGCTCCAGAGTCGCAATCAGCTCGACATTACCAATCGATATCCGGAGCTTTGGCCGCTGGGGGATGTGTTTGGGTCACGGCCGGTCATGCTCGACGGCGAGGTGATTGCGCTGGACGAAAAAGAGCGGCCGAGCTTCTCGCGCTTGCAGCGACGGATGCACGTGCGGGACATGACGGCGGTTCGGCGGCTCATGAGTGAGGTGCCGATTTTCTTCGTCATCTTCGACGTGCTTTGGCTGGACGGTCAATCGCTCATCGAGCTTCCATGGATTCAGCGGCGCGATCGGCTTGAAGAACTGGAACTAAGCGGGCCGGCGTGGCTGCGCTCGCCGGCGCACATCGGCGAGGGGGAAGGAGTCCTGGCAGCAGCGCGGCAGATGGAACTGGAAGGGGTGGTCGCCAAGCGGCTGGATTCGCCGTATCGGCCGGGCCTGCGCTCACCCGACTGGTTGAAGGTCAAGATCGTGGCGGATGACGAATTCGTAATTGGCGGCTGGGTGCCCGAGGCGGGAACGCGGACGAATCGGGTGGGGTCGCTATTGCTGGGGTATTACGACGAACTGAAGCAGTTGCACTTCGCGGGCGGCGTTGGGACCGGGTTCAACGACGACGATCACAAAAGACTTTCGCGGTTGATGCGATCGCTCGCGCAATCGACCAGCCCATTTGCTGATCGCGTGCCCAAAGTGGGTGCGCTGTTCGTTAAGCCGCAACTGGTCGCACAAGTCGAATACCGTCGCAAAGGGCCCGAAGGAATCCTCCAGCAGGCGGCGTTCAAAGGCCTGCGGACCGACAAAGACCCGGACGAGATCGAATTGGCTTAACTGCCAGCAAGGAAAGGGCACGACATGGCGTCACGATCAATCTGGACCGGCTCGATCACGTTTGGCCTGGTCAACATCCCGGTGAAGTTATTCGTCGCGGTGCGCGAGAAGAACATCCAGTTCCACATGCTGCACGACCAGGACCACGTGCGCTTACAGCGCAAGATGATTTGCCCGGCCGACGGCAAGGAGGTCCATTCAGAGCACGTGGTGAAGGGGTATGAGCTATCGCCGGGGCAGTACGTGGTGGTACGCGAGGCGGAGCTGGAGGCGGCAGCACCGAAGAAGAGCAAGACGATCGAGATCGAGGATTTCGTGGATCTCGGGCAGATCGATCCGGTATACTTCGATCGGCCTTATTACGTGGTGCCGCAGGAGCAAGGCGTGAAGGCGTACCGGCTGCTGGTCGAATCGATGGAGAAGAGCAAGAAGGTCGGCGTCGCTCGATTCGTGATGCGGAACAAGGAGTACCTCTGTGCCCTGCGCCCGCAGGAAGGGGCGCTGGTGCTGGAGACGATGCACTTCAACGACGAGGTGATCCCGGTGGACCAAGTGGACGGCGTGCCGCACAAGGCCAAGAGCGACGAGCGCGAGCTGAAGATGGCGTCGCAGTTGATCGAATCGCTATCGACCAAGTTCAAGCCGGAAAAGTACCACGACACCTATCGCGAGGCGGTGCAGGAGATCATCGAGAAGAAGGCCGAGGGGGAGAAGATCGTGACGCCGCCGGACGTGGAGGTTAAGAAGAAGGGCGGCGCCACGAACCTGATGGCGGCGCTGGAGGCGAGCCTGGCGAAGGCGAAGGGAAGCGCGCGGGCCCCCGCGGCCGCGCACACCGCCGCCCGCACGACGCGGAGGCGGCGCAGCGCTTAAACAAATATGGCCACCGCCAAGTCATCCAAATCACCGCCGTCGAGCATCCGCGCCGGCAAGCGCGAGGTGAGCGTTTCCAATCCGGGCAAGATCCTCTACCCCGAGACGGGGTTCACCAAGGGCGAGGCCGTGCAGTATTACCTGGCGATCGCGCCGGTCCTGCTGCCGCACCTGAAGCACCGGCCGCTGACGCTCAAGCGATATCCGAACGGCGTCGATCAGCCGTTCTTCTACGAGAAGATGTGCCCGTCGCATCGGCCGGACTGGGTTGCGACGACGCGCATGACGACGACGAACCGCGAGATCGATTTCTGCATGGTCGAGGACGCCGCGACGCTGGTCTGGGTTGCCAACCTGGCGTCGCTCGAGTTGCACACGCTGCTATCGCGGGCGCCGGATCTGGATCGGCCGACGTTCATGGTCTTCGATCACGATCCGGGGGACGGCGCGGACATGCTCGACTGCATCCGCGTGGCGCTGCGATTCCGCGACATGCTGGAGCAGCTTGGCCTAAAGTCATTTGCCAAAACATCCGGCGGGAAAGGCCTGCATTTGTACGTGCCGCTGAACACGCCGGTGACGTTCGACGAGACCAAGGTGTTTTCGCGGGCGGTGGCGCAGGTGCTGGAAAAGGAGGATGCGGCGCACGTGACGACGAACATGCGGAAGGATCTGCGCAAGGGAAAGGTGTTTGTCGATTGGAGCCAGAACGACCGGCATAAGACGACGGTTTGCGTCTATTCGCTGCGCGCCCGCACGCGGCCCACGGTTTCCACGCCGGTTGAGTGGGAGGAGTTGGAGCGGGCGGTCAAGAAGAAGGACGCGTCGGGCCTGGCTTTTGAAACGGCGGACGTACTCAAGCGCGTCAAGAAGAAGGGGGATCTGTTCGAGCCGGTATTGAAGGTGAAGCAGAAGTTGCCGCGGATGGGGTAACTCGTCAGAATGACGGACGAGGAAACCCAACATGACATCGAAATGGCTCGCTCTCGTCATCGTCGTTCTGGCATGTCTGAACCCGTTCGCGATCGCGGCGGAGAACCCGCCGATCGAGCGGCATTACCTGTACGTCGCCGCACCGGGCATACGCGACGATTTGAAGTACGGCGGGCACGGGCTGCTCGTGTTCGACATCGACAACGGTCACCAATTCGTCAGACGCATTCCCACCGCGGGCTTGAACGGCAAAGGCGCGGTGATGAACGTGAAGGGGATCTGCGCCAGCGCCGCGACGTCGCGCGTCTACATCAGCTCGCTGGAGTCGCTGCAGTGCATCGATCTGTTGACGGAAAAGCCCATCTGGGAAAAGCACTACGAAGGGGGCGCCGATCGGATGTCGATCACGCCGGATGGCAAGACGATTTACCTGCCGTCGCTGGAGAAGGACTTCTGGAACGTGGTGGACGCCGCAAGCGGGGATGTGATCACGAAGATCGTCACCAAGTCGGGCTCGCACAACACGCTGGTGAGCGCGGACGGCCGGCTGGCGTTTCTAGCGGGATTGAAATCGAAGGTGCTGACGGTGGCCGACGCAAAGGAACAGAAGGCGATCGGCACGGTAGAGACGTTCGGCGGCTTCGTCCGGCCCTTCACCATCAACGGCAAGGGCACGCTGGTCTTTGCGTGCGTCAATGACCTGCTGGGATTCGAGGTGGGCGACGTGCCGAGCGGGCGGATGATTCATCGGGTCGAGGTGCAGGGTTTCAAGCGCGGGCCGGTGTTGCGGCACGGTTGTCCGAGCCACGGGGCGGGGCTGACGCCGGATGAGAAGGAGTTGTGGGTCGTCGATGCCTTCAACAAGCGCGTGCACCTGTTCGATGCGACGGTGATGCCGCCCAAGCAGCTTGAGAGCATCGCGCTCAAGGACGAGCCCGGTTGGGTGACGTTCAGCATCGACGGGCGGTATGCATATCCGTCAACGGGGGACGTGATCGACGTCAAGACGCGCAAGATCCTGCTGTCGCTCAAGGACGAGAACCACCAGGACGTGCAGAGCGAGAAAATGGTGGAAGTGGATTGGGCGGGCGATCGGGTGGCAAGAGTGGGGGATCAATTCGGGGTGGGACGGGTTACAAAATAGAAAAGCGGGCGAACGGGTTCGAACCGATGACCTGGAGTTTGGAAAACTCGCCTGACTTCCACAGAACGCTAAAAACGCAGATTTACACAGCCGCCACCTGCTTATTGGGGCGGAAATAGGATACTCGGGGTTGAATTGAGACCTGAACAGCGGGGGCGTTTTTGGCTACGCGGACTTTCACGGCGGCTTCGCGCTCAAGTTTGGGGACCGCTTGTCGCCGGAGATAGCTAACCCTCGACGACCTCACCACCCGATTATCTATAGTAAAGCCGGTTTGACCGCCCTACATTATCTTGGGCAGGACCGTTGCCTAACTACCCCAGCCGTGGTAATAATTGTATGCGGATGAGGACGCCCTGTAATGACGCCGAAGCGCGTTTGCTCGCCCTCGCGGTTGGCTTGGGAGCTTCACGGGTTGGCGGGTGGTCGCTGGAGGAGTCCCTCTACCTCAACAATCTTCCGGAACTAAAACCGCAAGAAATTGACGAGGCGAAGCGGCTAATTGAAGCAGGTGATGATCCGCTGGGTAGCACCTTCTGCTCCCTACGTTCGCCATTGGAACGTCGCCCCGCAGGGGCAGTTTACACCCCCCTCGCTATTGTCCGCTCGATGGTTCAACGTGCGGCCGATGCTTGCGATCCTTCGCGTGTGGTTGATCCAGGAGTTGGCTCCGCTCGTTTTCTCGTTGAGGCCGGACGTTTTTTTACGCGCGCCAATCTGGTCGGAATTGAAGTTGATCCCGTAGCCGCCATCATCGCTCGCGGCCACCTTGCCGCTGCTGGCCTTGCTGAACGATCAACGGTGTCACTGGCGGATTATCGTACCATCGAACTTCCGACCCATAAGGGCGCGACTCTGTTCATCGGCAACCCCCCCTATGTTCGCCATCACTTGGTTGAATCCGTTTGGAAGCGTTGGCTTGTCGAGAAATCAGCCAAGATGGGTCTGACCGCGAGTGCGCTGGCGGGATTGCACGTCTATTTCTTTTTGGCAACGCTCCTCAAAGCCAAGAAAAAGGATCATGGCGTCTTCATTACTTCCGCAGAGTGGCTTGACGTAAACTACGGCAGTCTCGTCCGATCACTGCTCGTCGGCGGCTTGGGCTGCAAGACCATCACTGTAGTCGAACCGGAAGCAATGCCATTTGCGGACGCGATGACTACCGGGGCGATTACCACATTCGAGGTTCAGAGCAAACCTGCGAGCATTCTGTTTAGCCGCGTGAAATCAGTTGAGGAATTGAACAAGAACAAAGCCGGCACTCGTATAGGCAGAAAACGGCTGGAATCCGAGCAACGCTGGTCCTACCTGACGAAAGAACGGCGTGAAGTCCCCAATGGTTTCGTCGAACTGGGTGAACTCTGCCGCGTCCATCGTGGACAAGTGACTGGAGCCAATGGCATTTGGATTTCTGGGGAGCATAGTGCTTACCTCCCGGATGCGGTACTGTTCCCAAGCGTGACAAAGGCAAAGGAACTGATCCAAGCCGGCACAACCTTGGTGGACGCTTCAAGGCTGCGGCGAGTCATCGACATCCCCACCGAACTTGACCAACTTGAAAGCGAAGATCGGAAGGCGGTCAGCCGTTTTCTTGTTGCGGCCAAGCAACTCGGTGCACATTTGAGCTGGACCGCGAAGAACCGGCGTGCGTGGTGGTCAGTTGGCCTTCGCAAACCTGCTCCAATCCTATGCACCTATATGGCGCGCCGCCCTCCGGCATTCGTGCATAATGACGTAGACGCGAGGCACATCAACATCGCCCATGGCATTTACCCCCGCGAAAACATAGCCAAATCACTTCTCGCTGCACTTGTGCGATACCTATCCCGCGCGGTAAATATAAGGGACGGGCGAACCTACGCAGGGGGACTCATCAAGTATGAACCCCGCGAGTTGGAACGGTTCGCCGTTCCTGGACTCGAACTGCTGCGGCAGGGGTTTGATGTTAGCTCAGCCAATACAATCTGACGAAGCACTTCGTGACGGTCGAGACAAAGCGGAGGAGAACTTCCGAGAGAAACGCCTCAAGGAAGACCCCGACCTTTACCACCAGTACATGGACGATTATCAGGGGGAGGTGGCGGACCTGCTGGAACTGACGGTCGATCTTACTGACCTCGACAATCAGGGATTTGAAGTCGTCACTAAAAAACCGCTGTTCCAAGCCCTCCGTTATCTAACTGGTCCACCCGTATCGAAGGACGATTTGAACATTGTCGCGGAGGTCGAGTCGTTCAATAAGGTCTATCTAAAAGCGAATCCCAAAGCCGTGAATCGGATCATGGCGTTTGTGAGGGCGACGATTGATCGCCGTCGCTTCCCTTGGTTAGTTGATGGCCGCGAAGCAGACGAACAGGAACGAAACAATGCCGTGATGGCGACCGCCGCGCTCATGGCGAGCCAAAAGTTGGCGACACTTCGCAGGACAAAAGCCAAAGAGGATCAAGAGCAGGAAGTTGACGATGCGCTCATCGCGTCCCAGTTTCAGCGAGTCGCCAACCGGAGAGTGCAGACCTTCGCAGATGCACCGAAGCCAGGGGAGTTTTGCCGAGAGTCGCTTTTAGGTCGAAGGAAAGCGGATTTCGTCGTCTGCCTGTGGGATAACCGCATCATGCCGATTGAATGCAAGGTCTCCAACTCCTCAACAAACTCCGTAAAACGTTTGAATAATGATGCGGCCGTCAAGGCGATGAAGTGGATCGAAGCTTTTGGACGCGACCAGGTGGTGCCAGCGGCCGTTTTAAGCGGCGTCTACAAACTTCACAACCTCATCGACGCGCAGGACAAAAACCTGACCCTCTTTTGGGAACATGATCTGGCCGCAATGATTGATTGGATTGCTAAAACGAAATCCACAAAATAGGTCAATCCGCCTTTACCCGATCACATACCGCATTGCGGCCCGCTTCCCACTCGTCTTGATTTTGGTGTCGGGGGCATGGGTCTTCAAGAATTGCTTCGCACTTGGATTGACCCCATCGAACTTGGCGTTGATGTCTTTTCCGCTGACGCCCTCTTTACCCGCCGCCTTGATAAACTCCACAATCTGCTGCGCGTGGGCAATGAGTTGATCAGCGGTTCGCTTAACCCGCCTCTTACCCTTTGGCTTCCCGATCTTTGTCCCCTTGGGGGGTTTACGTCCTACGATGCCCCCTCCGAAACGAACGATTTCACCGTCAATAAGGTCTACTTCGGACATCAATTCGTCGCGCCGCTTTTGCAGCCGCCGGATGATGTCAGTGGGGTCGAGAAGGGTCGTGAGGTCGAACTGTTTCTTTGCCATAGGGCGGGAAGATACTGAGTTATGCACTGATAGGCAATAACGATGTGAAGCCGTTTTGCTCTGCCGCCTGGAACCGCTCAGTCGTTGCGCGCATGGCTTCGCTGTTCTGCCAATCAGCTTCCCGAGAGTGGTAGAGGTGCCAGAGTGAACCCTGTACTACTGCATCGCCGTAAAGGTTGTGACACCGGAGATTGAATTCGTAGTCCTCAAACCCGTATCCCACAAAGCCCTCATCGTACCCGCCTACTTTGGTGAAGTTCTCTTTGGGCATGGAGATTTGAGAACACCCCAGCACCTTGCCGTTGTAGGTCATTGCCGCCTTGTTGGCGGCGTCCAGAGTGAATAACCACTGAGAATACTGCTCGTAGGTCTGTGCGAGCACCTGGGCCGTCTGGTGGGTATCCAGCAGGTTCACATCCCGGGCGAGCTTCTTCTGGTGGTTCGCGGGGTTGGCGAAGAAGCTATGGATATTGGTGAAGAAGTCGGGGGGAGGGAGAATATCAACGTCATGGATAGTGATGATGCCGCCCTGCGCCTGGGCGATCCCGTAGTTGAGTGCCATCGTCTTGTGGAACGTTCCTGAGTAGGGCAGTAAATGGTGGCGCAGGTTGAGCCGGTCGCGGTAGGTGTCGATCAGGACCGCCGACTGGTAGCCCGAGTTGAGATCGACAATCACAATCTCTACCAAGCCCCATTCGACACAGTTGGTAAAGCAGTCGAGCAGCACCCGAAGGTTTTCGACGCGGTTGCGGTAGGCGATGATGACGGAGTGGAGCATAGATCAGGGGTCAAAGAAAATACCCGAGGCCGCTGTGCAGTTGCCACCGCTGATGAGGGTGTAAACGAAATCAATGTTTCCGATAATGCTGTAGCTGTACCAGACACCGTTAGCCGCTTCCGTTGCGTCTTCCGTTTGACTGTTCAACGTCGCGCCGGTGTCTCTGTCTTTTACGGCGAAAGCAATGACTCGGCCACCGTCGTAGATGCCGTTATAGATTCTGATTTTCTTGAGAGCCGTAAACGTCACACTCAACGTACAGGTCGAGCCGGGGCCATAAAACGTCACTGCTTGTCGAGTCGTCGTTATGCCGTCTGGTTTAGTAAGCGACCGTGCGTTTGATTCAGTGGCCCAGTCATACCCCAAAGCAGTACCGCCCCAATCACATCGGGTGACGTAGGCAGGTAGCGACTGCATACTTGTATTAGTCGCGCTATAACCTTGTTCAATCCAGTAGCCGTCCGCACCGTAAACACCAACCCAGTTGCCTTGGGTTGTGGTATCTTTTGCTAAATAAGTAGCCGCGTTTCCGCTGCCACCGCCGCCACTGACTACTGGCTTATTGAATCCAAAAGGCAGTGTAAACATTACGCGAACGCTCCGTTCCAGACGGCATAGAACGTCGTGCCGTTCGGCGAATAGAGCGATACGATGTCTACCGCGCCAATTGCTGTTGATAGCGTCGGAGCCGAACCTGCTGGCCACTTGACCGATGCGGGCCAAGTGACAGTACGAGAGCCGGTGCCGTCTTGGATCAGGCGTAGAATGAACGTACCGGCGCGAGCATTGCTAAACGCCAAGGTGCGAGCCCCGCCGACTGTCCAACTTGCCCTATCACCTAACGACTGATCCCAGGTGGTCGTCGAGCCATCGGTGAGGGTAATGTCTTTATCTACCTTGTATGCGCCATGAGCGATGTCCCCGGTGACTTTGAGGCCGCTACGGCATTCGACTACGCCTCCGCTGTTGATAACCAGTTGAGCCGCCGCTGCGATGGTAGCAGTGTTGTAATCGGCAAGCCCGGTGTGGTTGCCGAAATACATTTGGGCGTCGTCACAAATCGCAACTACTCCCCCGCGAACGCCAACACAACCCAAATCTAATACAGCGGAATTGCTGTTTGTCGAGCAGGCACTCAGATGGCGATGGCCTGTACCGCTAACGTCAAGAGCACCAGCACCGAGCGAACCGTAATACGTGACGTTTTTCGAAGCGACCTTGAACGCGCAAGCCGCCTGTAGAGTGGTCGGATCAAATGGACCAGCAGATACCGCGCCGCCGTCTTCTAAGAAGAACATTCCCGCAGAGTTTTGAATGATGTAGCCAGCCCGGTATCCAATGGACAAGAACTGTAAACCTGCCGCATTTCCGTTATTGCTGGCGACACTGACTAAATTATCACCGTTGTATCCAACCGATGTGGTTCCCGCAAACGCTGCTCCGGACAACTGCGCATAACCCGTTAGGCTGGGCGTTGCACCAGAGTATCCCGAGTAGCCGCTATAACCTGATCGGCCGCTGTAGCCACTGGTGCCTGATCCGCTGTAGCCACTGAAACCTGATCGACCCGAGAAGCCGCTTGCGCCGTCCGCCCCAGGCGAACCGTATCCGCTTACGCCAGAGAGATCGACATCAACTCTCACAGTTGCGTTGCCGCCGCCTACGTCCGCCACTGTGACTGTACTGCCAGTCCCGTTGATGAAATCAAGGCCGTATTCAGTCGCAATCAAAACGCCGTTATTGCTGGCGAGGATAGTGCCGCTGCTCCCACCGCCACCTGTACTGGTGATCGTGACGTTGACTACATCACCCGGGGTATCGCTGCCGCTAATGTCGATCCCGGTTCCCGCGATTAGATTTAGTTTGCCCTCAGTGCCGACGAATGAACCGTTGGTCTGAATTTGTACACCAGTGCTACCGTCCGCCCCGGGTGCGCCAGTCGCGCCGCTGATTCCGCTCCACCCCGAGAATCCGCTCTTACCGCTATAGCCGCTGGTGCCTGATCCGCTGTAGCCACTGAAACCTGATCGGCCAGAGAACCCGCTATAACCCGAGAAGCCGCTCTTGCCGCTGTAGCCG
Source organism: Phycisphaerales bacterium (assembly GCA_028291615.1). Classification (GTDB taxonomy): domain Bacteria; phylum Planctomycetota; class Phycisphaerae; order Tepidisphaerales; family Tepidisphaeraceae; genus RYN-433. The sequence goes on along the minus strand of JAQGHM010000258.1, from coordinate 1,565 downwards.
CTGTAGCCACTTGCTCCAGCTGCGCCGGAAGCACCGACGTAGGCATTGGTGACGAGATTGAGGACGCTACCTGCTGCCCAGCTATCCGATTCAACCGTCCAGTTGCTCGCCCCTACGGGTGGGTATGGGTTGGGCGTCCCGCCTTCGTTGATGATGGATGCGATCCATGTGATGTCAGAGCCGCCGCCATTGCACCCGAGAACGTCCTCGACCCGCAGACGCCAATAAGTGCCGTCGCTGCGAATCTCTACAAAGTTGTTGTTGCCGTCGTCGTATCGCCAGAGAGTTGACGATTCCTTGGCGAGAGTGACGTTGACGCCGGTAGCAAAGCTGCTGCCTCCGCACTCGCCGCCACCATTTTGGGTGTAGTTGATTGTGTAGGTGGCGGGTAGGCCGTCTGCGCCGCTGAATCCGCTCCAGCCACTTCGACCGCTGAAACCACTGTATCCAGATCGGCCCGAGCCAGAGTATCCGCTGTAGCCGCTGACACCCACAGCATTGAGCGTTTCAAGGTTATCACCGATGGCTTTGATAGCATCGTTGTGGATTCTCGCGCCACCTGCTGGGTCGGGAGTGATAACGGGCAGACCTTTGTAGGTGCCTTCGGTGTATGACATGCTGCCCCTTATTTCATTACGAGTTTGAAAAACGCGCCCACCAGCGAAAGGAGCCCCGCCCCTACCGCAATGCCGATCAACTTGCTCCAGCGAGCCACCGTCTGTTCCAGACGGTCCTGCCGCAACACCAGACCCTTCGATGGGTCGCCGTTGCCTACGACAAGGTGTTTGATCGCCACCAGGTCTTCGCTGATCTGGTCGAGCTTTGCGTCGAGGCGGTCGATGTCCGCCTTGTCAGGAGTGCGTTTATCCATACCCCCTTATTCAAAGTGACCCCGCTAAATCCCTTCCATCAATGAGCCGCTTTTCACTGTGCTGTTGGATGGGCAGGTGTACCACTTTATCTTCGCTTGCATGTCCCTCACCTTGCGGAGAAACATGGACGTTAGCACCCCGTCATCGGCGTAGTCCAACGTTTCCGGTGAGACGAGGACGCTACAACGCACCACTTGCCCCTTGCCCGTCGTCTTTGTCATGGCGAGCGTTAGACCATCATTGTGCATGATTGCTCCACCTGAGAGTCAACGAAGTCGCGGAAGGTCTCGGCGTAGCCGTCGATCCAATAGAGGGCCGTGGTGTTTTCGAGGTTGCCGAAGGATTGAAGGTGGCCGTAGTAGCGGATTCGGGTGGCCAGTAGGTTCTGTTTTCCGGTGCCGCCGATGATCGGGGGAACGTTGTTGTCGCGTTCCCATTTCTTCGCCGCCGCGAGGACCGACGCCAGTACGCCAACGGCTTTGGCGTGATGTTTCTTGGTGGCCTTCATATCGTCCAGGATGCGTTGCCGTTCCGCGCCCTTGGCTCCGGTCGCATTTTCCTCCGCCATCGCCTTGTGACCGTTCTGGATGGCCTCCAGAGGGGTCTGCTTGACGAACGGACGGTAGTGATCAAGCCATGCCTTCGCATCGGCCATCGACCGAAGGTCTTGCATGATAGCTACTGCTTCCGGTG
>JAQGHM010000237.1 GCA_028291615.1 Phycisphaerales bacterium | reverse complement strand
GGTAGGCTTTGGCGGGGTCGAGTGTGTGCAGAAGGTCTTCTGCGGCAGCGATTTGCGCCACGCGGGTGTCGTGCGGCGAAAAGGTGAGCTGGCGGGCGAGGTCGTCGAGGGTGTCTATTCGAAACTGCGCCATGCTGAGATCGCGATTATGGCCGTCCCCGCTGATCTGCGTCAACAAAGAAGTATCGGCGTTGTGGTCGCGGGGGCTGGAGCGGCCGGCGATGTCGATCACAACTCTAACTCTTGTAGTCGGTTGCGCACGGATGAAGGCATAATGAGGAATGTGCGAATTGTCGCCTCACGTGTCGTCTCGCGCCATGATCTCGACACGATTCTGGTCCGGGTCCTGGGTGAAGAACCGGTCGAGGCCGTCGATCTTCATGGTTTCCCACAGGACGGGAAAGCCGTGGGACTGGAGGACGCGGGCGGCGGCTTGGAGGTCGGAGACGTAAAATGCGACATGCCGCCGAGATTCGGGGTCGGCATGGGGGCGCGAGATGATGTGCAGGTCGGTCTGGCCGTTGCGATACCACGCGCCGGGGAAGTCGAACGTGACGGGGCGCGGAACCTCGGTCAGGCCGAGCACTTGGCCGTAGAACTGCTTGGCCCGCTCGACGTCGGAGACGATGACTGCGACGTGTTCGATGCGCTCGACGGTAATTCGCTCGCCGCTCATTGCTGCGCCGCCGCCGGGGTTTCACCGGCGGTTACGGGCACCAGGTTGAGCACCAGGCGGCGCATGATCTCGGTGGCGCAGGCTGGGGTGTAACCGTTGATTCCGTCCACCTGCTGTCCAACCAAGCCGGTGGAGAGATCCTCAGCCGAATAAACCACCGCCCATTTCTTGCGGAACTTCAGGCCCTTGAGACGAAGGTTGTCGGACGACCCAAGCCGTGCGCGGGCGAAGCTGCGGTACTCGACCGGGAAGCCGCCGGGGAGAAGAACTTTGGTCGAGGCCTGCGTCGTCGCGGGTTGGGTCGCCGCGGGGGGGAGCGTGGGGAAAAGGGTTTTACCCGCGGGCTGGGTGGAAGGCTGAGTCGCCGCTTGCGTTGCGGCCGCCACCACCGAGGCCATTGAGTTCTCCGGCTGGACGATTGGGGTCGAGGTGATCATCGGCGCGGCTGCGGCATCGGGCCCTTTACCCGCGGCCATGGCGGGATCGTCCGCCGTGATCGGCTCTAGTTTTGAGCCGGTGATGATGTTGTCGAGCTGGTCCGCCGCCGCCGTAGCAAACTCGCTGTTCCCACCCGCAGCGTCGCACAGCACCACGCCGCCCTTCAGCACGTACTTCTTCAGCTCGTTCAACTGCTCCTTGGTGAAGGAGAATTGCCCAGTGCCGGTGAGGTGCGCGATCGGATAGGCGGCCGCGTCAAGCTTGCCTTCACCAAGCTTGACCGGCTCGGCGACGATCTGCCCCTGCTGCTGCTTCTGCAAGATCGCCGACAACCGCGGCCAGCCCGCTGGCTCGGGATTCCAGTTCCCGACGAACTCCAACCGCGCTACCTTGATGACTCGACCACCGCCCGTGCCACCCGCCGCCGCCGGGTCCGCGCGCACTACGTGCGTGCCGCCCTTGTACTTCAGGTTCTGGCGATCGACCGCGTAAAGGACGATCCCATTCATCACCTGGAAGGTTTCCTCCTTGCCCAGGTACGTCCCCATCTGCCAGTTCCGCGCGATGTCGGCGCTGGGGAGCGTGATCATCAATTCGCGCGTGCCGTTAGATAGCGCCATCACGCTGGGCGGGTTCTTCCAATTCTTTCGCAGGAACTGCTGGCGGCTGTAAATCGGGTGATCGGCCGGCAACTCCCGGAACTCGTACATCGGAAACATCTGCTTCCCAAGCGCGATGAACGATTCGGTGAACTCCTTGCTCGCGCAATCCGCCTGCCCGAAGAGCAGGCCACCTTCCTCGATGTACTGCTTGATCTTGTCAACCGTCGTTTGCGGCAAGGTCAACTTCTGGTTGCCCGCCATGTACAGGACGGGCGCGTCGTGAAAATCATCCACCGTCGCGCGGCTTGAGATGACCTGCCAGTTGAGCTTTCGTTCCGTCGCGTCGCTCATCCAGCGGGTGAAGAGCGCCACATCGCGCGGGCGCTGGCACCAGTTGCCCGCGAACAGTTTCGGGTCGGCCTCCGGATCCACCGGTTCCTCGGGTGGCTTCACTTCAGCCGGCTTTTCCTCGGGCTTGGGCGGCGCGACGGGCCGCTTCTCGCCCGGCTTCAAACGGACCGGCACCGGCGCCTTGGGCGCTTCGATGATCGGCTTGGGCGCTTTCTTGATTCCTTTGGGCGCCGTCCCCTCCATCTCGTACTCGAACTTGTTCATGATGATCGGCGCCCGCCCCCGTGACAGCACGATCATCGCAAACGACGTCTCGGCGATGCTCCCCCACGACCCGTCCTTCTGCTGCCCGCGCACCAGTCGCTCGGCCGACTGCTGATACCAATCAAACTTTCCAAAGTGCTTGAACCCGCTCGCCAAGCCGACGCGCTGTGCGGCGTACAAGTTGTAGCCACCGTTGATTCCCTCGCCGATGTGATCCTTGATCCAGCGCGTGCCCCAGATCAAGCGGTCGTCGAAGACGTTGCCGCCGCAGTTGATCCCATCGTTGGCATGCACGTAATCCTGAGCGATAAAGAGCGTCGCGACGCCGGCAAGGGTCATCGACATCTTCGACGATCCCTGCTCTCCCTCCCCTTTGTAGATATACGACCATCCGCCGTCTTCATTCTGGTGTGCCTTCCAGGCGTTCTCGGATTCTTTCCAGAACGCCGTCGGCACCTCGCGGCCCGCCTGATTGCACGCCCACACGCCCAGCAGCGCGATCTGGCTGGTGCTGTGATCGTAGCGCGGATGCGCCCCATCGCTGACGAAGTACGCCCACATGCCGCGCGCGTCCCCCTTGGCTTTCATCCCGCTGAGGAGCATGCCGCAATCGCGCTGCGCCGCGTCCTTCACGCCCTTGGTCTGCGGCAGGTATTGCCAGACCTGCGCCCGCAGCGCCACCGCATACGTGCCGACCATCGGTGCTTTGTTCAGCCACTCCAGCGCATCGCGGATCCGCTTGTCCTTCCAGCTTTCGCCGGCGTCAAGCAACGCGTAAGTCGCCATGGAACTGTAGCCGCCCCATTGCCCGCTCTCGGGCTTAGCCGGCTCTTTGGCGAAGTCGCGACCGGGGCCGGGCGTTGTCTCCCAGTGGCCGCCGTCGTTCTGCTGCGTGTAAAGCCACTCGACGCCGCGCTTGATGGCTTTATCCACCTCCTGCGGTGTGGCCGCTTGCAGTGACGATCCGAATCCCAAAATGGCAAGAAAGCAGACGACGCACGCGCCCGAACGAGACATGAAGTATCTCCGGTTGTTGGTCAAACCGATTGAAGCCGTCCAGATGAGATCGCGATTATAGCACACACCCCCATGTGCAATGCAAATGCTTTGTGGTGTGAATCCCCACATTCACACGGCCGTCGTCGAGAGGGCCAAATCGCGCCGACCGGCCAACCCCCTGCTACCAAGACGCGTCGATTCCCCCAGGGCCGATAACATGCGCTCGATCGTCTGCGCAGAGTACTGGCCCATCAGGCAGATCTGGATCCAGTTGCACGCCAGCAAATAATCGCTGCGATAAGACAGGAGCAACCTCTGGGTCGCCAGCGCATCGCCCAATCGCACCGCCGACATCGTTCGCGGCAGCGCGATCGTCACCACCGCCGGCGACGCGTGCGCGGCCTCGGCAACCGTCGCCAGTCCGATCTCCGCCAACCCCGCGCGCACTCGGCTGGCGTGCTCGGCGATCTCTGCAAACCGTGCTGCTGGCCGAATCTGTTCCACCGCCGCCTTCAGCGCATACACCAGGTTTGAGCAGACCGTGAACGGCACGCCCGCCTTGTCGGCGTAAGAGCCCAGGTCCAGGTAACGGGGCAGGTGATCCGGCGCAGGAGCAATCTCCCGATCGTGAAACACCATGCAAAGTCCCGGATACGCGCGCAGACCTTTGCCCGAAACGCCCGACGCTAGATGCACCCCCGCCAGGTCCACCGGCGTAGTTCCGATCGACGAGATGCAGTCGAGGCAAAGGCGGATTCCACGCTCGTCGCAAATCGCCTTGAGCGTTCCGAGGTCATTCAACACCCCCGTCGAAGTCTCGCAGTGCACCGCCCAGATCCATTTGATGTCTGGAGCTGCCGCGATCGCCATCTCTATCTCCGCTGAGTCGATCACCTCGCCCCACGGCCGCCGCACAACTGAGAATTCCAGCCGCATCCGCCGCGCGTGATCCACCAGTCGATCGCCGAATTCGCCATTGCTCAGGATCAACCCGCGCGACGCCTCCAGCGAAAGCTGGGCAGCGATGACATCATTCCCCAATGTCCCCGACCCAGTCAGCACCTGCACATGCCGCGCGTTCACCAACCCGCACAGCGCCATCTGCGTCGCCCGAAAGTCGCGCAGGAAACCCTCCGCCCGGTGCGACTCCGGCGCCGCAGCGAACGCCGCCCGCACCTCCGCCGTTACATCGACGGGCCCGGGGAGAAAGCTTACCGGCGCAGCGGCCGGTTCCTCCTTTTCCAGCGACAGATCAAACGCCCGCACCGCTTCCTCGAAGCGCTCGCGCGTCAGGTACATCGGCTGGTACATCGCGCCCGGCGTCCCGATCAGCGGCCCGAACGGCACGAAACCCATGTGCCGGTAAAGCCGAAGCTGCCGCGTCGTCCCCGAGATCACCGCCATGTCGTAGCCGTGCCGAACCAGATACCGCGCCGACGCCGCCATCAACCCGGCGAACACGCGCCCGCCCCGGCGATCCTTCTCCGCCGCCAGCAGTCGAACCTCCACCACCTTAGCGCGATGGCCCGGCAGATATTGATCCAGGTTCCCCAGCTTCTGATCCAGCGAAAACGGCCGCTGGCAGCGCAGGGCCATCATGCCGATCACTTCGTTCCCACGCATGCAGACGGCGTAGGTGTTCTCATCATGGAACCGATCGACCAGCACGCCGCGCTCGTTGCCCGGATGCTGCGGGATCTCCTCGACGAACGTCTTGTAATTCAAACGGTGGATCTGCTCGAACTCCCCCGGTTCGCTCGCGATCTTGAACGTCAACGCCCCAGCGTCATCCATCGCTCGTTCCTTTCCCGCGGGCCGCGAGGCATCGCGCGCAACCCGCCAAGTTACGCCACCCTCACACCGCAGTTAGCCGCCATTAACATTCTCACTATAACAGCGCGCCGAACGATTGCCAATTTGTGTGCCCGCTTGCAACGGCGTCCGCTCAACGAGTCTCGTCCAACCGCCGCACCGTCACGCGATTTCGATACGTCCCCGCCGCATGCCCCACCGAATCCCACCCGCGCCCGACGGACGTTGCCGCCAGGGTAATCCACATGCCCGCCGACGCACGATCGCTTTCACCGTCGATCGAAAACTCGATTGCGTTGACCGGCAACCCATACCCCGCCGTGGGCGATAGTTGCACGCCCGCCTGCGCCGCCCAGTCGCGCAAGGTCAGTTCAAACACCGCCCGATCCTGATCGTACAGGGTCATCCTCAGCGGATCGTCGCGGTTCATCTTCCCCTCCGCGAGCGTGGTGAACGGTCCCTTCTCCGCCGTCCGCGCCTGCACGACGCGAAACGTGCCGTCGCGATCCAGGTACGCCGCCCGGCTCGGCGCGCTCCCCTGAATGCTGAACGGCTTGAACTCGACGTGCACCGCAGCGCAGGGCGAAAAACTGACGGACAATTTGCGATGCCCGCTGATCGTCAACTCGGTAGACGTATTGAGGTGCGAATAGATCGGCGACGACAGGTGCGTCCACGCATCAATTTCCAATGCGCCATCGCGCACGCCTACGTCCATCCAACTGGTCGTGTCGTCCCGATGCACCAGCCGAGCGCCCTCCGCCGTTCGCTCGAGGTGCACCAATCGCCGCCGCGGTCCGTCCCGCTGCTCGCGCGACGCGAAGAGAGTCCAACACCGATCGGGCGAGCGGCTAATGAACGTCAGCAGCGGCTGCACCGCAAGCGTTACGCGGCCGCGATTCAGCGTAACCACCGGATCGCCCGGATCGAGCCTGATCTCCGGCCCCAAGACGACGGACCGTGTCTCCACCGGCGCAACCAGCGGATCGGGAAGCGCCGGCATCGTAGCGCTTAATGGCCGCGTGTCGGGATCGACTCCGCGCTCCGCCGATGGCATCAACACCCCCAGCAGCGCAACCAACGGCATCGCCGCCAGCGCCCACCGCGCCGGGCGCGGCCGCGCGAGAAACACCATCCCCGCCATCGCCAACCCAAACAGCAACGGCGCTATGAAGAACAATCGCCCGCTCTCCGGAAAAATCACGCGCCCGCCGATCGCCACCGCCAGCCAAAACACCGGCAACATCGCCAGGATCGAATTGCGCACCCGCTCCTTCCCCCAAACCCAAGATCGCACCGCCACCACCATCGCAAGCACCAATACCGGTAGCGCCTCATTCACCCAAAACCGCGGATGTCCCATCGGAAACCCGCCCGGCATAAGCCACCACCACGCCACCGCGGCCGTCCCGTGCGCCGTGAGAACTGCCAACCAAAAGAGTCGCATCAATCGCATCCCGCGGTCTGAGGTCGCCCGTGAATAAGACGGAGCTCACTTCTCTTTAACCAACCGAATTCCCTCCCCATGCCACAACGTCTCAATCGCCTTTTGATCCCACAGTTCCGGCCCCACCGCAGGATCGCCCATGACGAACCGCCCGTCCGGTCGCCGCCGATACATCACCACCACGTGCGGCACGCCCGGCTTCCACCCCCACTTCGTCTGATACCGCGGATCGACCCCCGGCTGCGCATCCAGTCTCACGAACAGCAGCACCGGCCCCTCGATTTTGAGCAGGTCGTCCAACTTCCCAAAGTAGGGCTCGACCCGCAGCCCCGTCCCGCGCGTCTTAAGTTTCAGCCCGCGATAAACGCCGCGCGACGACGTGCCGTCGATGTTCGTCAGGCAGAGTTCCGCCATCTCCGCCTCACTCGACTTGATCCCGTGCGCCGCAAGCAGCGTCGCCGCCGCCGCCGGGCCACATGTCGCCTCGGACGTCTGCCGGCAAACGACGCCGGTCCAACGTTCCTGCAGCGGCGGCGGCCGCAGGAACAATCCGCCATACGACCCCCAGAGGCAGAGCGCCCCCAGCGGCACCAGCAGCACGCTCCGCCGCGCCGGACTCCCCGGCATTAGCCTCGCGCCGGCGCCGATCAAAACCGCCACCAGCAGCGGGTTCGGATCGCCCAGAACCATCACGTTCGAAAATGGCAGGAGTCCCGCGGGCCACAAACTATGCCGGAAGTACGCCACGTTCAGCGCCAAGCCCGCCGCACAGATCATCGCCAGCGCCACCGTGGTCCATCGCCAACCGCGCCGGGCAAGTCGATACGTTCCCTCCCCCGCCAGCATCGCGGTGAACAACATGATCGCAATGCCGATATAGATATCCGCCATCTCGTCGGCTCCGCGCGCGCTCTCGACCGTCTCAGCGCCCCAACTGATTCACATCCAGCACGACGTGCCGCACCTTCTGCCGCTTCCACGTGTACGTCACGTGCAATTTCCCGTCCCGCGTCTGGATTACCGCCGGATAGGAATACTCTCCGTCAGCCGTCTCCAGCGCCAACACGTTCTTCCACGCAACCCCGTCCACCGACAGCCCAACGTTGAGCGGAGTTCGCCCCTTGGGGGTGTCGTTGTAAATCATCACATGCCGCCCATCCGCCAGCGTCACCGCGTCGATCCCGCTGTTCGGATTCGGCACGTCCAGCGCCACCAGCTCGCTCCAGGTCCGTCCGGAATCGGTCGACCGCGCGAAGAGCACCTTCCCCTGCTTGCTCCGGCAAACCAATCCCAGCGCCCCTTCCCCCAACTTCAGGATCGACGGCTGAATCGCGCCAAACTTCTTTCCGTCGTTCAGCGGCGGCGTCTTCTGCCACGTCTTCCCCAGATCGCGCGTCCACTCCATCTGCAGCCGCCACCCCTCGCCGCCCTCCGTACTCGACGGACAGAGGATCTTCCCCTGCGCCACCTCCACCGGCTTGTTCTTAATCGGCCCCAGGATCCCCTCCGGCAACTTCACCGGCACGGACCAACTCGCCCCCGCATCGGTCGAGTTCGTCATCATCCCCCACCACTGCGACGGGCTGGGGCCGACTTTGTAAAACAGCAGCAGCGGCCCCTCCGCCGGCTGAAACAGCACCGGGTTCCAGCACGGATATCGCTTTCCGTCCGCCCACTGCCCATTGGCCACTTCCACCGGCTTGCTCCACCCGCTCCCCGCATCGCGCGACATCCAGATGCCGACGGATGGGTCCGCCTCCGCCTTGCCGCCAAACCACGCCGCGACCATCGTCTCCCCCACCTGAACGATCGTCGAAGCATGACAAGCCGGCGTGGGCATGTCGTCGGCGATGAATTCCGATGCGACGATTGCTCCTCGTTGTTGCGCCCTGCCAACCGACGAGAATAACACGATTGCAAAGACTGACAGCGCGGTCGGTAAGCTCCTGCTCATCCTGCAGATCGTACCAAATCTTGGCGCTCGCCGCCGCGAGAACACCTCTACAGCGTTCGCGGTCTCGCACTCCGGCGAGCCACCGCTGCACGGGACGACGTTGATGATGTTGTCACACCAGTGGCGTTCCCGTTGCGGGGGGCGTCAACGCCTGAAAGGGCACCGCCGCCCAAGTCTGTCGCGCCGCCGTCGCCTGCTCCTTGAATCGCTTGCCAATCTTCTCAAGCATCAACAGGAACATGATGAGAAAAACCAGCATGAACAAATTGAGGATCGCATTGAAGCAAACGAAGCCCTGTGTGGGACGTCGCGATCCTGATAGGTTCGCGGCAGTCGACATTAACTGCGAGCCGGCATAAGAAACGCCCAGTGCCCACATGAGGAAATGCGCCCGGCTAGAGAGTTTCTCATCCGGAATGCGGCGGGCGATCCGCTCCAGGTACGAGCATTCGGCAAATATCCCCACCGCGCTTACGACAATCGCGACCACCGACACTGCCTGAAGTGCGAGAAGCGTCGCGTCGTCAACTGTTATGGTCGCCGTCAACCCAACGAGTGCCACGTGGGCCAACCCCACCACCTGTGCCACGCGGATGATCTTTCGCGGCGTTCCGTACTGATCCTCGCCCAATCCACTGGGATCGGGCTGGGTCAACATCCACCACCCCACTGCGGCGACGATCATCGCAACGACAACCGCGCCGCCCCCAACTGCAAATCCGATCCCGGCGTTCCCGGCCCCCACGCCCAGCGCAATTCCCGCCACGACGCCGAAGATACCCAGCACGACCGCTGCGATAATGCACTTAACGCCTCGGCGAAGGGCGTCCACCCAGTTTGGATCGCAATACCGCAGCAAGTCTCCTTGCAGTGAGAAACCGACGGATGTCCCGCACTCCGGACAGCGCCCCTCGACCGACAACCCGCGCAGGTTATACCCGCACTTCCGACACGGCGTGTCTTGCGCAATGGCCGCCGCCGCCGGCGCTGATGTGGTTGGAACGATTCCATCTCCACTCATTGCTCAAGTCCTTGAATTAATTCCACCCGATTTCCAAATGGATCGCGAAATTCAAATCGCTCGAATCCAGGTATCGCCACCGAATCCACGATCGTCACGCCCGCCTTCTCCAGCCGATCCCGCCACTTGGCAATGTCCGTCACCTGATACGCCACGTGCGCCTTAGTCGCCTCCTGATTCACGCCGATTTCGACGCCAACATGCACCTGCAGATCGCCCACCGCCAGCCAAAGCCCGCCGCGCCCTTTCAGGGCCTTGGGCTTTTCAATCTCCCGCAATCCCATCACGTTGCAGTAGAAATCACGCGCCGCGCCGTCCTGACCTTCGGGCACCGTGATCTGCACGTGATGGATGCCGACGACGACGCCGCCTCGGTCGATCGACCCCTCGACCTCACGCGGATCGACGACCAGTTTCTCGTGGGACATGCAGCCATTCTGCAAAGAACGAAACCCGTCCACAAGGACGGGTTTGGCTGGAGAACTCATTTACTTCGCTAACGCGTGGCAATCACTGGCTCACGGGAATTTCACCCGACAACACGGGTGGACGGCGACGACGGCGCAACAGCGACAACAGCGATAATGACGCCAACGCCAACGTTCCCGGTTCGGGCGCCGCCACCGTCTCGGAATAGCTGTAACTCGATCCGTCATAACTCAACGTGCTCGAAGTCACGCCGCCGGGTGAGAGAATTCTGAGCGTGCTCTGACCGCTGCTCACATAATAAATATTATCCGCCGCGTCGAACGCGATATCGCGGCCCGAAGCGACATCGGTACCCGTGTCCACGATCACCCGCTGGTCGATCTGCGGAATCCCGTTCACCAGCGGCATCACCGCGACGTCGCTGCTGTTCAGAATGACGGCCAGAAACTTCTGGTCCGGAGAAACCGCAAGACCCATCACGTTGGTGAAAATGTCTTTCGCGGTTGAATTGGCCAGCAGTGCTCGGCTGGCGGAAAGCGAATTGAACAGCACCGTTGATCCATCGGTGTCGAGAACGAAGATACCCGCTTCACCGCCGTTTGCGCGCGACTGGCCCATGTAAAGTTTCCCGTCGCTCCCGCGGTCGATGTCGCTGGTAGCAACGATCGGCGTCGCATTCGTGCCGGTCGTCACCAATCCGACAAGCAGGTGATTGAGCTTCGTCGGCATTGCGCTGTAGGGCAACGTCGCATTCCCGACGTCATATCGCCAAAGACTGTTGTAATCCCCGCTGTTCGCGCCGCCGGCAACATGGCCGCTCGAAAGATCCTCATCGAGCGTGTAGAGCGTGAGCCCGCTCGCGTCCACCCGGGCATGCACGGCAAGGGTCGAACCGTGGTTCTGCCCGGCCGGAAGATCCGGCGTCGTCGAATTGACCACCCCCCCGTTTGCCGCAAGCACCAGTTGGCCCGTGGTCAGGTTGGAGCTCATCCGCGCCAGTTTCCCATCGCTGTCGGAAAAATCGGTGATGTAAACAAATCCGTCCGCGGCGGCTTGAATCCGGAATGGACTGCTCGTGGAGTTCGTAAACGTCAGTGAAGCCGCCTGCGCGGTGTTCGAGTAACCAAATGCATCCGACAGATCGCTGTGAATCGCGTACAGGCCATCGCCCAGCGTCCGCGCCGGAAGCGCCCCTGACGCTGCAAGCGTTCCCACGGCGCTGTTGGAGACGTACGCCGTCCCGAAATTGGACTGGTTGGGATTCGTCCCCACGCTGACGCCGCGCGGACTGTTGAATCGCGTGTTGGCAGAATTGGTGCTGCCGATATACCGGGTTCCCGCCTGTTGGGTCGCAAAGGACAGGCCAGTCGTCGAAGACCCCTGTGAAAGCCCGGTTGGAATCTGATAACCGATCGGATCGGTCTTCTGCGCGTTAATGCTGAACGTGCTCGAAGCCGACGGCAACGTAAATCCTTTGGTGCCCGCGGTCGAACCATCAAGCACCTGCGGCGCGCCGCCATCGATGCTTACCGTTAAGGCGTCCGCCGCCTCGTTGAGGATAAAGTTGACTGAAGTCCCCGTGATAAGGACGTTGGACGCATAAGGCGCCGCCAGCGTCTTCGGCGAGATCATCGAATCGACCGCGGCGACCGCCAGGACGGCCCCGCCGATCCCAAACGAGCGCGCAGATACATTGCCCATCGATAAACGCATTTTCATTTTCCACTCCTGGATGCACAACCTAAACGATTGGATATTATGAAATTACTCCGCCTATGCGCGAACCGCAAAGGAAAAATTGCCATAACAGGCATTTGCAACGAACTTGACGCGCGAAAAAGAACGGGCGCGGCATGCCGCGCCCGTCATTAACTTATTCCGCAGAAGTCCGAGCCGATTACGCCAGCGTTCCGAGATCCTGCTGCTGGTCCATCATCTGCCGCAGGCGCTCTTCGACCTTGCCGCCCTCCTGGTCCACCACGCCCAACACCTGTTCGTGCAGGCCCTTGCCGGCGGGGACCATCGGGTAAACGTGTTCGTTCGCGTCCACGACGAAGTCCACCACGACCGGGCCGTCGTGCTCCAGCATCTGGCCGACGATCTTCGGCACATCCTTTTTATCGGAGCACTTCAATCCCTTCACGCCGAAGGCTTCGGCCATGGCGGCGAAGTTCGGGTTCTTCATCGTCGTCTGGCTGTAGCGGCGTTGGTAGAACAGGTCCTGCCACTGTTTGACCATGCCTTGGAAGTCGTTGTTGAGGATCGCGACCTTCACGGGGATCTTGTATTCGGCGATTGTCGCGAGCTCGTAGCAGGTCATCAGGTAAGAGGCGTCGCCGTCGATGTCGATGACGGTTTTGCCCGGTGCGCCCAAGGCCGCGCCCATGGCGGACGGCAGGCCGTAGCCCATGGTGCCCAATCCGCCGCTGGTGATCATCTGGCGGGGGAAACGCCAGCGGTAGAACTGCGCCGCCCACATCTGGTGTTGGCCGACGCCCGTCGTGATGATCGCCTCGCCCTTCGTCTGGCGGTTGATTTCTTCGATGACATATTGCGGCTTGGCCTTGTCGGCGTCGTCGAAATACTTGAACGGGAAGCGCTTCTTCCAGCCGTTGATCTGGGTGAACCACTCGCGGCGGTCGTGGTGCTCTATGTTCGGGAGGATCAGTTCCAGGCTCATCCGCGCGTCGCCGACAACCGTCACATCCACGTCCACGTTCTTGCCGATTGACGAGGGGTCGATGTCGATGTGGATGATCTTGGCGTTGGGGGCGAAGGTGGCCAGATTGCCGGTCACGCGGTCATCAAACCGAGCGCCGACGGAGATCAGCAGGTCGCATTCCTGGACGGCATAGTTAGCAAAGGCGCTGCCGTGCATGCCGAGCATGTAGAGGCTCTTCGGATCGTGTTCGTCGAACGCACCCAAGCCCAGGAGCGTCGTCGTGACGGGGATGTTGCCGCGGTCGGAGATCTTCTTGAGCACCTCGGCGGCGCCGGCGATGATCGCCCCGCCGCCGACGTACAGGATCGGCTTATTGGCGCGATTGATGAGCTCGGCAGCGGCCTCGGCCTGGTGAACATGGTCCGGATGGGTCGAGACGTGCTTGCGACGGTTGACGATGTGCGCCCGCGGCGTGTCATCCACCTCTTCGTTGCACAAGCCGCTGGTCACATCCTTGGGCAGATCGACCAGCACCGGCCCAGGACGGCCGCTGGTCGCGATCATGAAGGCTTCGTTGATGACGCGGGGAAGCTCGCGGACGTCTTTGACGAGATAGTTCCACTTGGTACAGGGGCGGGTGATGCCGGTGACGTCGGCTTCCTGGAAGGCGTCGTTTCCGATCACTTTCGTGGCGACCTGCCCGGAGAAGACGATGATCGGGATCGAATCGAGCTGGGCGGTGGCCAATGGGGTAACGGTGTTAGTCGCGCCTGGCCCGGAGGTCACGATGCAGACGCCGGGGCGGCCGGTGGCGCGGGCGTACCCGTCGGCGCAATGGCCGGAGGCCTGCTCGTGGCGGTTGAGGATAAATTTAGCGGGGGTTTTGTAGAGTTGGTCGAAGACCGGCAGGATCGCCCCGCCGGGGTAGCCGAACATGGTATCGACCTTGTGTGGGCCAATCAGCATCTCGTGGAAGATCTGTGCCCCGCTCTTTCCCTTGTATTTGGGTTTGGCGGCGGTGGAACCGGTGGACGTCTGTGGATTGCTTTGTAGCGTGCTCATGTGTTTTTTCCTGTCGTGAGAAGCCCGGCACTGTAGCTTTATGTGACGGCGGATTCAATAATTATCGTGAACGGTCGAGTGAATTTGGGTGGAACGGTCGGTAATCCGGCAAGAATGCCGGTGGGCGGGTGTGGGCCGGTCGCCGGATTGTCTGACACCTCGTGTGGTGAGACGTCAAATCATCAGCGGCGGTGCCGGCCTATCGTACGACGACCGTAAGTCGAGAAGAGTATCGCATTTATGAGCTTCAATTCTTACCGGGAGGTTGTCCCGGTCGGACGAAGGCGCATCCGGGATGCGCTTTCGTTGGGGGAATCATAAAAATCCATGTCTTCCCCGTCAAGGCTTGGCGGAATATAGCCGGGTTCTTTGGAGCGTTCGACTTCGCCGTGGAAGGCGGTCACCACCTCGCGCTCGATGGCTTGGCGGCACTCGGCGTTGATGGGGTGGGCGATGTCGGCGTGGAGTTTGAGGCGGCCGTGGCCGTTACCATTTCCGTTGCCGTTCATATGGCCGTGGCCGTTTCCGTTGCCGTTCTGGTAGCGCTGGAAGCGGCTTTCGTCCAGGTGGCTCCCGCAGTTGTTGCAGAAGCGAGCGCGGAGATGATTCTTCTCGCCGCAGCGCGGGCAATGGTCGGCCAGCTTGCGGCTGGGCATCGCCAGGAAGAGCCCGTCATTTCCTTCGATCAGCTTGACGTCGCGGATGACGAAGGTGTTGTCGAAGGTCAAGGCGCAGAACGCCTTGAGGCGGTTGTTCTGATTCTGGGACTCGCACAGCTTGATCCGGATGTCGGTCAGGCGCATAGAAGCTCCCCGAGTTAAATCTGAGAGATGTACTCTCGAAAAATGTGTGTCACACCAGATGTGCTTCCGTCTCTCTCGCCAGACGCCAATCGCTTCCCGGACGTGATGAGGGAATGACTGGCCTCGTAGACCTGCTGGCTCGCGCGTTCAAACTACTTAACGTGCGAGCTTCATGAACTATTACCGGCTCGTTCGAATCGCGTTGATTTCGGCCGGAATATCAAGGAATTCACAGTTGTCGATCATTCGGGGGTTCCCGTAGAAACCGTCTCAAAAGTTTGGGCAGAGCTCGACGACCTGCGCGTTCACTCCTACTTCAAGACGTAGACGATTGACGCTGCTTTCGGTTTCATCGCGATCATCGAAGAGCGTGAAAAGCGTGCTGCCGCTGCCACTCATTCGGACTATGCGCCCCACGATGCGGGTCGCGCGGGCGTGGAGCTCAGCCAGTGGCGGGCTCAGGGAAAAGGCCGGAGCTTCGAGATCGTTGATCAGCAGCGGCAACAGTTCCAGTGCATCAAGCGTTGCCCAGTGCGTCCAGCTCGGCTGGATTTCCAGCGATTTAGCATCTCCCAACCCCATCTCATCGAATCGGCGATAGACAGCCGGGGTCGCCATGTGGATGCCCGGCAGTATCAGAACCGCCCAGCGCGGCTTGGGGATCGAGATCGGATTCACGATCTCTCCGCGGCCGGTGCAGACGCTGCTCGGACCGTGAAAGAAGAAAGAGAGATCGCTGCCGAATCGCGCAGCGAAATCGCCCAGTTGCTGCGCCGACCAATTCAAACCCAACAGGCGGTCGAGCGCGATCAAAGTGAATGCCCCATCGGAGCTACCTCCGCCTAATCCGGCCCCGACGGGGATTCGCTTTTGCAGCGCGGCTGCGACACCGGAGGCGCTCCGCCGCGCTTCGCCAGACGCACGGGTCATGTCCAACAGCGCGGAGGCCGTCTTAACGACAAGGTTCGAAGCGTCGCGGGGGATCGCCGGGTCGTCACAGGAAAGGGTGATGCCGGGGGTATCGACCAGCGTGAATTCCAGATTGTCAAAGAGCGCGACGGTGACCATCCAGGACAACAGCGGATGGAAGCCGTCGCCTGCGGTCGGTGGACCGACGCGCAGGTGCAGATTGATCTTCGCCGGGGCGGGCGAGCGAAACGTATTGGCCGCAGGGTCTGCCATCGGCACGACTTTAACGGCGCATCGCACGTGCGGCCACCGGAGCACTTCACTGAATTGTCTATTCCAACTATTCCAAAGACATGAAAACGACCGGTTCAGCGATCAAGAAATGGTTCGGACGGAAATCTAGCTTTTGCGGGAAATTAAAGCAACGAAATTCCGGGTAAGGTTTAACTCCGGCGCGAGAACATCCGGGTCATCGCAAGATGCTCCGAGCCCGGCGTGAGGAGAGCTTTCGGTGGGCCCTACCATGTGTACTTTACTGTATATGTGATCGTCTTTTCCTCGTCAGGTTTCACCTGAATGGGGATGTGGATCGTGCGGCTGTCGTGCTTGTCGAATTTCTCGCTGGCGGCGGTGATTTCCCACTGGCTCCAGCGGTAAAGGTTTTCCTTGACGATGACCTGTACCGCTTCCTTTTTGTGGTTGCGCAGCTTGATCTCGAAGCTTTCGGTGATGGTTCGACCTTCTTCGGTGAAGTTGGTCTGCTTGCGCTCGCCGGTGACATCGAAGGCGCTGCCGATGCGAACTAACAACGTTTCATCTTTGGGGGTGTGATCGATCTTGTCTTCGCCGATGAACTCGGGGGTGCCGCCGGCTTCACCCGCCTGCTTTGGGTCCGCGTCGTCGCGCTTGTAGACGCGAATGCGGCCGGCGGGGAGCGGGATGCCCAGGTTATTTTTCTCGCTGTTCTTCAATTGCAGGTAGACGTCGACCTTCTTGTTGAACGCGCCGCGGATGTCGCGGTTGGTGTCGGCCTGGGGTGAATATGCTTCGGGCTCGTAGCCGGAATAGACGTAGGTTTTGGAGACGGGGAGATTCGCCTTGGCGGGGAAGAGTTCGATCTGCTTGGTGGAGTTGTTGGCGACGGAGGTGGGGCGGCCGAGCGTGTAGAGGTGGTATTCGAAGAACGATTTCTCTTTGAAGCCGGTGTCGGCCGCGGCCCCCGCGAAACCGCCGCCTCCGCCCATCGGGCGTGCGACTTCGCGATCGGGACGAAGGCGGCGCACATCGCCGGCGACGAGCTTGAGCTTTGCTTCGGGATATGCCGCGCCTGACTCGTTCACCAACGTAACCCATGATGACAGATCTGCGGCGGCATCGTCCTTGTTGATCACCAGCGTGTAGTCGGCGCGCCAGGTGATGTTGTCGGTCTGGTAGGAGACCAGCACGTCATGGTCGCCGGCGCGATCGGTGTTGAGCTTCCAGACGAGCGTCGGCTTGGTGATCAGGCCTGTCTTGAGCTCAAAGAGCTTGATCTCAGTAATGTCGTGCGTGCGCGGGATCATCTGCACGGGAAGCTGCTTGTTGTTGGTCTCGAGCACGAGCTGCTCGGGGGTGAAGGCGAGGAGCTTGGCTTCGATCGTCTCGGGGAGCGTGCGCTCGCCGGGGCGGGATTCCTGCTTGCGGTTGATGATGACGGACTTGCCGAGATATTTTTCCAGCAGCTTGTCGGGGCTGACGATGTCGTACTCGAAGTTCTGCTCGAGCACGGCGGTGGAATCGGGCGCGGTGAGGGATTTGAAGGAGACGGTGGTCGGGTCGATGCCGGCGGCGACGTTGGTGAACTTGAGCTGGTTCTCGCCAGCCACGAGCGGGATCTTGCGCGTCTCGCGCACGACGCCGTAACCGGGGATTTTGTAGGCGGGGTTGGCCTGGCGTTCCTCGGCGATCTGCTGCGGATCAAAGGTGGCGGGGTCGGCGGTGGAATAGATGGTGAGGGAGAATTTGGAGTCGGTTGCGGCGGCATCGTCCTTGGGCGCGAGCGCTCGCACCTGTGCGTGGGCGATAGTCGAAATAAGCAGGCAGGCGGACCAGAGGAGCAGGATCAAACGGGGCATGGGTTATCCTTTTCTGTGGGCCCGATGGCAGGTCCGATAAGTCAGCCAAACCATGCGGGCGCGAGATAGGTTCGGCTGTATGCAGCGATTTTGCAATCTCCGCAATCCGGTGGAAAGCGGCAGGTGAGGGAAGATTTATTTGCCACCGGGCGGGGTGAATCGTACATCAAGGGTGTCAGGTGGACGCAATCAACTTGAGTGTCCTGTGTGACAGCGGGTTGATCATCTGACACGACGCTCCCCTTCCCACTTTCTGGCGACGCCCGCCGTGGTTCAACCCGCGGCGGGCGTTTTTTTTGGTGGAACGTGAAAACATGAAACGTGAAGACATGGAGCAGACGCTCACTCTTCATGTTTCACGTTTTCATGTTTCATCTTAAGTGTCTACCCGATCCAGCAGGAACACCGCAATCGGACCAAAGATCAGGATCGGCATCCACGCCATGATCGCCGGCCATTGTGCGGCGAGGTTATCCCTCGGGGGTTGGCCGGCCATTTGCTGGCCAAGGAAGCTCACCGCGAGGCAGAGCGCGGTCAGGCCCAGGCATTTGGTGGCGGCGGCTTTAAGGCGGGTGGGCTCGCGCGTCAGCACGGTGGGGATCGCCAGCAATAAAAGGATGATGTTGATCAGCGGCTGCGTGAAGCGCGTGTGTTTCACGCGCAGCAGCGCCAGCGTGCCATACGACTGTGGGCGGGCGAGCAGTTCGTCGATGCGGTGGGTCGAGAGCAACTCGACGTAATTGCCGCTGCGATAGAGGTTGATTTCCTCGGGGGTGATGTTGCTGTGATAAGACGAGATGTTGTCGTCGATCTTGCGCGAGGTCTGGTAGAGCAGGCCGTCGGTGCGCAGGCCATCGGTCAGCAACCAGGATCGCGTGGCTGCGTCCCAGTCGGCGCGCCTAGCGACGATCTTGGCGACGGCGCGGTCGGCCTTGTCGCGCTCGACGAGCGTGAATTCATACATGACCGGGCGCTCGCCGGGACGGTAACGCGCGACGTTGAGGATCGCGTTGTGCTCGTCCTGCATCGCGGGGATCTGGAAATCTTTGCTGGTCGTCTCCTGCCCGGCCTCCTGGCGCGTGCGCACAAGCTTGGGGATGATGGAGGGGATCAGCAATTCCTGGTCGAGCAGGAGCAGGCCATTGAGCACGAGCGAGACGATGATGATCGGCGACGCCACCCGCAGCAGCGGCACGCCTGACGAGAGCATCGCGGAGAGCTCATTGAAGCGCGATAAGCGGATAAGTGTGAACGCGGCCGCGACCACCGGAATCATCCCTGAGAGCTGCACGAAGATCGTGAAGAGCTGGTAGAAGTAATAGTTGGCTGCGGCCTTGATCACCACGAGGGCCGAATCGACCCCGCCGGTGACGGCCGCGCGGTCCTGCACCTGCACCAGCTCGTCGAAGTTGAAGACCATGTCCAGCGTGACATACATGCCGATCAGCACGAAGAGCGCGATGAAGTAGTTCTTCAGGAAGGTGGCGATGACGTAACGGTCGAGGATCTTCATTGGGGCGGGGAAGTTGCTGGTTGTTAGTTGCTGGTTGCTAGTAAGACAAAGGCTATTGACGTTGCAGCTTTCCCAGAAGCACGGTGGCCATGATCAGGACGATGACGTTGCCGCTCCAGATCAGGGAGAGGCCCATGCCCATGGATTTGGGCGTGTTTTCGCAGACGTGCTGGCCGGTGACGATCAGCGCGATGCAAAGCAGCGCGGGGACGACGCTGACCGCGAAGGCGGAGAGGAAGTTGCCGCTCTTCGAGATCATCCCGAGCGCGCAGCCGACCATCACGAGAATGAAACAGGAGATTGCGAAGGACGCGCGAGAGTGCATCTCCGATTGGATCGACGCCAGCAGTTTGTTGTAGTTGTACTTCAGGTCGTCCTGATCGCGTCGGCTGGCGGCCTTGGAGGTCAGGTAATGCCGCACGTCGTTCTTCTCGATCACCAGCAGGTCTTCAGGCATCTTGATGTTGATCGAGCGCGGGAACGTTTCGTGGGCGGCGGGGTCTTCGTCGGCTTCGACGATCACGTCATACCCGCGCACGTGCACGTCCATGCGCCGCGGGGCGGTTGACCCGGGCGCGGGATCGACCGGATCGAGCGTGATGCGGATCTGCTTGGCCTTGTCGGACGAGACGAGCTCGCCGGGGCCGCCGTCGGTCTTGCTCTCCCGGTCGACGCGCACGCGGGCGATGTCCTGCGCGGTGCGTGGGTTGATCACCAGTTCGCCGCCGCGCGTGCGGATCTCGAGGTCTGAGCCGCTGACGATGAGCGTTTCGGTTTCGGCGTCGAAGCGGAACGATCGCAGGGCGGGATCCTTGAGGCTCTTGGTAATGGTCGCGAAGTACGCCTCGCGCTGCTCGTCGCGGATGAACTGCTGCACGGTCGCCTGCAGGCGGCGGCTGCTCTCGGGATTCCCGAGCATCCGCTTGAGCTCCGTAATGTCCATGAACTTGGTGTTCTCGCGGATAGGCGTGCCCATATCGACAGGGCCGAACTGCGACTGCTGCACTGAAAGCTGGCTGCCACCCACGCCGCGCGGAAAGTCCGAACCATCTTCCAGCACCGCCTCCAGCCGCACGGTCTCTCCTTCCTGCGAGATGTAGGCGGTTGCGCGCTTGGCGATCCAGATTTTCGACGGCACCCTCATCTTGTTCTGCTTGTCGTTGCGGTCAGTGTTTCCGCTCTTCACCGCAGGCGCGCCGTCGGCGTCGGGGGCATCCACCGTTGCGTAGGTGAAGATCATCGGGCTGTAGAGATCGACGACCTGCTTGTCCCCTACGCTGGGCCTGACCTCCGCCGACTGGGCGAAGATGCTCGTTCGGCCGTAGCTGATCTCATGTGTGCGCGTGATCTTGTTGGCGATGAGTTGGGCGATGTTGGAGTAAATGACTTTTTCGACCTTGAGCGTGAAGACGGGGACGATGAAGGAGAGGAAGAGGAGCGAAACCAGGGCGACGATAAGCCCGAGCAGGATCGCCGGCCAGGTCATCGCCAGGCTGCTGATGCCCGAGGCGCGGCAGGCGGTGAGCTCATTGTCGGCGGAGAGGCGTCCGTAGACGATCGTCGTCGCGAAGAGCGCCGCGATGGGCAGCGAGTAGGTCGTCATCGCCGGGGAGAAGTACGACAGGATCTGCCCGACCTGCCCGAGCCCCAACCCGTGCTGCGTCAGCGGCTTGAGCAGCGCGCCAAAGGACATGATGCCGGCGAGCGTGCCGGAGGTCATGAGGAAGATGCGGAGGAGGTCCTTGAGGAGGTACCAGAAGAGCGTTTTGCTCATGTGCGTGCGGGGTAATTTACAGGTTTTCGGTTAGATTGCGATAGTGGCGGTCGGCGGCCTGTTTCGTGCGGTGATGGACTTTGGCTTCCCGTGGAGCTGTGCCGTCTGCCGCGCCAGTTTCGAGGGGCCGGGGCCGCTTTGCGCCAATTGCCTGGAAGAACTTAGCACCCTCGAACAAGAGCCGTGCTGCCGCGTTTGTGCGATGTCCCTTCCGATGCACGGCAGCCCTTGCCCGTATTGCATGGGCAAAGGGCCGCCCAATTTCGATCGTGTGGTGCGGCTCACGTCGTATCACGATCCGGTGCGGGCGATGATCCATCACCTCAAGTATCACCGCCGCTGGACGATCGGCGAAGAACTCGCCCATCGCCTGCTCGAGCAGGAACGGGTTAAGGAATTGCTTCAGCAAACCGACGTTCTCATCCCCGTCCCCCTGCACTGGCGGCGGCAACTGACGCGCGGATACAACCAGGCCGACGTGATCGCGCAGCGATTGCGAACGCTCTGCGACATTCCGGTCTTGCGGCCGGTCCGGCGGATTCGGAATACCGAGATGCAGACGCTCCAGCACGCGGCCGCCCGCCGGGCGGATAATCTCAAGGGCGCCTTTGCGCTTAAGACCGGCGCGAAGGTCACTGGCCGGCACCTCGTCATCGTCGATGACGTCTGGACCAGCGGCGCAACCATGCAGGCGATGGCCCGCGCGCTGAAGCCCGCCAAGCCGGCCAGCTTGTCGGCGATCGTCATCGCCACCGCCGATCCGCGCGGGCTTGAACGCGTTGAGAAACCCTCGACAGACACGTGACAACGCGGGCGAGCTTGGAAGAAGCTCGCCCGCGTCTGGTTAACTCAATACATCGGAACCTGCGGCGTCCTACAGTTCCCAACCGGGCCGGCTGTCGCGCTTCACGAACTTTGCCGCTTCGGGGACGTTGGGGGACTTCATGTTCGGGCCGTCCCATTCCATGCGGACGCCTTCGCCGACGCGCATCGCGATCGACCCGAGGAGGATGATCTCGGTGAGGTAGGCGGCGATGTCGAAGTTGGAGTAAGAAGGCGTGCCGTCCCGGATCATCTTGAACCACTCGAGTTTCATCGCTTGGTCGGTGTCGATTCCCCTGGGCTTTCCGTTCTTGTCCTTTTCGACCCCGCCCGGCGCGCCGTCGGGCCACTTCTCAGGGGCGCGGGTGAAGGTCGCGGGGATGGATTTGACGGCTTCATGATTATCGGCGCCCATGTACTTCTTCTCGTCCTTGAGCATGACGTAAAACTGCGAGCCGTAGTCATCGGGGGAGAATATCTTGCCTTTTTCGCCAATGAGCAGCGCGCCGCTGATCGGCAGCTTCCCCTTCATGTCCACGATCTCCCTGGTGATGTCGGCGCTGGGGCGCAGCGGCGTGTTGAAGTGGTGGGGGCTGTTCGGGTCCGGGTTGCCGTCGTACCACCAGAACTTGAGCGGCGGCAGTCCGTCGCGCTCGGGAAACTCGTAGCGAATGCGCGAGCTCTTGGGAAACGTCTCGGGATACATGCGGGACGAAATCTCATTTTCCACAACGGTGGGGTAACCCATCTTGACCGCGCGGAAGGGCATATTCACGGTATGGCACGCCATGTCGCCCAGCGCGCCGGTGCCGAAATCGTACCAGCCGCGCCAGTTGAACGGCAGGTACGCCTTGTTATACGGACGCTGCTGGGCCGGTCCGAGCCAGGCGTCCCAGTTCACAGTCGGAGGCGCCTGATCTTCACCTTGGGGCCGATCCAATCCCTGCGGCCAGACGGGGCGGTTCGACCAGACGTGGACTTCACTGACATGACCGATCACGCCGGCCTGGATCACTTCGACCGCGCGCCGCAATCCCGGGCCCGCGCTTCCCTGGTTTCCCATCTGGGTGGCGACCTTCTTGTCTTTGGCAAGCTGGCGGAGGGCGCGGGCTTCGTAAACGGTCTGGGTGAGGGGCTTCTGGCAATAAACGTGCTTGCCCATCTTCATTGCGGTGCCAGCAACGATGCCGTGGCAGTGATCGGGGATCGAGACGGTGACGGCGTCGATCGACTTCTCCATCTGCTCGAACATCTTGCGGAAATCGTTGAACAATTTGGCATTGGGGAAGTTTTTGGCCTTGCCTTTGAGGGTCTTCTCGTCAATGTCGCAAAGAGACATGACCTCGCCGCCCCCTGCTGCGACCTGATCCACGTCGCTGCCGCCCTTCCCGCCCACGCCGACGCAGGCGACGCGGATCTTCTCCGTTCCCACCTCCGCGGCTCGGACGATATAAGGCCCGGCGAACGTGGCGCCAGCGACGCTGGCTACACCGTACATGAATCGGCGACGCGATAATGGCTTCTTCATTTGAGAGGCTCCGAAATGGGGGGTAAGGGTTGTTAGTTGCCAATTGTTACTTGCTGATTAAATCATCCGATCGTGCTGCGCGGGGAGACCTGCGGCCAACCCTTGCGGTATTCCCGGCTCACGTACTGCAATGCTTCCTTCGTCTTGATCACGCGCGCGACCGGGTCGCACTCGAGTTTTGCCCCTTCTTCGCCGAGGCGGATCGCGATTGCGCCCAGGAGCATGTTTTCCGTCAGCGGGCCGGCGTACTTCGCAAAGTTCGAGCCGGGGAAATCCCACGGCTTCTCGCCCATCGCCGCCAGCACGAATTCGTCGTGGTGGCCGGGCGACTTGGGGATGCTTTGCTCCGGGCGCTTGACCTCCTTGTGCGCCGCCTCGGGGATGAGACGGGGGCCGCTTTCGGCGTAGTCACCGCCGACGAAGATCTTCCCCTTGGTGCCGACGAACATCGACGCGCTAGCGGGGAACTTCCGCCGCTCGCCCGGCTTCACCACCGCGGGATCGGTTGCAAACTCTTCGGGCTCTGGCGGACGCATGCCGCCCTCGTACCAGTGGGCCACGAATCCGGGGCGATCCCCCTTGGCCGGGAACGTCCACTTTACCTGGCT
>JAQGHM010000223.1 GCA_028291615.1 Phycisphaerales bacterium | reverse complement strand
CCCTGGGACGCCGAAGGCCGTCTCGGCGGAAACGCCATGCTCCCCCTCACCACCGACGGCGAGATCGCCCTCCGCGAATCCCTCAAATCCCTCCCTTACCCGATCGACGCCGTCTACACCTTCCTGCCCAATCAAGCCTGCCAGCAGGCCGCCAAGCTCGTCGCCCAGCATTTCAACCTCCGCGTCCGCGACGCCGACCTCCTCGAACCGATCTCCATGGGCCTCTGGCAAGGCCTGACCCGCGACGAGCTGCGTTTCCGCTTCCCCACCGTGTTCGCCCAGTGGGAAGAGAACCCCCTGAGCGTCAACCCGCCGCAGGGCGAGTCGCTCGAAGCCGCAGCCGACCGTTTCCGCCAGGCCCTCCGCAAGATCCTCCGCCGCAACCGCGCCCCCACGATCGCCCTGGTCCTCCGCCCCCTTTCCCTCCAGGTCATCGCCGGCCTACTCCGCAACGAAGACCTCCAAACCATCACCACCCACTTGCACGACACCCACGGGATGGAGACGATTGAAATCGCCGACACGGCATGATTCGTGAACCGGCTTCAAACTGTGATTCATGTTTCACCCCGGATAATTATGTCCCAACTCCCCCACGAATCCCCCGCCCGCAAGGAAGGCATCCCCGAGGGCCTCTGGATGCGCTGCCCCGAGTGCGAGGAGATGCTCTTCCGCAAGGTCGTCGAGGAGGCCTTCTACGTCTGCCCCTCCTGCCAGCACCACTTCCGCATCAGCGCCCGCCAGCGGATCGACCAGCTCGTCGACCCCGGCAGCTTCGAGGAACTCTTCACCGACATCGAGCCCGTCGACCCGATCCGCTTCGTCGACAAGAAGGCCTACAAGGACCGCCTCCACGCCGAGCAGAAGAAGACCGGCAACACCGACGCCGTCGTCTGCGGCAAGGGCTTCATCAAGGGCCGCCCGATCGCGGTCGCCGCCATGGATCCCACCTTCATGATGGGCTCGATGGGCAGCGTCGTCGGCGAAAAGATCACCCGCACCATCGAGCTGGCCGCCGACGAAGGCCTGCCGCTGATCATCGTCAGTTGCTCCGGCGGCGCGCGAATGCAGGAGTCAACCCTCTCGCTCATGCAGATGGCCAAAACCGCCGCCGCCCTCGCCAAACTCGACGACGCCGGCGGCCTCTTCATCTCCCTCCTGGCCGACCCCACCACCGGCGGCGTCACCGCCAGCTTCGCCATGCTCGGCGACTTCATCATCGCCGAGCCCAAAGCCCTCATCGGCTTCGCCGGCCCGCGCACGATCTGGAACACGATCAAGGTCGAACTCCCCGACGGCTTCCAGCGCAGCGAGTTCCTGGAGGAACATGGCTTCATCGATTTTGTCGTGCATCGGAAGGATCTGAGGAGCGAGATCGCGCGGCTTGTCGACTTCTGCGGGAAGTAATTTTCCGATCAATATTTCAACGCAATCTCAAGGGGTGGTCGCGCCGCGCGCTACCCGTGAGTCGTGATGTCGCCGATCCACTTGGAGTCGGGTCGGACGCCGTCTCTAGGAATGCATTTGCCACTCTTAAGAACCTGTACGATGCCATCCCAAACGAATTGTGACAATTCGGGCGACCGATCGCGTCCGCTTGCGACCAGCAGATCGACGATAACGTCTTGAAGTTCCGCCACCGTCACGCATGCAGATGCACGAGAATCAGGGATTTCCACTTTGAAGTAGTCCTCCAGATCCATCACAATTTCTACCGTTTCCAGTCCCATGGTCCCAGCTATTCTCGCGCGACACTCATGTGCCAACACTCTGCAGGTGCAAACGGGCGCGAGCCTTCGCAAGGCGCATGATGTGCTCAATCTGGAGGGAATGTTCCAATTCGGACGTTTTGTCTTCGCTCAAAGTCCCCTCTTTCTCTCGGTTGATCAAGTCTGCGACGCGCTCTTGCGCGGCCTCGGATGCTCGAAACGCAACCAGACTTTGAGGAGAAGGCCCGGAGGTGATGAAGTCAACGATTTCCTCGTAGGCCCGTGACATGCTGGGGAATTATATCGCTCTGATCTAACGCCTGCCAGAATTATCTTTTTCCATGATTCCTCAACTGATTCAACGTCGCCCGAAAATCCTTCGGCAGCGGGGCGATCAACTCCACCGTCTCCCCCGTCACGTTCTGAAATCGTAACTTCTCCGCATGGAGCGTCAGCCGATCGATGAGTGGCCGTTCCCGTTCACCCCGCGTCCAGCGGTAGCCGCGCTTGAATTGGCTGAGGAAGACGCCGGGAATGGCCGGAGCCTTCGGCGGGTTGTAGAGGATGTCGACCGCCAGCGGCAGACCGATGGACAGGAGGTGTACGCGGATCTGATGCGTCTTGCCGGTTTTGGGGAAGCAGCGGACGAGGCTGTACTCGCCGAAGGTTTCTTCGACCTGCCAGAGCGTTCGGGCGGGGCGGCCGGATTGCGAGATCATCATCCGCGTCTTGGAGCCGGGGTTGACGCAGAGCGGTCCGTCGACCTCGCCGCTCTGGGCCGGCGGATGGCCGAAGGTGATCGCGAGGTATTCCTTCTCGACCGTGTTGTTCTGGAACTGGTGGGAGAGATGCCGCTGGGCGTCCTTGTCCTTGGCGAAGAGCATGACGCCGCTGGTGTCTTTGTCGAGCCGATGGACGACGCGGATGCGCGGATCGTCCTTGCCCGTATGCGGGAGACCGGTGAGCCGGGCGACTTGTTCGAGGACGCTGTCAGTCTCAGCCCGGCCGGGGATCGTCGCGAGGCCCGCGGGCTTGAGCACGGCGATGAGGCGGTCGGTCTGCCAGAGGATTTCGAGGGAGGGAGGGCGTTTCATATAGCCCGGCGTTTACGCCGGATCCTCATTCTTGCGAAAAAAGAACCGGCGTAAACGCCGGGCTATATGAATTATTTCACATCATCCGAGAACTTCTGCGAATACGTCTGCATCAACTGGGCAATCCGCGGCTGGTTCGGCTTGATCATCAGGCTCCGCTGCCACGCATCCAGCGCGGCCGTGCGCTTGGCCTCCTCCAGCCCCAGGCTCTGGTTGTACTCGGTGATGAGCGACCAGCCGGTCTCGTTAAGGGCGGGGTAATAGTGCGGATCGAGCTTGATGGCCCGGGCGTACTCGCCGAGCGCTTCGTCGTATTTCTTTTCGAGGAACAGCGTGTCGCCAAGCCGCTTGCGGTGCGGTGCGGTGTCGTCGATGCGGACGACCTGATCCATCACGCTCTGCGCCTCGACAAACCGCTGCTGCTGAATCAGATTGTTCGCCAGCGCCACGGCGATTTCGATGTGCCCCGAATCCAGCTCCAGCGCCCGGCGGTAGGCGTTCTCCGCCTCCTTGTATTGCCGCGCGCTCTCCAGCGCCACCGCCAGGTTCGACCAGGCCGGTGCGGATTGATCGTTCAACTCCACCGCCCGCCGGCAATACTTGATCGCGTTGTCCAGGTCGTCGAGCTTCAGGTACGCGACGCCGAGGTTCTGGTTGGACAGGGCATCTTTCGGATTGAGCTCGAGCGCCCGAAGGTAAGCCGCGACGGCCTCCTTCACGCGGTTGAGGAGCTGAAACATCAGCCCCTCGTTGTAGTAGTTCTTGTACGAATAAGGGTCGAGCCGGATGGTGGCCTGGTACTGCGACAAAGCGTCTTTGTAATCGCGCTTGGTCTGGTACAGATCGCCGAGCATGGAGTGGGCCATCACCAGATCCGAGTGATGATTCACCGCCTCCTTCAGATTGATGATGGCCTTGTCGGCGTCTCCATTGTTATAAGCGAGCACGCCCTGGACGTAGCTATCGATCGCCTTGGCGCGACCCGGCGGACCGGCGGGGGCGGGCGTGGCGCAGCCGGCGACGTAACCGATGCCACCGAGAAGCACGGCAAGCGTCAGGCTTCCCAGGATCGAGCGGGGTGAAAAGTTCACGAGTGACATCCTCTGCTTGGGTTTCAACGCCCCGAAAATAGCGGGCCCCGGAATAATCGGAATATATGGCCCGCTCGCAAGCCCCGTCAACACCGCCGGTTGATGGCGAACCGCGCTCATGTTGACGCCTTCCAATACGGGTTCTACTATCCCCCATCGGCCAGCGGTCGACGGGCAATTAGCGGCGATCGAGCCCATCGACGCAATGCCCGTGAGATGGCACCCCATTTGCCTCAAGCGGTATTCAGGCCCGATAACGTCTTGGTCCCCGCGGTGCGATAAAGGAGTGTTGCGTGCGACTGCTGATCGCCATCCCCGTCCATAACGAACTCAAATACGTCAACCAGGTGTTGGACAAGGTCCTGCGCTACCACGGCGAGGTGCTCGCCATCGACGACGGCAGCACCGACGGCACCGCCGCGCTGCTTCAGAATCGCTCCGACATCCAGGTCATCCGCCACGCCGTCAACCGTGGGTATGGGCAGAGCCTGATCGACGCCTTCAAGTACGCCGACGCGCGCGGCTACGATTGGGTCATCACCATGGACTGCGACGAGCAGCA
>JAQGHM010000205.1 GCA_028291615.1 Phycisphaerales bacterium | reverse complement strand
TCGTCTGCTTCCCCTGGGTCGTGACCGGATGGGCGGCGATCCACTGCAGCACCGAGATGATGTTCATGTTCGGTCGGAGCGGGACGGCGAACTCTTCCCAGAATGCGGCCTGCTTCGGATCGGCCTGGCGCTTGAGTCGAATGACAATCGTCCGCTCGGCGGTGGCTGCAGTGGTTGGCGAGGCGGTGGTTTTGGTGGCTTCGGTCGGACCAGGATTCATGATGGGAGTTTATGAATGGCAAGTGGTTTTAACAAGCGTGGCCCAAGCAAACGCCCGCGGAGCTTTGTGAACTCCGCGGGCGATCATGATTGCAAATAGAAGCTGTTACAAACTGCAGGCGTCAGCGCCCGCCGATCTCGTTGATCAGAGCGGGATTGCCAGCAGCGGCGGGGTTGATCCCGGTGCCGGTGGGAGTCGCCTTGTTAGCGACCTTCTCCTTCAGCGTCTGGTACCAGGGGTCATTCACCTGGGCCAGGAAGTTGATGGTGCTGAGGTTGCCGACGCCGTCGGAGACCAGGATGCGGAGGTCCTTTTCGCGGGCGTCGGGGCGCAGGTCGACGAGCGTGACGCCGGTCGAGTAATCGACGCTGTTCCTCATGCCGCCGATGCCGTCGCCGGGCGAGACGACGAAGGTCTCCTTCGTCCAATCACCCTTCTCGTGACGGAAGACGTCGACGGTGACGGAGCTGACGACCTTGGCCATCACTTGCTGGCGCATGGCCGCGAAGAAGAACTCGGTCGTGCGCGGCGCGGTGACTTCCTTCCATTCGGTCCAGGGGCTTTCGAGGGCGAAGGTGGCGGAGTCTTGCGGATTCTTGGCTAGGCCGAAGGTGTTGTACAGCGGGTTCTTCATCTTGACGCGCATGCGGTAATGGTAGGTTTTCCCGGGCTGGGCGGTGTCGTCGTGGGCCCACATGATGATTTCCGCGGGCACGCCCTTCGCGTCGAGCGGCAGGCGGGTGGGGTCGAACGGGGCGGTGAGGGCGGCGTTCTGGCTCTGGATCATGCCGTCGGGATTGAGGGAGGGCGTGGTCGGGATGTTGGTGCGGCCGTAACCGCCTTCGCGCCCGTAACCGCCTTCGCGGCTGGGAATGTCACGTCGGCCGCCTTCGCCGCGCGGGACTTCGCGACCGGCGCCGGGGGGCGTGGCGGGATTGGGACGGACGGGTGCAACGGACCGACCCCGATCGGCGCCGGCTGGCGCGCGACGATTGCCGCCGTCTTCGGGCACGCCTGGGTTGGCGGCGAGCTGGATGGGCAGGGGCGCGTAGCCGCCGATCCTGCGACCACCACCGCCGCCGCCACCGCTGCTGCCACCGCCACTACCGCTGCTGCTCTTGCGGGCGGCTTCGGCGGCGTCGGTCTTGCTCTTGCGCTCGGCGGCCTTGGCCTTCTGTTCTTCGTTTCTCTTCTGAAGATTGTAATTGTAGACCAGCGCC
Organism: Phycisphaerales bacterium; assembly: GCA_028291615.1. GTDB lineage: Bacteria > Planctomycetota > Phycisphaerae > Tepidisphaerales > Tepidisphaeraceae > RYN-433. The sequence continues at coordinate 3,053 of JAQGHM010000205.1, read as the reverse complement.
TTCTGTGCCGACGTCATCTTCTCGAAGGGGATGTTTGGGTTAGCCGGATCGAACGGCTCGGTAGTTGTGGTAACGTCGGCGACCGTCGTCACGTCCTTGGGCGCGCCGGGCACGGCCCAGGGATCGCCCTTGAGCACGCGGTAGAAGGACGGTTCGATGATGTCGACCTGGTGCTGCTCGGCCCAGATGCGATAGATCTCCTGGCCTTCGCGATCGCTGGGCTTGGGAAACTCGGCAACGCGGACCAGCGGCAACGGCTTGAGCGTAGTTGTGTTGCCCCACTGATCGGGGCCCGTCTGTTCTTCGCGCTCAACCTCCAACTGGAGGAAGTGCGTGATGAAGACCTGGGGAGGGATCGGTAAGGGCTTGCCATTGGCAAAGAAGACCCGCTTCCACTCGGCGATCAGCGCCTTGGTGTCAAACTTGGCCGAGACGGTGATCCAGTTTTTGTCGAGCGCGTTTGTCAGGTCGATCGCGCCGTCGGGTTGCACCGGTGGCGGTTCAGGAATCGCCTGCGGGTCGGCGCCTTCAGCAGGGAGGGGTGGAGGCTGAAGGACCATCGAACTGCCGGTGCGGGAATCGGACCAGATCGGGACCGGGATCTTGGGCAGACCGACGATGACGATCTTATCAATGACTTCACCGGCAGGGCGGAACTCGACGCCGGGGATCGCAGGCCGGATGGGCGGGCCGCCCGCCAGGATTTCAGGCGTCATCCGTTCGCGGTTCGGTCCCATGTTCGTGTCGAACACCTTTGCGAAATCGGGCACTGGGAAGGTGAGGTTGGATGGCGCTTCCATCGCCTGCTGCAGGCGCTTCACCGAACTCTCGTTGACCTTTTCGTCAACCGAGCCGGGGAAGACCTGGTCGGAACCCACTTTTACCCGGATCTGTTCCGGGCTTACGACGTAGGAGTAGACCACGAATAGGAGGAAGAGGCTGGCGACGCCCAATCCCACCCATTCCGCGTACTTCTCTAAAAAAGCTACCATCTTTTGCATGGAGCACCTGAAGGTTGGAGGTTCGAATCCCGGTGTCTGATCACGTCAGTCGAAGTCGAAAATTTAACGTCGCGAAACAATTAGAAGGCGCGTCCGACCCTGGTGGGGGCGGCCGTGCCTGGGACCGCGTCGGGCACGCCCAGCGCCTTGCGGATGCTGAGCGGCATGTAGTTAAGCGTCCATTTCCGCAGGAAGAGCGCTTCGCAGTCGAGGTCAAGGGTGACGACCGGGCGCGGGCCGTACACATAGCCGAGAATCTGCTTGAGCTGGGAATCGACGGGGTTCATCTCCATGCGGGTGACGGTGATGAACCGGTTGGTCGCCAGCGTCTTGAGGAAGAGGGGAATCTTGTCGGCCTCGATGTCGAGAGTCATCTTGAACTGCACGACGTCGAAGAGGTTGTTGGAGATGCGCTTGGTCGGGGTCTGGGCGGAGCCGTCGGGGAGGGGGAGGGTCGCGTCGGGGAGGCCGCCGGTGACCGGGGGCGTGGCACCTTCGACGGGTGTTTCCGCACCGCGGCCGCCGATCGGCGCGGCTTGCATGGCCAGCGCCGCGACGCCGGGGGGGAAGAAATCTTCGGGGATGTTTAGCGCGAGCAGATTTTTGACGGGGGAGTCGGTAACGGTGGCCGACTTGGCGTTGACGTCCTTGATCGCGGTCGCGATGTCGCGGGTGATCCAGAAGGAGACCTGCGACCACCAGATCGATTCGCGGCTGGGCGAGTTGCCGTCGGCGGGGAGCGACGGCGAAACCCGCATCACCGCCAGCGGGTCGATGTACATCTTGTTCTTGGTCGCCATCTCGGCCTTCATCTCGTCGGGCAGCTTGTTGATGCGGTCCTGGTAGCGGGCCATGACCTGATCGAGGTTGGTGGGCTGGTTATCGACAATGATGATGTCCTTCTGCATGCCCTTCCAGAGGATGTCGGCGCGGTTGTTAAATTCCTCGGGCGTAGGCGGGATGCCGGCGAGCAGCTCGTCGGTGCGGAGGTGGTCGAGCGCGTCCTGCAGTCCCCGGCGGAACCTGATGGCGACCGGCTGACTGATGGGCGACGGCAGGCTGTTCGGGACTACCAAGCTGTGCCCCTGCTCGTTGATCTGCACCGCCAGGGTGACGACGTTTTCACTGGTGCCGGCGACGCCCTGCTGGGCGGCCTTGCCTCGCTTGATAATCGTCTCGCTGGGGAATGCAGGCAGGTTCGTGGCGGTCGGGTTGTTGGGGTCAAAGACGGGCACGGTGCGCGTCTTGCCCAGCAGCGTACTGACCTTCGCCTGAACCTTGGCGCGGTTTTCGGCCTTGGTCTTGAGGGTTTCGTAATAGCCGTCGAGCGGCCAGACAAATACGGCGACCAGCGCCATCAGGGCGACGACGCCGCAGATGATGCTTATGAGGTTTTTCTTGACGATGTCCATGGCGTGCCTCGGTGAGGATCGATGATGTTGATGTTAACGCGTGTTGACGGCGCTGACGGGCACGACGGGGGTGCGGCGGTCGTCGGCGGGGTCGACAGCGGCGGACGCGGTGGCGTTCTCGGCTTTGGGCTCGGGCGCCTTGGGGTCGAGGACGACGGCGATGACGACGGTGATCTCCCAATCGCCCAGCACCGACTCCTTGGGGTAAAGTGGGTCGGCGTAGGCTTCGGCGTTGAGCTTATCCTGCTCGGCGGTGTCAACGGCGCCTGCGCCGCCACCACCGGGGCGCGGGATGGCGGGCATCGGGATGTTGGGGGCGCCGGTGCGGTCTCGGCCAAAGCCGCCTGCGCCACCGCGATCGGCGGGGGCGCCGTAGCCACCGGTGCGGTCGCGGAAGGAACCGCCGCGTCCACCGCCGAATTCACCGCGTCCGCCGACGTAATCGCCTCGGCCGGATACGGGTTGAAGGCCGCGCTGCGGATCAACGGGTTGTGCCGCCTGTTCCTGGGCGGCCTTCTTGGCATCGAACGCGGCCTTGAGGGCGGCCTTGCGCACCTCGTCAGAACCGATCTGCTGGGCTTTGACGATCATCACCCGCGCGACGTAATAGTTCTTGTGTTCCTTGAACGCATTGGTTTGC
>JAQGHM010000279.1 GCA_028291615.1 Phycisphaerales bacterium | reverse complement strand
AGGCAAAAAGGGGAGGGAAGATCGGGCCGATGACCGCCGGCGTGGTGGAGGAGGACGACGCTAATGATATGATGATATGGAAAGGAGAAATGGCATGATCAAGCTGACCCCTGAACAGCGGGAGGCGATGGCGCGGCAGCAGGAATACCCGGCTCGCGCGATCGACCCCGACACTCAGACCGGCTACGTCCTTATCCGCGAAGAGGTTTATGACCGCGTGAAGGCACTCTTCGAGGAGGACGAGAGCCAGTTTCTAGGCAGCCTCCACCCCCACGTCATGGAGGTCTTTGGAAAGGCGGGATGGGACGACCCCGCGATGGACGTATACGATGAACTCGACCCCCGCAGGAAGCCATGAACGTCCAGCGCGGCGACGTGGTGCTGGTCGATTACCCGTACTCGGGAGGCGGCGGAGCCAAGGTGCGGCCCGCGCTCGTAATCCAGAACGACCGGGATAACCGGCGCCTGCTGAATACGATCGTGGCGCAGATAACGAGCATCACCCGGCGAGCTCCGGAGCCGACGCAGATCGTCATCAACCTCGCCACACCGGAAGGGCGGCAGTCGGGGCTGAGACAGGATTCCGTGGTGAACGCCGTCAACCTGCTGACGCTGGACAAGGGAAAGATCTTGCGGAAGCTCGGGAACCTGCCGGCGCCTGTCATGCAGCGGGTCAACGAGTGCCTGAAGGCCGCGTTGGAGCTAGCGTAGCGGTGTTGATCCTCGAGTGGAGCAGAAATAAAAAAGGCGAAGCGGGCGTGGGTCGTTCGAGCTAACCCGCACCACATTTCGCGAATAACCGAGTTTTTGAAAAGAGTGCTTGTCTGTCCGACGAGCTAGCGGAAAAACAGGCGGAGTGAGCGACGACGTTGCGGCCGCAGCAGCCCCGAGGAAGAAGCGGAGCCCCGCGACAAAGCCAAGCAGCGCCCGTCTCAAACGCCACGCAACCGCCGAGGTGGTCAAGAGTCGGAAAAAACGTCAGAATAAAAAATGATCATCGCTTACGCGCGAACTCAAGCCTCTTCCTGCTCCTTCAGCTTGGCCAGGACGGAGAAATCCTCAAGCGTGGTGGTGTCGCCCTTGACCTCGTTGCCGCTGGCGACTTCCTTGAGCAAGCGCCGCATGATCTTGCCGCTGCGGGTCTTGGGGAGGGAATCGGTGAAGCGGATCTGGTCGGGCCGGGCGATGGCGCCGATACCCTTGGTGACCGCTTCCATCAGCTCTTTCTTTAGCGCGTCGGACGGTTTGACGCCGGATTTAAGCGTGACGAAGGCGGCGATCCCCTGGCCTTTCATCTCGTGCGGCATGCCGACGCAGGCGGCTTCGGCGACCGATGGATGACCGACCAGCGCGGATTCGATTTCGGCTGTGCCGAGGCGATGGCCGGAGACGTTCAAGACGTCGTCGACGCGGCCCATGATCCAGAAGTAGCCGTCGGCGTCACGTCGCGCGCCGTCGCCGGTGAAGTAGAAGCCGGGGATGTCGGACCAGTATTGTTTAACGTAGCGATCGGGGTCGTTGAAGATGCCGCGGAGCATTGAGGGCCATGGCTTGCGGATGACCAAGAGGCCGCCCTGATTGGGGGCCAGTTCTTTTCCCTCGCGATCGACCACGGCGGCGTCTACGCCGAAGAACGGGAGCGTGGCTGATCCGGGTTTTGTTGGGATTGCGCCGGGGAGCGGGGAGATCATGATCGCGCCGGTTTCGGTCTGCCACCAGGTATCGACGATCGGGCACTTGTTATGGCCGATCACCTCTTGATACCACATCCATGCTTCGGGATTGATCGGCTCGCCGACGGTGCCCAGGAGGCGCAGGGTGTGCAGGTTGTACTTGTCGGGGAGTTCGCGACCGGCGCGCATGAAGGCGCGGATGGCGGTGGGGGCGGTGTAGAAGATGTTGACCGAGTGGCGCTGGATGATGGACCAGAAGCGGCCGAAGTCGGGGAAATTTGGCGCGCCTTCGTACATGAGCGTGGTCGCGCCGTTGGAGAGCGGGCCGTAGACGACGTAGGTGTGGCCGGTGATCCAGCCGACGTCGGCGGTGCACCAGTAGGTGTCGCGTTCGCGGATGTCGAAGACGTATTTGGTCGTGACGTACGCGCCGACGAGGAAGCCGCCGCTGGTGTGGAGGATGCCCTTAGGTTTGCCGGTTGAACCGGAGGTGTAGAGGATGAAGAGCGGATCCTCGCTGTCCATCGGCTCAGGCGGGCAGACGGTGCTCTGGCGGGCGACGACGTCGCTCCACCATGTGTCGCGCTGGGCGTCCCACTCGCAGGGGTTGCCGGTGTGCTTGAAGACGACGACCTTTTTGATGCGGTCGGTCTTCTTGAGCGCCTCATCGACGTTTGCCTTGAGCGGCACGACCTGGCCGCGCCGGCGGCCGCCATCGGCGGTGATTAGAATATTTGATTTCGCGTCTTCGATGCGATCGACGATCGCCTGACTGGAGAAGCCGCCGAAGATTACGGAGTGAATCGCGCCGATGCGGGCGCAGGCGAGCATGGCGATGGCGGCTTCGGGGATCATCGGCATGTAGATGGTGACGACGTCGCCCTTGTTCACGCCGAGCTGGCGGAGGCCGTTGGCGAATTTACAGACCTCGTCGTGCAGCTCGTTGTAGGAGATGTCGCGAATCTCGACCGATGGCGCGCCGCCGGACGCGCGCGGGCTGTCAGAAACGTGCATCGGTTCGCCTTCCCAGAGGATGGCGGTTTTCTTGCCAAAGCCGCGGTCGATCTGGAGGTCGACGCAGTTGTAGCAGACGTTCAGGCGACCGCCGACGAACCACTTGGCGTGGGGCGGGTTCCATTCAAGCACCTTGTCCCACATTCGGATCCAATGGAGCTGCTGGGCGATGCCGGACCAAAATTCTTCGGGGTTCTGAATCGACTGGCGGTACATGCGCACGTATTCCTCGCGCGTGCTCACCCGGGCACGTGAGACGAACTTGGGAGGGGGCGGGAATACGCGGTGCTCCTGCATGGCGGATTCGATGTTGGTCTGGGATTCGGACATGGCGCTGCTACCTCCGCGGTTCAAACGTCGTTCAGTTCCGCCGATGGTAAACGGACGAGGCATTATCGCCAACAGGATGATGGTTTGAGGGGCAAATCGTGGCGGGGCTGGCGCGTCGTGGTACAGTTCGGCGATGGCAAGAGGTTGGATTCTTATCGTGATGGCGGCTGCGGTGGCGTCCTGCCGGGGGGAATCGCCCAAGGCGGTTGAATCGGTCGGTAAGACGGCGGACGGCACGCTGGTTCCGACACGTCAGTTGATCAGGCCGGCCGGGCAATCGGTGGAGTTTGGCGGGCGACCGGTGGACTTGATCCTCTCGGCCGATGGGAAGAACGTTTACGTCAAGGACCATCGCAGTATTCTGATGATCGATGCGGCGTCGCTGGAAATCCGCCATCAACTACCGTTCGGCGACAAAGAGGGCGGCACGATGCACGGCCTGGCGCTGGGCCGCAACGGCAAGATTTATGCGACCGGCACGACCAACCTGCTGCGCGAAGCGCACCTTGGCGATAACGGTAAGCTGGCGTGGGGGAAATCGATCGAGTTGAAGGGGACCAACGGCAAAGGCAATTCATATCCCTGCGGCGTGGCCCTGAGCAGTGATGATCGCATCGCCTGCGTTTGCCTTTCGATGAATAATTCGCTGGCGATCGTGGACCTGGATGGGGACAAATTGGAGGTGGAGGTGCCGGTTGGCGTTGCGCCTTATGGCGTGGTGATTTCAGCCGACCAGAAGCTTGCGTACGTCAGCAACTGGGGCGGGCGGCGAGCGCAAAAGGGGGAGAAGACCGCGAAATCCGCCGGCACCGACACGCTGATTGACGAACATGGCATCGCCTCGAGCGGGACGGTTTCCATCGTCGATCTCAAAGAACGGAAGGAGATTGTCCAGATCACCGTTGGCCTTCATCCGGCTGATCTCAAGCTGAGCGCTGATGGTGCGCGGCTCTTCGTCGCTAACGCCAATTCGGATACGGTCAGCGTGATCGACACCGCTTCGCGCAAGGTCGTCGAGAGCATCCTGGTTCGGCCTGATCCGTCGCTTCCGTTCGGAAGCGCCAGCAATGCTATTGCACCTTCCGCTGACGGCAAGCGCCTCTTCGTCGCAAATGGGGGGAACAATGCGGTCGCGGTAGTTCAATTGGGCAATGGGGAGCCGAGCCGCGTCGAGGGATTTATCCCCGCGGGCTGGTATCCCGGGGCGGTTGCCACCGATGGGCAGAACGTGTTCATCGCAAATACCAAGGGGGTAGGTTCGCGCCGCGAAAAGGCAAATCAGAAGGGTTGGGCGGTGCAGCAGTATCAGGGGAGCGTCAACAAGGTAGCCATCCCCGCTGAACCGCAACTGCAAACCTATACGCAGCAGGTGATGACCGACTCGCGCGTGCCGCAGTCGCTGGCCGCGTGGGAAAAGGCGCAGGCCGGCGCGAAAGCAGTGCCGGTCCCAGCGCGGGCGGGGCAGGCGTCGGTCTTCGAGCACGTCGTCTACGTCATCAAGGAAAATCGCACCTACGACCAGGTTCTGGGCGACATCGGAAAGGGGAACAGCGATCCGAAGCTTTGCGTCTTCGGCCGCGAGGTGACGCCTAACCTGCACGCGCTGGCGGAGCAGTTCGTGCTGCTCGACAACTTCTACTGCAATGGCGTGATCTCCGCCGACGGGCACGCCTGGGCTACCGAAGGCGTGGCGGTTGACTATCTGGAAAAGTCCTTTGGCGGGTTCGTGCGCAGCTACCCATTCGGTGGCGACGACGCGCTCGCCTTCGCCTCGAGCGGGTTTATCTGGGACAACGTGCTCCTTCATGGCAAATCGTTCCGCAACTATGGGGAGATGACGTTGACGTCCCTCACGCCCAAGACCGCCAAGTACGCCGACGTGGTTGCGGATTTCAAAAACGGCACGAAGAACGTGAAGATGAAGCACAACACGTCGAACGAGTTTCTCCGGCGTTATTCCTGCGAAAACTATCCGGGATGGAACCTCAAGATTCCCGATGCGATGCGGCTGAGTGTTTTCATGAAAGAGTTTGATGAGGCGAAGCGCAAGGGCGAATGGCCCAACTTCGTCACCGTTTACCTGCCGAGCGATCATACTTCCGGTACCGGCGAGAACGCGCCGACGCCGGCCTCCATGGCTGCGGATAATGACCTTGCGGTCGGGAAGCTTGTCGAGGCGATCAGTCACAGCCCGTTTTGGGCGAAGACGTGCATCTTCGTGATCGAGGATGATCCGCAGGCGGGCTTTGATCACGTGGATGGGCACCGCTCGGTTTGCTGGGTCGTCAGCCCGTACACCAAGCGCGGCGCGGTGGTGAGCGATTTTTATAATCAGACGTCGGTCCTGCACACGATGGAACTGATGCTCGGCCTGCCGCCCATGAACCAGATGGACGCGATGGCGCCGGTGATGCGCGGCTGCTTCACAGACAAGGGCGATCTCAAACCCTTCACCGCGCTGGCCAATCGCGTGCCGCTGGACAAGATGAATCCGAAGAAGGTTGCGCTTTCGGGACCTTCGCTGCAACTGGCTGAGCAGAGCGATCAACAGGATTTTTCTGAGCCCGATCGCGCGGATGAGAACACGCTTAATCGCGTTATTTGGCATGCCGTTAAAGGCATGGACGCGGCCTATCCGACGGAATTTGCCGGGGCGCATGGGAAGGGGCTAAAGGGGTTGAAGCTTAAAGTCGGTGACGATGATGATGATTGAACTCATGAACCGCCTTCGAATCGCCGCGATCGGCGCTGCCTTCCTCTTCGCCGGTTGCTCCTTCGCCGCTGATGCGCCGCCGATTGATCCGATCGTCAAGGCACTCGGGGGCGAGGGGACGCCGGCGGCTAAGTCGGCCGCCGAATTCGAAGCGACCTATGCCAAGGTGCTTCCCTCGCTGCTGACCAAACCGGAATCCGACGACATTGCACTGCAGAAGATCTGCTTTCACGCGAGCCGTCCTGGCGCGGAGATCGAGCGGGCGGCGCTGTCCAAGGTGCTTGCGTCAACACTCACTGCCAACGCCTCGGTTCCCGTGAAGGTGCATCTGCTCCGCCACATTCAGCGGATCGGGCGCGAGGAGACCATTTCGGCCGTTGCCGCAGCATTGAACGACAAGGATGCGCTGGTGCGCGACGCCGCTTGCCGCGCACTGTCCAGCAATCCCACGGCTTCGGCTGCCGACGCGCTTCGGACGGCGATTGAGTCTGCCGACGATGCGACTTGGAAAGGTGCGCTGATCATCGCCCTGGCTCATCGTCGCAATTCCGCGGATGCGGCCGTTTTCGCCAAGGCGGCGGCCAGCACGGACGATGCCGTACGCATGCCGGCCCTTATCGCGCTGGCGCATGTCGGGGATGCTTCGGCCGCCCCAGTGCTCGCCGCCGCCCGCGACATCGGTTCCGACGCCGCGAAGGCAGCCGCCAACGATGCTTATCTGCTCCTCGCCGACCGGCTGATCACTCTCGATCAGCGTCCGGCCGCGGTGAAGATTTATCGCGAGTATCTCTTCTCGCCGCAGCGATATCGTTACGCCGCGATCATCGGGATCGGGATCGCGGGAAGTGATGAAGACGGCGCGAAGCTTCTCAATGTGCTGGCAGATATAGATCCCCAGGCGCGCGGGGCGGCGCTTCAAGCGCTTGGCCACCGGCACGATCCTGCGCTCGCCAACGAGATCGTCGGCCGGCTAGCCAAGGCGGACGCGTCGGCCAAGCCGTGGCTGCTTCGCGCTCTGGCGGGTCAGAACGACAAGCGTGCGAAGAAGGCGATCTTGGAGGCCGCCAGCGATGCGGACGAAACGTTGCGCATTCTCGCACTGACGATGCTAGCGAGGTTGGGCGACGCGTCGGCCGTCCCCGCCCTGCTGAAATCCGCCGCTGCCAAAGGCGAAGAACAGGTCGCCGCCCGGAACACGCTGGAGATGCTTGCGGGCAAGGCGGTGGACGACGCTCTGATCGAGCGGATCGCCGCCGGCCCTGTTCCCCAGCGCACCGAGGCGATCCGCGCCGTGGGCGCTCGCCGCACCCCCGCAGCCGTCGCACCGCTTTTTACGGCCGCGAGCGATGCGGATTTCGCCATCCGCGGTGAGGCGTTCAAGTCGCTCGCGCTGGTTGCGGATTTCGACGCGCTGCCGCGGGCGCTGGCCTTGCTTGTCGAAGCCAAGGAAGACGTCGATCGCGACCAGGCCGCCAAGGCCGTCGTCGCCATCGCCCGCAAGAATGATAATGCCGACGCTCGCATCGCGCCCCTCCTGGCTGAATTCGAGCGCGCCGAAGGCGCCGTCAAAGCAACACTTCTCAACGCCATGGGTCAACTCGGCGGCGACAAGGCGCTCGCGGCCATCCGCGACGCCGTCAAGAGCACCGATGAGAAGACGCACGAAGCCGGCGTCCGCGCGCTAACCGCCTGGCCCGATACGACGCCGCTTGACCAGCTTCTCATGCTCGCGAAGGAGGAGAAGAGCAACACGCTAGCGATCCTCTCGCTGCGTGCATACGTTCGCCTGGTCGGCCTGCCGAGCAAGCGGCCCGCTCCGGAAACCGTGAAGCTCTATCAGGACGCGCTCGCCGCCGCGAAGCGCAACGACGAAAAGAAGATGGTGCTGGGCGGACTGGGCGAATTGAAAGATGCCAAGGCGCTTGAGGTCGTCGTCCCCTTTCTCTCCGACGAGGCCTTGGTCAGTGAAGCGTGCGCCGCGGCCCTCAAGATCGCCAAAGAATCGTGGCTAACCAACAAAGACCTTGCCAAGACGTCGCTGAACAAGGTGCTGGAGGTCAGTAAAACGGAGACGCAGAAAAAGGCCGCCAAAGACCTGCTCACCAAAATGGATGCCCCAGTGAAAAAGCCCGCGTGATTTTCCGCTTGCGGTTTCGCACGATCAATATCGCAGCGCTGAAATCGCGTGTAGGGCCACGAGGATCAGCAGCGCCAGGGAGAACGGGGCGTGGACGATCATCCAGCCGTCGATCCGCCGGCGCATGCGCTCGCGGGAGCGCAGCGTGCGGCAGTCGTCGCAGATCCGTTCAAGGCGCGTCACCGCCGGGTGCAACTCGTCCGGCAGTAGCGTGCGGTAGCGCCGCAGCACCTGCGCCGCGCGCACGCGGCTGGCGAGCACGCAATCCTCGGCGTCGGATTCCAGGTAGCGCTTGACCGACTCGATGTAGAACTCCTTAAGCGGCTCCGATCGCGCGACTGGCGCCGCCGCCACCGCGGCGATCAGCGCCTCGCGCGGATGCGCGCCGCCGGCGAGTTCCACCCGCGACTGGATCAACCGCGTGCGCTCCGCCCGCCACTGCTCGACGTCGCCGCCATTCATCGGCCCGCACGGGACGACCACGTCCTCCGCCTCGCCCGTCAGTCGCGCCAAGGTCTCTTCCACTGGTTCATCAGCGCCCGGAACGATGAAACTCCGCAGCATCGCCGCCAGTGCGCCGCTCACGACGACCGCGTAGAGCAGCCACATCGACGCACTGGTCAGCGCGCCGCCGTGATGGAACGCCCCGTGAAACCACGCGAGCGGCAACACCAACGCGCCCAACCAATAGTGCGCCTGCGACCACGTCTGCGACGTCATCCCCGGCAACCACCGCCGAACGCCGTGCAGCGCCGCGAACAAGAGGAGCGTCGCCGCGGCTATTCCGAAGGTCAGCCCGATCGCACTTCCGCCGCTGGGCCCGAACAGCGCCGCCCGCCCGTGCCGCAGCTCATAGCGGTATGCGCCGTAAGCGCCAGCGACCACCAGGACGAAGAGGATTAACCACCCGCGATGACTTTTATGAATTTGCACGGCTTTCGAATCTCCTTCTCGGCATTTCCGCGCCCATCACGTGCGGCGGTATTGATACCACGTCCCGCGCCCGGCTCAAAGCCCGCTCGCGTCTCTTATGCAACGATCTCCCGGATGACGTTTCCGCGCACGTCGGTCAATCGAAAATCCCGGCCGGCGTAACGATAGGTCAGCCGCGTGTGATCGAAGCCGAGCAGGTGTAGCATCGTCGCATGGAGATCGTGCACCTCGACCACCTTGTCCACTGCCTTGAATCCGAACTCGTCGGTCGCCCCGTACACGGTGCCCCCTTTCACGCCGCCGCCCGCCATCCACATGGTGAAACCGTACGGGTTGTGATCGCGGCCCGCCGTTGCCTTGCCGCCGCCGCCAAGCTCGACCGTGGGTGTGCGGCCGAATTCTCCGCCCCAGATCACCAGCGTATCCTCCAGCATGCCGCGCTGCTTCAGGTCGGTCAGCAGCGCGGCGATTGGTTGATCGATCTGCGCCGCCAGCTTGGCGTGCTGTCCCTTGATGTCGGCATGGTTGTCCCACGGCTGGCTCGCGCCGTGCCAGAGCTGCACGAAGCGCACACCGCGCTCGAGGAGACGCCGCGCGATCAGCGTCTGCCGCGCGTGCACGCCCGAGCCGTACATCTCGCGGACGTGCTGCGGCTCGGTTGAAATGTCGAACGCGTCGGCGGCTTCCATCTGCATGCGGTATGCCAGTTCGAATGATTGGATCCGCGCTTCCACCGCCGAGTCGCGCGCGTGCCGCCGCTGGTGCTCCAGGTTGAGGCGCCGCAGCAGGTCGAGCTGCCCCCGCTGCGCCGTGGGCGTCTGGTAGTCGTTGCGGATGTTCTCGATCAGCTTATCCAGTTCCGTGTGCTGCGAATCGACGTACGTCCCCTGGTATACGCCAGGCAGAAATCCGCTCCGCCAGTTTTCCGCCTCCTTGATCGGATATCCACCCGGGCACATGGCCACGAACCCGGGCAGGTTCTGATTCTCCGTCCCCAGCCCGTACGTCACCCACGATCCAACGCTGGGCCGCGCCATCTGCGCGTCGCCGCAGTTCATCAGCATCAGCGACGGCTCGTGATTGGGCACCTGCGCCTTCATCGAGCGGATGACGCAAAGATCGTCAGCGTGCTGGGCGGTCTTTGCGAAGAGGCTGCTTACCTCGAGACCGCTTCGGCCGTAGCGCTTGAACTCAAACGGCGACGGCATAGCCGCGCCGGTCTTGCGCTCCGTCTTGAGGTTCTCGACCGGAAGTGGCTTGCCGTCGTATCGCGCCAACATCGGTTTGCGGTCGAACGTGTCGACGTGCGACGGGCCGCCGTTGAGAAAGAAGTGGATCACCCGCTTCGCGCGCCCCGCAAAATGCGGCGCTCGCGCCGTGAGCGGATTAACCGCTTCACTCGGAGAGGCTGCTTCAGCGGCTGGCCCAAGCAGCGCAGCCATCCCCAGCGCCCCCATCCCCATCCCGCAACGGGACAGCAGTTCACGCCGGCTGGGATGTCCAAACTCCGCCATGCGTCACCTCAATCGACGAATACCATCTCATCGCTCATCAACAGCGCCTGCACGTACTTCGCCCATGGTCCAAGCGGCTCGACCGGCACCGTCCGCATGCCGCCAAACTCCTTCTTCGCGTTCCACTCCGACTTGCCGTCCACGCTCTTGATCGTCGGCGACCAGAGAAAATCATTGTTGTTTAAGCTTTCGGCGATGCTCACGACAAAGTCGATCGCATCCCCCTTCTTTACCGCAATCGGCCCCAGCGTTGCCTGCGCCGTCTGATCGTGCAAACGCCACATCGCCACCTGACCGCCGCGGCTGGATACGATCCGTGCGACGATCCCGTGCCCCTCCGCATGCGCGTGCACGATCGATCCATCGATCGAAACTGTGCCGTCGATCGGCGACACCCACCGTCGCACCACCACGTGCTTCAGGTCATTTCCCGCGTGCCCGCCGTCGGCCGTCAACTGTGCCCACCCGAGCTTCGCATCGGGCCAAGTTCCTCCCCCCTGCCAGGCGCTCCCCGTGAAATGCGGCAACTTCGCAAACCCGGTCACCCGCCCCATTGTTTCATCGAACTCGCCGTATCCATACTCCCATGCCGTCGGCACAGGCTTGGGTTTCTCCAACTTGGTCTCGGCGGCTGCCCGTGTCACGTAATCCACACCCATTGCCACTTCCCCCGCCGTCGCCCGCCGCTGGTAGACGATCTCGTACAATCGCCCCACGCGCACCGCCGGATCGGCAATGCTGGTCAGATCCTTCCGCCCCGCCAGCGCCCGCGCCCGCTCGGCCAGGAACGGGCTGTTCATCATGAACAGCGCCTGCTGCGGCACGGTCGTGCTGCCGCGCACGGGCGTGTGCAGATCGGGGTTTGCAAAGTCGAACGTGCGAAAGACGCCCGGCAGAAACTGTCGATCCACGCGCCCGTAGATCGCCCGGCGTTTCGATGCCGTTTGGCCAAATAACTCGGCCGCCCGTCCGCCTTCCTTCAGATCGATTTCCCCGCTCGCTGCCAGCAGCGAATCGTGCAACGCTTCAAAATCCAATCGATGCGCCTCAAACCGGCCGAGCAGTCGATTCTCCGGATCAACCGCCGCCCCCCGCGGATCGGTCTCACCCCCCTGCCGATAGACGCTCGATAGCATGATTACCCGATGCAGCTTCTTCAGAGACCACCCATCTGCCACGAACCGCCCCGCCAGCCAATCCAGCAATTCCGGATGACTTGGATTCTCGCACCGCAATCCGAAATCGCTCGGCGTCTTTACCAGCCCCGACCCGAAGTGCCACTGCCAAACCCGGTTCACCATGACCCGCGCCGTGAGCGGATTCTCCGCGTTCGCGATCGCCTCGGCCATTTCAAGCCGGCCGCTCCCCTTCTCAAAAGCTCGCCGGTCCGGCCCCGTGATAATTCCCAGATACCGCCGCGGCACTTCCTCGCCCGGCGTCGCTGGATTGCCGCGTCGAAACACGCGCGGGTTCCCCTGCTCCGGTCGATCCACCAGCACCACCGCCTGCGGCGCCGCCCCTGGCGCCTCCAGGTTCCACTTGTCAATCTGCATCTGCAGCTTCGACAAAAGCACGCGCGTCCCCTCGTCGAAATAAATCTCCAGATCCGCAATCGAACCCTCCGGAACGCGCTCCGGCGAATCGGCCGCGTAAAGCACCTGCCGAAGCTCTTCCCAATTGGGATCGTCGAGCGCTTCGGCTTTTGGGTTGGCCTTGATCGCCTCCTTCCATTTCTGATCGGCCTGCTGCAGTAACTTCCCGTACACCTCGGCCACGTCGCGCATTGATTTGGGTGGCGTCGCCGCCAAGGCCTCTCCAACTCGCTCGTTCACTTGCCTGGAATATCGGCCGCTCTTGGCGAACTCCATCCACGGTCCCCACACCCGCGAGTGCGTCTTCGCCTGCGAAAACAGATATCGCTGCCACTGCCGGATGATCACCGGATATAGATCGTCTCCGTCCCGGTTTGTGTAGAACAGTTCATCCGGGACCTTCTCCGCATCCAGAACGGCCAACAGGTAACGCGCCGTTCGCGCCCGCGCCCGTTCCGCCGCCTCGGCGCGCTTCTTCGCCAGCGCCGTCTCCAGCGCGTCGGTCCGCTTCTTCAGCTCAGCCTCGTACGCCGCGTATTCTTTCGACGTCGTATCCGCCCCGTCCACCAGCGGCACCGTCCGCTCGCTGCTCCCCGCAAACACGCCGAATAGCGAGTAATAATCCGCCGTCGGAATCGGATCGAATTTATGATCGTGACATCGCGCACATCCCACCGACAACCCTTGCGTCGTGCGCGTCACCACGTCGATCCGATCATCAAGGATGTCTTCCATCACGCCAAGGAACCGCCGGCCCAGCGTGAGAAATCCCATCGCTGCCAAATCCGAATTCTTTGAACCCTCCATCTGGTCCGCCGCGATCTGCAGCTTCACAAACCGGTCGTACGGCATATCTCCGTTCAACGCTCGAATCACCCAGTCGCGATAGTGGTGCGAATGAACAAATCGCACCTCCTCGCGATCGCCATAAACATATCCCTTCGTGTCCGCATAGCGCGCCAGATCCAGCCAATAGCGGCCCCACCGCTCGCCGTACTGCGGCGACGCAAGGAGATGGTCCACCACCTTCTCAAATGCGTTCGCCGAATCGTCCTTCTCAAAAGCCTCTACCTCTTCAAAACTCGGCGGCAGTCCCCACAGATCGTAATACGCTCGCCGGATCAGCGTCCTCCGATCTGCCGACGCAGCCGGCTTCAGTCCCGCCGCCTCCAGCTTGCTCAGCACAAACGCATCGATCGGCGTCGCGCACCAGGCAGCATCTTTCACGCGCGGCAAGTCCACCGCGCGCACTGGCTGAAATGCCCAATGCTTTAACGGATCGACCGCGCGAGTCATCGCCACCGCCTCGCTCCGGGGGTCCGGCGCCCCCATCCGTATCCACGCCGCAAAATCCTCCACCATCTCTCGCCCGAGTTGCTTCTTAGGCGGCATCTGCAAATCCGCATTCTCGTAACGGATCGCCTCCAGCAGCGAGCTTGCCGCCTCGTCTCCCGGAACCACCGCCGGCTTCCCCGATTCCCCACCCTTGCGCGTCCCCTCCCGTGTATCCAGCCGCAACCCCCCTTTCAACTTCTCGCTCTGTGCGCTATGGCATTTGTAACACTCCGCCACGAGCACCGGCCGAATCCTCTTTTCGAAAAACTCCCCACCTTCTTCCGCGCGCAGCAGCGGCCCACACCCCAGCACGATCAGCAAGCAAACAAAAAACCGACAAGACATGAACTGCCAAGTATACCGTACACCCAGCGAATCCCCATTCAACGTTCCGCCGGCCAAGCCACCACCCCGAACCCCGTCGCGGCTTCAATCTCCAAGAGCCGGTTATACTTCACCAGCCGCTCCGACTGCGTGATAGATCCCACCTTGATCTGGTCCCCGCCCCAACCGACCGCTAGGTCCGCCAGCCAATTGTCTTCCGTCTCCCCGCTGCGCGCGCTGACCGTCACCCGCCACCCCGCCGCGCGCGCCAATCGACACGCCTCCGCAGCTTCGCTCAGGGTGCCAATCTGGTTGACCTTCAGCAACAGCGTATCCGCCGCCCCGGCTTCGATCGCCTTGCGAATCCGCGCCGGGTTGGTGCAGAGCAGATCATCCCCAACCACCAGCGCGCGCGAACCGATCGCCGCCCGCAACGCCGGCCAATTCGACCAATCCTCTTCCGCCAATCCATCCTCCACGCTGACGATCGGATACCGCTCCACCCACCGCGCAAGGTGTTCGATCATCGCCGAGCTATCCAGTCCCGGCCGATCCTTCGCCAGGTGATATCGGCCCTCGCGATAGAAATGACTTGCTGCCACGTCCACGCAGATGGAGACGTCGCTCCCCGGCGTCAGCCCCGCCTCCACGATCGATTCCACCGCATCGTCCAGCAACTCCTCCGCCGTCTGTACCGGAGGCGCGAGTCCCCCCTCATCCGCTGTCAGCGGTCCCATCCCATACTTCCGCCGGATCAACTTCGCGGCCGACTGATAGACCGCGTAGACCGTCGCCAATCCTTCATCGATCGTCCGCGCCGCCGCCGGTACCACCAGCACATCCTGAATCGCCGGACCCACTTCGCCCGCGTGCTTGCCGCCCGAAAACAGATTCACCGTCAACCGCGGCAGCGTCACCGCCGGCTCGGTCCCCACCACACGCGCGAACTGCTCCCAAAGCGGCACCTCGCGCGCCGCCGCCAGCGCCCGCGCAAACGCGATCGACACCGCCAGGATCGCATTCGCCCCCAGCCGCCCCTTGTTCGGCGTCCCATCGAGTTCGATCATCTCGCGATCCAGCGCCTGCTGATCGGCAAAGACCTTCCCCACTAGCGCCCCCGCGATCGCCTCATTTACATTCTCCACCGCCCGCCGACATCCCAAGCCGCCATATCTCCTTGGATCTCCATCGCGCAATTCCAGCGCCTCTGCCGATCCCGTCGATGCGCCGGACGGCACCGACGCGCTCCCCACCGCCCCGCCCGCAAGCCGCACCCGCGCCTTCACCGTCGGCCGGCCGCGGCTATCCAGCACCTCCATCGCCCGCACCTGTTCCACAAATCCCACGCGCGTCACTCCCGATCCAAAAAAGTCTCGATCAACTCATCCACGCTCCCCGGCACGTCCGCCATCATCGCCACCACCGCCACGCGCTGCCAGTCGCGCTCGCCAGCCGTCAAATACTCCAGCGGCGACCGCCCCGCCACCCGCGCCAGCAAACACCCCAGCGTATGCCAAACCGCAAACTCCTCCAGATCCCCCGCCCACCGCACCACTCCCAACGCCGCGCGATAGGCCCGCCAGTAAACCCGCGCCGCCTCCGCAAATGCCGGCCGATGCGCCCGAAGATGATGCCCCTTCGCCAGGAAATGCGTCAACGAAAACCCAAGGTCAAACGCCGGGTCACCAAAATGAATGACTTCATGATCCAGCAGCACGAGTCGTCCATCAGCGATCAAAACATTTTTTGGCGAATAATCCCCATGCACCAGCGTCAACTGCCGCAATCGAGTCTCAAACACCAACTCCTTCAAAAACCCCTTCGCCTCCGGCGCCTGCTCCGCCGCATACAGGTAATAAGGCTCAACCCGCAACGACTCGAAAAACGACCGATCACCAAAAACCTGCCCCGTCTCCGCCCGCCGCTCCCACCCGCCGCGATGAATGGTCCCCAATAGCTGCCCGAACTGCTCGACATGCGCCCGCTCCACCCGCCCCGCCAGCAGCATCGTCTTCCAGTTCTCATGCGGCCGCGGCACCGCCTCCATTGCCAACAGATGATGCGCCGAATCCTGAAACACCAACGGCGTAATCGCCCCGGCCGGCGCAATCTCCGCAAGATACTTGAGCCCCAGCGCCTCGCGCTCGATCCGCCGAGGATCACTGAACCAATCCACAGCCACGCGCAATTTCGCCAGCGCCTGCTTCACGACCCACGATTCGCCGCTCGCGCGCTCCACCAAAACCGTACGGTTGGAAACCCCACCCGCCAGCACCTCCACCCGCGGCGTCTCCTCCGCGGCAATCCGCCCGCTCTCGCGCAAATATGCAACCAGCGCCCCAGGCCGCTCGATGTCCAATTCTTGGGCCATCCCGTATCACGGGCGTCCCGCCCGTGCCTGAAGCGCAATCAAAAGGATCTCTACTTCCGTCCCACTCCCATGAGATGCTCCAGGACAGCCATCTCCAACCCCTCATAATCCCGAGCCGCAACATACTGCTCCTCAAGCCGCCGGTCCCAAGTCCGCACCTTCTCCAAAAGATGAAGGAATATCCGCCGGCTATTCTCAAGATGCTTCGTCGCGACCTCAGCCTTCTGCGTCCGCATCGCCTTCACATCAAACGCCACCATCCCCCCGCTGGCCGGATAGTTCGCCTCTTCCAGCACCCGAACCTGGTTCCAAGCCACCCGCAGGTTCGCCGCCCCGAACGATTTATCCTGGTCGTACTTCAGCCCGTTCTGATCATTCAGATGTACGCTCCAAAGTTTCTTAAACGCCAGCGCAAACGCCATATCGTCCGACGGATCAAGCCCAGCCAGCAGCGAATGCGCCGTCTCGATCAACCCGCCCACCCGCTTCGGGTCCGACGACCGCTCCCCCAGCGCGATCGCATGCCCGATCGTCGGAATATAAGCATGATCCATCGGCTCATTAGGCTTGGGCTCGATCGCAATCCGAATCTTAGGATCGTGTGCCAGCATCGCGTTCACCGCCTCCAGCAACCACGTGTGCGCATCGATCGCCCGCTTGGCCTCGCGCACGTAGGTCCCCTCGCGCGCCAGCCACAGCACCACGATCCCGCAATCCATCACGTTCGAGATATCGATGCACCGCTTGGCCCGATCGATCGCCCACTGGCGGTTCTTTGGATCATTGCTCGTGAACGCCCCGTCCACCGTCCGCGCATCCTCCCAGAGTCGCGGCGCAGTCACCTCCGTCACCAGCCCCTCCCCCTCAATCGCCCTCTTCATCTCCCACGCTTCGCGCTCGATCTGCGGCCACGACTTCTCCTCGATCTGCGGCACGATGTCATCATCATGAAACATCAGCGCGTCAAAGCCGAGCCGCTTGAACACCTTCAGCTTGTCCGCCCAAGTCACGGTCGGCCGAACCGTCGGCCCGAACGGATCGTTCCCCTCAGAGATGTTCCACGGCCCAAACGAAAATATATAGTCCGCCGCCATACGCTTCTCCTCAACCATTGAATGCTTCAGATCGATTTGACTCCGCGCAAAAGAGAATATCCTCCCCCGCACCTTTGTCTAACCCCTCGCAATTCTCCTCAACACCACCGCCCCGATCCAATACTATTCTTCAAGCGACCCTTCCCCGAACAACCGGAGCCCGCGCCGCATGTCATTCCGCCCGCTTCTCCTCCTCTGTGTCCTTTGTGCCTCCGTGGTAAATCTTCCTGCGATTGCCGCAGAACCGCCGCTGCCGGCCACCATCGACTTCAACCGCGACGTCCGTCCGATCCTCTCCGACAACTGTTTCTTCTGTCACGGCCCCGACAAGAACAAGCGAAAAGCTGACCTCCGCCTCGACACCAAAGAAGGCCTCTTCACCCCCATCGAAAAGACCCGCCTCCCCGCCGTCCCGGGCCACCCCGAACAATCCGAAATCTACAAGCGCATCATCACCCCCGACGACGACGAGCGCATGCCCGACCCCAAGTCCGGCAAACACCTCACCGACCAAGAAATCGCCGTCCTCAAAAAATGGATCGAACAAGGCGCCCAATTCAAAGGCCACTGGTCCTACATCAAGCCCACCCAACACCTGGTCCCCTCCAGCGGGCTAGCCGCTTCAGCGGCTAGCGTTTCCCCAATAGACGCCTTCCTCCTGCAAAAACTCCAACAACAAAACCTAACTTTCTCCAAAGAAGCCCCCAAAGAAACCCTAATCCGCCGCCTCTACCTCGATCTCCTAGGTCTCCCCCCCACCCCCGCGCAAGTCGACGCCTTCCTAAACGACACCTCCCCCAACGCCTACGAATCCCAAGTAGACCAACTCCTCGCCAACCCACACTTCGGCGAGCGCATGGCCATCTACTGGCTCGACCTGGTCCGCTTCGCCGACACGATCGGCTATCACTCCGACACCCCGCGCGACATCACCCCCTACCGCGACTGGGTCATCAACGCCTTCAACACCAACATGCCCTTCGACCAGTTCACCGTCGAGCAACTCGCCGGCGACCTGCTCCCGAGCGCGACCACGCAACAAAAGGTCGCCTCCGGTTACAACCGCCTCCTGCAAACCACCGAAGAAGGCGGCGCACAGCCCAAGGAATACCTCGCCAAATATGACGCCGACCGCGTCCGCAATTACGCTAGCGTCTGGATGGCCGCCACCATGGGCTGCTGCGAGTGCCACGATCACAAATTTGACCCGTTCACCGCCAAGGATTTCTACTCCATGGCCGCCTTCTTCGCCGACGTCCGCGAACCAGGCGTCGGCAAGCGCGAACCCGGAATGCCCGTCCCCGACGACAAGCAGGCCACCGAGCTCGCCCGCCTCGAAGCGCAAGTCGCCGCCACTCGCAAAACGCTCGACACTCAGACGCCGCAGCTTTCCGCCGCCCAGCAAACTTGGGAGATGTCGCTCGCTGACTACCGCACGGCAGACTGGACGCCGCTTACCGTGGTAGACGTCAGCGCCCAATCCGGCGCGTTCCCCAAGTTCGCAGCCGACCAGATCATCAGCATCACGCGCACCGTCCCCGACAAAGACGTCTACACCGTCCGCGTCAAAACGAATCTAAAAAACATCACCGCCCTCCGTCTCGACGCGCTCACCGAAAAAGTCCCCACGAAACTCACCCCCGCAGGCCGCGCCGCCGATGGCCAGTTCGTCCTCACCGGCTTCACCGCCACGCAAGGCGACGCCCCCATCCCCTTCGCCGCACCCACGACTTCTAACGATTCTCCTGCGACCACTCTCTGGTCCACCACGGCTGAACAAACCAAGGAAGACCACTACGCCGTCTTCGAAACCAAATCTCCCATCGAAGGCGGTAACGAAACCCTCCTCACAATCACCCTCCGCTTCGAAGCCGGCAAAAAGCACGTTCTGGGCCGCTTCAAACTATCCGCCACCACCGAGCCTCCCCCCATCCGCGCCATCAAAGGCAAGGAACTCCCCAAAGAGATCGTCGCGATCCTCAAGACCGACCGCGCCAAGCGCACCGCCGCCCAAGCCGACAAACTCGCCGCCCACTTCCGCTCCATCACCCCCCTGCTCGACCCCACTCGCGCCCAGCTAGCCAAGAACGAAAAATCCCGCGACGACTTCCTCAAAACCGTGCCAAGATCCCTCATCGCCGTCGCCGAAAACCCCAAGACCATCCGCATCCTCCCAAGAGGCAACTGGAACACCGACAACGGCGAAATCGTGACGGCAGCCGTCCCGCATTTCCTCCCCCCAATTGGCAATTCGCAATCCGCAATCGGCAATAAAGCTCCCCGCGCAACTCGCCTGGACCTCGCAACCTGGACCGTCAGCAAAGAAAACCCCCTCACCGCCCGCGTCGTCGTCAACCGTCTCTGGAAACTCTTCTACGGCAACGGCCTCTCCAAATCCCTCGAAGACCTGGGCAGCCAGGGCGAATGGCCCACCCACCCCGAGCTTCTCGACTACCTCGCCTGCGATTTCCAGGACCACAACTGGGACGTCAAGCGCACGATCCGCCAGCTAGTCACCACCAAGGCCTACCGCCAAACCAGCTACGCCTCCCCCGAGCTCAAGGAGATCGACCCCTTCAACCGCCTCTACGCCCGCCAGGCCCGCTTCCGCCTCGACGCCGAGTTCGTCCGCGACAACACCCTGTCCGTCGCCGGCCTCCTCACCACCCAAATCGGCGGCCCCAGCGTCAAACCCTACCAGCCCGCCACCCACTGGGAGTTTCTAAACTTCCCCACGAGAACCTGGGTCCACGACAAAGGCGAAAACGAGTACCGCCGAGGCCTCTACACCCACTGGCAGCGCAGCTTCCTCCACCCCAGCCTAGCCAACTTCGACGCCCCCAGCCGAGAAGAATGCACCGCCGAACGCCCAAGATCCAATACCCCCCAACAAGCCCTCACGCTCCTAAACGACCCCACCTACACCGAAGCCGCCAGAGTCTTCGCCCAGCGCATCCTGACCGAAGGCGGCCAAGACCTGAACCACCGCCTCCAATTCGCCTGGCGCACCGCCCTCTCCCGCAACCCCAAACCCGAAGAGCTCAAGGTCCTCACCGCCCTCTACGCCAAACACAAGTCCCAATACACCACCGACCCCAAAGCCGCCGCCTCCCTAGCCAGTGCCGGTGAAGCCCCCGCCACAAAAGACCTCGACCCCATCGAACTAGCCGCCTGGACCAGCGTCTCCAGAACCATCCTGAATCTTCACGAAACAATTACCAGGAACTGAGCGGTAATATCTAATATCTAATGTCTAAGGACTAATGTCTAAATGGCTCGGCAAGACGGCGACAAACTCAGCGAGAAACCCGCGACGCCTGCCGTGCGTGAATACAACCTCGAACGTCGCACCACGCAGTTTGCAAAGGACGCAATCACCTTTGCCAAAGGCATCCGTCGGAACGTGGTCATCACTCCGTTAGTCAGGCAGTTCGTTCGATCCGCAACTAGCATCGGCGCGAACTACTGCGAAGCCGACGACGCCGTCTCCCGAAGAGAATTCCACTGCAAGATTGCCATCTGCAAAAAGGAAGCCCGTGAAACCAAGTACTGGATCCAACTCCTCGTCACCGCCGACTCCTCCCTGCGCGATCCCGCCAAAACCCTATGGCGCGAAGCCAAAGAACTCCACCTGATCTTCACAACGATTGCCCGCCGTACCAAAACCTAAGATCGCGCACACATTGATTAGGCATTAGACATTAGACATTAGACATTAGACATTAAACATTAGACATTTCCACCACCATGACCCCCCAACAAATCCAACACCTAACCCGCCGAGCCCTCCTGAAAAACAGCGCCTACGGCATAGGCGCCGCCGCCCTCTCCACCCTCCTAACCAAAAGCGGCCTAGCCGCTTCAACGGCTAGGTCTTCCAACGAATTCGGCATCATCAACCCCCGCCACCTCGCCCCCAAAGCCAATCGCAACATCCACCTCTGCATGGCCGGCGGCCCCTCCCACCTCGAAACCTTCGACCACAAACCCAAGCTCGCCGACATGACCGGCCAGCCCATGCCCGAATCCTTCACCAAAGGCCAATCCATCGCCCAACTCCAGGGCAACGCGCAACTGAAATGCTTAGGCCCACAATGGGCCTTCAAAAAATTCGGCAAATCCGGCCAGGAAATCTGCGAGCTCTTCCCCCACATCGGCTCGGTCGCCGACGAACTCTGCATCATCCGCTCGATGACCACCGAAGCCATCAACCACGACCCCGCCCACACCTTCATGAATACCGGCACCACCATCTCCGGCCGCCCCTCCATGGGCTCCTGGGTCTGGTACGGCCTGGGCGCAGAGTGCGACAACCTCCCCGGCTTCGTCGTCCTCACCTCCACCGGCGCAGCCGGACAGAAACAACCCATCGCCTCCCGCCAGTGGAGCAGCGGCTTTCTCCCCAGCAAGTTCGCCGGCATCCGCCTCAACTCCAAAGGCGACGCCGTCTACTACATCAACGCCCCCGCCGGCGTATCGCGCGACCAGCAGCGCGACGTCATCGACGCCGCCGAGAAACTCAACCGCATCAACGACGCCTCGGCACAAGACCCCGAAATCGCCACCCGAATCGCGCAATACGAAATGGCCTTCAAAATGCAGGCCAGCGTCCCCGGCCTTATGAACGTCAGCGACGAACCCCAGAACATCCGCGACATGTACGGCGCAAAACCCGGCGACGGCTCCTACGCCAGCAACTGTCTCCTAGCCCGCAGACTCGCCGAGCGCGGCGTCCGCTTCATCCAACTCTACCACCGCGACTGGGACCACCACGGCGGCGTCAAAGACCAGATGAAACTCATCGCCCCCGAAGTCGATCAACCCACCGCCGCCCTCATCACCGACCTGAAAATGCGCGGCATGCTGGACGACACCCTCATCATCTGGGGCGGCGAGTTCGGCCGAACCCCCATGGCCCAGGGCAACGGCCGAGACCACCACCAGAAAGCCTTCAGCATCTTCCTAGCCGGCGGCGGCATCAAAGGCGGCATCACCCACGGCACAACAGATGATCTAGGCTACAACGCGGTCGAAAACATAACCCCCGTCCACGACCTCCACGCCACGATGCTCCACCTGCTAGGCATCGACCACAAACGCCTGACCATCAAATTCCAGGGCAGAGACTTCCGCCTGACCGACGTCCACGGAAACGTGGTCAAGGAGATCCTCGTGTAGAAAAGCCCTCCAAGTTCTGAAGATCAACGCATTCAACGTAGGGCTCGCTTCAGCGAGCGTTTCCACCAGCGCGTCCTGCCTCGCATCATCCATATGGAACAATCCATCGAAGAACGTCTCTGCCGACGCATCGAGGCGGTCCTTACAGCAATTCGCGAGCGCGTGCTGCGGCAGGGAATGGCGGTCCAATGGCACATCGACAAAGCGCTCGACATCCTCGACAAGCCGGACCGCCTCAAGTCGATCGTCGTGCCCCTCGAAGAGCACGAGGAAGCCCGATACCTCGCCAGGCTGCCCGCGCTCGTTGCTATTGTGGAAGAACAGGACGAGCGATGTGCCACCGCGTGGGAAGCATCCGGTGCCACTTCTGATGGACGCGCCGCTTATGAACGCGAATGGCTGCGGCTCTCAACTCTCCTCTTGGAGTTCCGCAATCTTCCAAGGCTTTACGGGAAGCTTGTGCAATATCCGAGAAAACCGTTGCTCGAACGCGCTCGAACGGCCATGTCTGCGCCGAACACATCGCCCGACGAAGTGATCGAAATCCAGCGGACCGTGCGCATGACACTGCGCGAATTCGTCGCTTTGGAAGACGCAAACGCCACTGATGTCGCACGGTGGATCGCCTTGCGAGAGGAGTTGTCGCTGGCCTACGACGATGTCGCCTTAGAAATCGCAATGAAATATGGCAGCGGACAAGATATCCTGGTGGCGGCACGACGCGGCTTGTATCTCGCTACGGGCTACTACGACTACCACCGGGGTTACTCGTTTCCGGAGTACGCTCAACATTGGGTGGAACGAGGGATTCAACGGCTACAAGACGGGTAACCACATGTGGCATGGCCGGCCCGCCCATGGCTGTCGCATACCCTCGACATTGACCGGTATTCCGGTCAACCAGCAAGAGCCAGCGATCCATTTATCCGCGCTCTAAATTTACGCCTCTCTGCGGGTATACTCCCCCCGCCGCACTGCGGGGACGATACGAGGGACAACGCCATGAAACGATCAGCCATTATCCTGCGCGGCCTGCTCCTAGGCCTCCTCCTCTTCTCGCGCGCCGTAACGGCGGCGCAGGAAAAGGCCGCCGCCCCGCGCGTCGACGTTATCCTCTGGTTCGACACCGAAGATTACCTCCTCCCGGCGGATGACGACGCCGCCAAGCGCCTCGCCGAGATGCTCTCCGCCCGCGACATCCGCGCCACGTTCAAGGTCGTGGGCGAGAAGGCCCGCGTTCTGGAGCAGCGCGGCCGCACCGACGCGATCGCCGCGCTGCAAAAGCACGACATCGCCTATCACTCAAACTTCCACTCCGTCCATCCGACCCCGACGGAATATCTCGCCGAGTGCGGCCTGCTCGATGGCATCGCCGAGTTCGTCCGCCGCGAAGGTGCCGGGGCGTCAGACGTCCGGCGGATCTTCAACGTCGAGTCCCTCTCCTGCTACGGCCAGCCCGGCTCCTCATGGGGATCGCAGGCGATCGCGGCCCTTCCCCTGATCGGCGTCAAATCATCCGCCGGACCGGACGGCGTCCCCTGCTATCTCGATTCGGGCAGCCACGTGGGCCTGAACGGAAAACCCTTCTGGTTCGCCAACGCCCTGGTCGTCTACAACCTGAAGCCCAATGAGACCCGCTTCGACCTGCACGTGCCGCAGGCGCTGGAGGCGGGGAAAAAGAACGTGTCGCAGATCGCCGATCGCCTGCGCGGCGAGGGCGGCGGCCTGATCAGCATCTTCTATCACCCCTGTGAGTGGGTGCACAAGGAGTTCTGGGACGGCGTAAACTTCCGCCGTGGCGCCAACCCCCCGCGGAGTGAATGGAAAGCCCCGCCGCAGCGCCCGGCGGAGGAGACCGATGCCGCCTTCGCGCGCTTCGGGCAGTACGTCGATCACATCAAATCACTGCCCGGCGTGCATTTCATCACCGCGCGGGAGTTGCCAGGCCGTTATCCCGATCGCGTGCGGAACATCGGCGCAACGCGGGAGGATCTGGCGGAAATCGCGCTTCGCCTCGCGGCTGATAAGAGCGAGGGCGTGAACTACGTCGTCGTCGACGGCAAGTCCTATTCACCAGCGGACCAATTCGCGCTCCTAACCCAGGCCGTCGGTGAGGCGATGGCGGGACGCGAGGTCAAATTCCCGTTGGCAGTTGCAGCATTGCTCGGCCCCGATGGCCAGCCTCCGGCCTCCGCGGAGGAAGAGCGCCTGATCGATGGCCCCGCACTGGCCATGGCGGTGGCGGATGTGCGAAGCTTCATCAAAACCGAGGGCCGAATCCCCGCGCGGGTCTTCATCGGCCCCGACGCCGTGCCGCCAGCGGATTTCCTCGTCGCGCTGGCGCGGGCGTGGAACGCACGCGATGCCGAGGGACATATTGCGGCTGGACAAAACGTGCGGCTCGGCAGGAACGTCGAACTGCTGACGGCACGCCGGATCGCCAAGGACACCCCCGGACTTTTTGGCGGCTGGATCATTCACAAAGAGGGTTTCCGCGCGCCTAAAGTCCTTGAGGTCGCCCGCTGGCAGGCCTGGACGCTAAAACCGGCGCTGCTGGGTGGACGCGGCGAATAGTGCAGTGACGGATCGCAGACCTTCAACCAAGGGAGGCCACATGGCCTTGGAAATCAACGACGATGATTCGGTGCCAAGCAGCAATTTGCCGATGGCGCCGATCTTTCACGTGCCCCACCCCCGCAACGACGCGTTCACCGGCCGCGGGGTTTTAATCGAGGAACTCCGCGAGGACATGGCCGGCGACGACCCCTCCCGTCACGTGCAGGCGCTCTACGGCCTGGGCGGCGTCGGCAAGACCCAGACCGCCGTCGAATACGCCTATCGCTACGCCGATGCCTACCGCATCGTCTACTGGCTGCGCGCGGAAGAGACTGCCTCCACATGGCTCGACTACGCGGCCCTCGCCAGCGCCATCGGACTGAACCTCCCCAAAGATGCATCACTCGAAACCGTGCGGCAT
This sequence comes from Phycisphaerales bacterium, assembly GCA_028291615.1. GTDB lineage: Bacteria > Planctomycetota > Phycisphaerae > Tepidisphaerales > Tepidisphaeraceae > RYN-433. The sequence continues at coordinate 20,111 of JAQGHM010000279.1, read as the reverse complement.
CTGCTCCGGCGGCACCTGGAGAACCGTAGCGACTACCTGCTGATCTTCGACAACGCCGGATCCCCGGCCGGGATTCGCGATTTTCTCCCCACCCCCTGCCGCGGCTCAATCCTGATCACCTCGCGAAACCCCAACTGGGGAAGCCTTGCGCGGTCGGCAGCGGTGCATGGACTCACTCGCGACGAATCGGTGCAATTCCTCCGGCGCCGCACCGGCCGCATGGACGCCGAGAGCTCCGCGAAGAAGCTCGCCCAGGCGCTGGGCGACCTGCCGCTGGCCCTGGAGCAAGCCGGGGCCTTGATCCGCGAATCCCGGATCTCCTTCAACGATTACCTGCACAAGTTCGAATCGCACTGGGCTGAATTGCTCGGACAAAAGCGGCCCGGCGGCGACTACCCGGATTCGGTCGCGATGACGTGGGAGCTCTCGTTCCGCCAGGTCGAGGCGGAAAATCCCTCCGCCATCCGGCTGCTCAACCTGCTGTCGTTCCTCTCCCCCGACGGGATCGCACGCTCCCTGCTGGCGAAGAATTTCCAGCACCTCCCCGAAGACCTGTCGATGACCGTGGCGGATCAGTTGATGCTCAGCCGCGCCGTCGAGGCGCTGGCCCAATTCTCGCTCATCGAAGTGCACGCCGATAAGGAGGCCCCGCCGGACGAGCGCCATACGATCACCATGCACCGCCTGGTGGCGGCCTTGGCGCGCGATCGGCTGGATGAAGATGGCCGCCGCGCCTGGGCGGGGGCAGCGGCGCGGTTGATCGCAGCCGCGTTCGTCTTCGATTCCGCCGATCCGCTCACCTGGCCGGTCGCCGCCGCGGTGCTCCCCCATGCGCTCTCTGCCGCAACCCACGCCCAATCAACCGGCGTCCCGGTCGAGATCACCTGCGGCCTGCTCGATCAGGCCGGTCGCTACCTCAACCGCTTCGCCCAGTACGATCAGGCCAAGGGATTGCTCGACCGCGCGCTGGCGATCTCCCGGCGGGCATACGGCGATGAATCCCCCAAGGTCTCCGCCATCGCCAACAACCTCGGCCGCGTGCTCGCGCGCCTCGGGCAGCGCGATCTCGCCCGGCAACACTTCGAGTGGGCCCTGGCGATCGATCGCAATACCTACGGCGACTCCGACCCCCACGCCGCCACCGTCATGAACAATTACGCCATGGTCCTCCACGCGACCGGGCAGCTCGATTCAGCCCGGCAGCACTTCGAATCCGCCCTCTGGATCTTCGAGAACACCTACGGCCCCGAGCACCCCAAGGTCGCCACCCTGCTCAACAACCTCGGCTACATCCACCAGGCCGCCGGCGACGATCAATCCGCCCACGACCTCTTCCACCGCGCCCTCGCCATCGCCGAGCCGGCGCTGGGAACCAGCCATCCGACCGTGGCATCCATCCTCCACAATCTCGGCAAATCGCTGCGCAATCTCGGCCACCCGCTCATGGCCCGCGATCACCTCGAACGCGCGCTGACCATCGACCTCGCCGCCTACGGCGAAAAGCACCCGGACGTGGCGCGCGATTACCAGGCCCTGGGCGCGCTGATGGAACAGGTTGGCGAGCAGGCGCTGGCCAACCAATACCGCGAGTGGGCCGCGGAGATCGGGCGCACGCTGGTCGAGTCCGCCGTCGAGCAATCCACGCTGGCGTCGATCGAATCCTAACGCCGCGGCGTGGTCACCTCCGGTGACCGCGTCCGCCCCCGCTCTTTTCCCCCTGCCCGATTGCGACTACGATAATGGGTGCTTCCTACGCCCCGGTGAGATCCAGGACGGTACGCACCCATGCCCCAGAGTCTTCCCCCAGAACGCATCCCCAGACACATCGCCATCATCATGGACGGCAACGGCCGCTGGGCCGTCCAGCGCAACCTCGAGCGCGTGCGCGGCCACCAGCAAGGCGCCAAGACCGTGCGCACGATCGTCACCGAATGCGCCAACCTGCGCCGAACCTCCGGCGGCCCCGATTACCTCACCCTCTACTCCTTCAGCCTGGAGAACTGGAAGCGCCCGGTCAACGAGGTCTCCTTCCTGATGCAGATGTACATCGACTACCTGCGTCAGGAGCGCGTCACCATGCGCGAGAACAACATCCGCTTCCAACAGATCGGCCGCCTCGATCATCTCCCCGAGCCCGTGCTCGAAGAGGTCGCCGTGACCCTCGAAGAGACCAAGAACAACGACGGCCTAACGCTCGTACTGGCGCTGAATTACGGCAGCCGCGCCGAGATCACCGACGCCGTCCGAGCCATCGCAGAAAAAGTGCGATCCGGACAGCTCGACCCCCGCGACATCAGCGAGGAAACGATCTCCGCCCACCTCTACACCGCCGCAATGCCCGACCCCGATCTACTAATCCGCACCGCCGGCGAAATGCGCGTCAGCAACTACCTCCTCTGGCAGATCAGCTACGCCGAGCTATACGTCAGCCCCGTGCTCTGGCCAGACTTCGGCGTAGAAAACCTGCACGAAGCCATCCGAGCCTTCGCCGCGCGCAATCGCCGCTTCGGCGCGCTGGACCACACCAATACGCTCGGCTAAGGATCGCAGCCTACGTCGCAGCAATATGTTCGGCTAGCAAGACAACCACCCAACCCCGCCCGCGCAATCACGTTCCCGCCAAGCCCCCACACTCGCCTACGGAAACTTCCGCCCACTCCCGCGCCAAACCTTTCTCCTATAAAAATAAAACCACAACGACGGATCCTGAAGATCGTTCCCGCCAGGCGCTGGCGTGCATGAGGTTTGCAATTCAACCGACCTTTTAAAAGGCCCGCTTGTGATTCGCACAATTTGACTCATCATCTAACCTGATCACCCAGTCTGAAGAAGATGCACACAGCAGACCGGGCGGAGAACTCCGCCCCCCTCCGCCTGCAGTCTGGTCGTTCGAAAGATCAACCACGGATAGCGCGGATGTCACGGATAAATTCAACCCTATCCGCGTCCATCCGTGCTATCCGCAGTTTGATTCGCGTCCATTCGCGTCCATTCGCGGGTAAACGTTTTTTCATTTTCCTCTTGCCTCAAGTTCGGAATCTGTTAAGATACTAACGGTTCAAACAAGGGGGATAAATGACCGTCGCATTCCCGCAAGAACAAACCACCCACAGCGCCGACGCTCCGCCCACCAAACCGATCTCCGACAAACGCCTAGCCGCCAACCGCCTCAACGCCCTCCGCTCCACCGGCCCCCGCACCCCCGCCGGCAAGCAACGCGTTTCCACCAACGCCCTAAAGCACGGCCTCCGCGCAACAACCCACCTCTGCCCCGAAGAATCCAACCACCCCGCCGAATGCAGCGCCACCTACAAAACCTTCGAACAGGAACTAAAAGAAGAACTCCAACCCAAAACCGTCCTCCAAACAACCCTCTTCCCCCAGATCGCCACCCTAGCCTGGCGCCTCCGAAGACTCCCCCACACCGAACAGGAAATCTTCGCGCAAATCACCCACCACCGCTTCCCCCCACCCATCCCCGATGACGCCGACGCGCCGTCAGACATTGACCCTCCCCCGCCATCCTCCATCCTCCATCTTCCATCCTCGTCCCCGTCTTCCCCCCCTCCGCCCTGCCAAACCCTAGCCCAAGCCTTCTGCTCCCACGACAACGCCAACCCCTTCACCCTCTTCAACCGCTACGAGCGCAGCCTGCAAAACGCCTTTTTGCGCCTACTCCGCCACTACGACCACCTCAAAAAACACCACGACACCCGCCCCACCACCCCCGAAGAAACCTGCCCTAGAGAACGCGCCTACACACCCCCCGCGCCACCCCCTCCAACCCACCCGCAATCCGCAATCGACGATCACAGCAATCACGCATTACCAAACAAACCCACCGAACCCGCGATTCCAATCGGCAATCCGCAATTAGCAATCGGCAATCAAACCCAGCCGACAATCAAACCCACCCAAACCCAAAACCCCATCCTCCCTCTCCTCCTCCTTGGCGTACTCGTCGCCTTAGCGTTCATCACCTGCCCCGCCATCGCCAATGCCCCCTCCTCATTTAGCCGCAGCGGCCTTCTTGGGAGTGGGAGCCTTAGCCCCTTCAGCCGGCTTTACAGTAGTCTTGGGGGGAGGGCTGGTCGTGCCCGTAAACTGATCGTCAATCTTCTGGATGAAACCAACCGCCGGCATCTCCCCGTCGGCAATCAAAAATCGGAACTTGACCGTCAGCGACTCGCCGGACTTAACGCTGGCCTTCGGATAGGCGCCAAACCGCCCGTAGTCCCGATATGCCGACCAGCGAGTCCCCTTGGGATTCTCCGGCGAGCTCATCTCGACCACGCTGTATTTCTTACCTTTCAGCATGTAAGTCTCACCGACCCAGGGGTAATCCACGTCTTTACGAGCGTCGGCCTTCTCAACGGGGTAGAGATACGTCGTTTCCTTGGCGGAAATGTCACCAGCCGGGCGGTACTGCACGCCGCCGTGCTCCGGGTCCCCTTCAAGGGCGACGTCGCCGTCGGGTGCCTTCAGCGTCGAGGTAAAGTCAATGATCAGCCGCGCCGGGGCGGGGGCGCGGCGAAAGGTCAGTGTGCGTTCTTCTTCGATGACGGGTTTATCCGACCCGGTGGGCAGCCATCGCGTGCCGGAAGTAAACGTCGCCATCTCGCCGTCAGCCTTCTGGTTACTGAACTTCGCGTGGACGATGTCGCCACCCGCCATCTCCCAGAAGTTGTATTTCTTCCCTTCGTACCCCAGCTTCTGCCAGCCAATGTAAATGCCGCGGTGGTGCGGGAACTGCTTCCCGCCCACCCCCTGCGTGATCGGCGCCTTGCCTTCGGCGTCGAACACATGGAGGTACGGCTTGTAAGTCTCGATGCGCTTCTCCTTGCTGGACGTATCGTGCGCGTACATGTAGCGCGCGACGATTTTCCCGTCGAGGAGCACGTCAAGATATTGGTCGGCCTTGTCGTCGAACGAGAAGCCCGCGGCATCCGCGGCGCGAACGGCGGGCGCCAATAGACACAGCGACACGGCAATCAATGCACACCAACGTGACATCTCGATCCTCGCTTTCGTTGTTTCTACTTCCATTGCGCTACTTGATCTGCAGCAGTTCGTCAGCCGTCCACTGCGTCTGCCCCCGGTCCGCGCTGGCCTTGCGAACCTTGGCGACCAGATCGATCGAGACCGGCGTGCCTTCATGACCCCACTCACGGCGGACGTAAGTCAGCACCGATGCGATCTGGTCATCCGGCAGCGCGTAAAGCCCCGGCATTTCCAGGTCCGATGTCTTCTTACCCACCTTGATCGGCCCGTGAACCCCGTTAAGCGCGATGCGCGCCAGGCGGTCGGGTGGGCCGAGCACCCATTCGCTGTCCACCAGCGGCGGGGCAACGCCTTCCTGGCCGAGGCCCGACGGTTGGTGGCACTGGGCGCAGATCTGTCCGAAGGTCTCGCGACCGGCGGTGAAGCTTTGTTGTTGTTCGGCGCTCAGGGGCGTCAATGGCGGGGTGTTGTCGCCGGGCTTGCCGGGCCAGCTCAGGCCTTCTTCGGCCTTCTTCGCAAGATCGATCACCTTCCTGTCTGAGCTTTTGTGCAGCGTCGCCAGACCGGCGGGAGCGCGGAGCAGGCGAAGGCGGCGCGGCGTGACGACGGGCTTGCCTTTGCCGTTGGACGAGGGCGGCGCCACGGCTTCGACAATGCCGGCGAGCATGGCCTCTTCGCGGGTCTTGGCCTGGGAGGCGACGAGCTCGAAGAGCTTTTCAATGCGATCGGGACTGCGCCCGCGGATGACGCATTCCGCGAGATCGTTGAGCAACTCGCTCTGCCCCGGCGCGCTGGCCGCGAAGGCCTTGTCGGTCAGCAGCGATTGCAGCACTTCAAGCTCGCGCCCCGCCGCCCCGGCGATGGCCGCCGAGCGGAAGAGCGGATCAGTCAGGTGCGCCGCCAGGATCTTGTTCCCCGTCGGCACCAGCTCCGGCACGTCAGGCGAAGCCATCACAAGCACCTGCAACTGCACGCTCGGATCGGCATCCTGAGTCAGGCCCTGGATCGCTTCGACGATCGCCGAGCCGATGTGCTTGCGGACCAGCACCTCGCCGACGCGCATGGCCGCGACGCGGACGCGCGGGTCGGCGTCCTTGATCGCGCCCGCGAGGACGTCATCGTCCAGCTTGTCGATCCCTTGCAGCGTGTACAGGGCATGGACCTTGGCGAGCGGCGTGACGCCCGGCGTTTCGCCGCCGACGATCCGCTCCAGCGCCGGGACCACAGCCGCATCCTGCCGCTCGACGAGCAGGCGCTGGCTCGTGTCGCGCCACCAGCCGTTGGCGTTCAGGAGATGCTGCGCGAGCTGGTCCGACGACGCCTTGGCGAGGCGCGGCTGGGGCGTGGGTTTGGCGGATTCGTGGACGATGCGCCAGATGCGGCCGTGGTGGCCGTTGTTCTTGTCGAGGTCGCGCCGCTTCACCTGGTCTTGCAGGTAAGCGCTGAGGTAGGCGCGGTGTTGGAGGATGCCGTGGTAGAGGTCGACGACGTAGAGGGCGCCGTCGGGGCCAGTGTAGGTGCTGACCGGGCGGAAGCGTTCGTCGGTGGAGGTGAGGAAATCGACGCCGTCATGTTGGACGCTTTTGGCGGAGATGTTCAGGCCGTTTTGCGAAAGCACTTGGCGCGAGATGAGATTGCCAGCGGGCTCGCAGACGAAGGCGTTGCCGCGGAACTCGACTGGGAACTGGTCGCCGCGATAGATCGTCGGGCCGCACGATGCCGTGACGCGTTGCAGTTTGCCTTCGAGGTTGACGTCCTCGGTGTAGCCGCGATTGACGCCCGGGTTGACGCGGTTGGGATAGACATTGTTCTTCGCAATGGCGACGTTTGCCCCGGGCGGGGAGGCGAAGTACGGGTTGCGCGTGAGGTACTGCGCGGGGACCAGGTCGCAGCGGAGCATCGAGCTGTTGGAGTTGTAGAAGAGCCGGCCGACGTCGTCCTGGGCGATGCCCCATTGGCCGCGGGCGGCGACGCCGTCGCGGAGGAACTTGCCCTTGGAGAAGCGGAAGCGCGCCGCCCAGTCGGCGTTGTAGTACCAGTTGTCGAGCGTCCAGGTGAGGCCGTTCGCCATGTGCTCGGGGTTGGGATTCTTCGAGCCGAAGTCGGTAAAGACGGCGGTCTTCTCGTCGCAGACGCCGTCGCCGTTGGTGTCGCGGCAGAACCAGACGTTGGGCGGCTCGGCGACGAGGACGCCGTCACCGGCGAGGCTGACGGCCCGGGGGATCGAGAGCTTATCGAGGAAGACGGTGCGCTTGTCCGGCTTGCCGTCACCGTCGGTGTCTTCGAGGCGGACGATGCGGCCGATCGGGTCAAGCTCGCCGGTGCCCTGCATGTCGGGCATGTAGGCGCGAAGCTCGACAACGTAGATGCGGCCGTCGGGATCGAAGGTGAGGGCGATGGGCTCTTCGACCATCGGATCAGACGCGACCAACTCGATGCGGAAACCAGGGGGGAGCTTGAAGGTCTTCAACTCCTCGTCGGCGGTCCGAACGGGGGCAGGCGGGATTTCCTTGATGTGGTACTTCGGCTTCTGCTGGGCAAGTTCGCCGCCCGGAGAGCCGGCGAAGAGTGCGGCAGCCGCGGCGCAGAGGGTGAGAACGGTAACAGTGCAAATGGTTCTTTGAGGCACACGCAGAGTACCGCGACGGCTGGTTTTCGTTGCGTCCAGCGGGTCGGTGGCCGACTTGACAAGGTTGGGGCAGCGGATAAAGTTCACCGCCCAACGCGGGTGAAGCGCCATTAGCTCAATTGGCAGAGCAGCTGACTCTTAATCAGCGGGTTCCAGGTTCAAGTCCTGGATGGCGCAATCTTGGTTTTTGAACGATTGGATTGAACAGAAGCCCCGCCGGAAATGGCGGGGCTTTTTTTGTTGGTGGGGGGCGTGGATTTGCAGGAACGGAATCCGGGGACGCGCATGAAATACAACCGCTCTCGGCTTTAAGGAGCCGAGAGCGGTGCGAAGGATTCTTTGGATCACTGCTTATCAAGCTCGGCGGCGACGGCGAGAGACGCCTAAGACAGCCGCCAAACCAAGAAGGCAAACGCTCGTCGGCTCGGGAACCGGTGCAGCCACGGCGGTGGAGGTGGTACCGGGATTTGGGGTCGGGGTGCCGGCAGTGAAGTCGGCGGAGTTCACGCCCGAGTCGGCATGCGTAATATCATTGCGCGCCAGCGACTGCTGATTGCCGGCCGCGGGTGACGGGGCGGCCGTGCCCTCGAAATTGACGGCCGTTCCGTAACCAACCAGGTCAATGACGGTGCTGCTCCCGTCAATGAGGCGAACCGCCCCGTTGGTCGCCGAAAGGCTGGCGCCAGAGATTGTACCGTTCGTGCCGTCGGTAGGCGTGCCGGCCAACGTGGCCCCGGCTGTGCCGGCGTTGCCAGTGACGATGAGTAGGGAATCGTTCGCCCCGATGATCGAACCCGGGCCGAACGAGAAGACCGCGTTGGTGAAGGCGCCTGTGGCCGACGCGTATTGAAGCTTAAATCCGTCGAGGCTCACCGGGGTTGCGCCGGTGTTAAATAACTCGACGAAGTCCCGCATGTAGGTGGTGCCAGCGGCGGCGCTCCCACCACCAGGATAGACCTCGTTAATCACGATCGCGGCGCGGCCTTGCGGGGCGAATATCGCCACCGCGGCGAGCAGCGCCAGCCCAATCTTCAACCTTGCCTTTTTGATACCCAAAACGACCCTTGGAATCGAACAGACAAATTTTCGCATCTTCTCTCCTGCCCCTCGGGGCTTGTTGACGCGCAGTGGACTGCGCAATTTCCGAACGCCGCACACCTGATTGCCCTTGCATCAGGCACAAAACACGACGTTATTCTTCTATAAGCTCGGTATATCAAACGCCGCGCCACGGTCGGGAAATTCCGGACGCGAAGATAGGCGGTTGACCGGTCCGAGCCGGGGACGGTATCGAAGTGGTGTGAAGACCGTTTGAATGTGCGGTTAGAACCGCGCGCGGAGTGATGATTCGCTAAGTCGATACAGGCTGTGGAGTTCGCATTTGCGCTGCGGCGGCCAGCGCGAGCAGGATCTGTTCACCCGTTGCGGGAAGAGATAGTCCGGTTGCCGCGCCCGCGACGGAGAGTGCGTCCTTTACGGCGAGCCAGACGCTGAGGCCGAGCAAAAGCGGCGGTTCGCCTACAGCTTTGCTGCGATAGAGGCTGACTTCGTTGTTGGGGTTGGGGAGGAGGGTGACGTTAAAGATCGGGGGGACGTCTGAGATATTGGGTATTTTGTAGGTTGTGGGGGAATTGGAGAGGAGTTGGCCGGCGGGGCCGTAGACCAGTTGCTCGGCGGTAACCCACCCCATGCCTTGGATGAAGCCGCCGATGATCTGGCCGCGGTCGATGCCGGGGTTGATCGATTTGCCGAGGTCCATCAGAAGATCGACGCGGGTGACGGCGAGTTCGCCGGTGAAGCGGTCGATCAAGACTTCGCTGCAGGCGACGCCGTTGGTGAAGTAGAGGAAGGGTGAGCCGCGGCCGGTCTCGCGGTTGAAATCGACGCCGGGGGTGATGTAGAAGCCGCGCTCGCCGAGATTGATGCGCTGTTCGTACGCCTGGCAACAGACCCTGGCGAAGGGGATTACGTGGTCGGGGGCGCGGGTGTCGAAGACTTGGCCGTCCTCGAAGCGGATGCGGTCTGGCTCGGCGGGGAGGCCGTCCGCGGGGCGGGCGAGCATGCCGGCGGCGACGGCGGTGAGGCGCGCGCGGAGGCGGAGGCAGGCGTCGGCGGCGGCTGCGCCGTTGAGGTCAGTGCCGCTGGAGGCGGCGGTGGGGGAGGTGTTGTTGTTCTTGTCGGTGCTGGTTGGGGCGACGACGACCGCGGCGTAGGCGATGCCCAATTCGTCAGCGACGATCTGGCGAATACGGGTGTAGACGCCTTGGCCCATCTCGGTAGCGCCGGTGCTGACGATTACCGAGCCATCCTGATAGATGTTGACGAGCGCGTTGGCTTGGTTCATGGTGCGGCGGGTGAAGGAGATGCCGAACTTGACGGCGGAGAGGGCCATGCCGCGGAGGTGGGTGGGGGAGGCGGCGTTGAAGCGGGTGATCTCTGCGCGGCGGGCGTCGTAGGCGCAGTCGGCGCGGAGGGTGTTGAAGAGCTCGGGGAGCGTGTTGTTGCGGACGAGCTGGCCGTAGGGGGTGATGTTTCTTGCGGAACTGCTAGCCGCTGAAGCGGCTAGCCCGTTTTCGATGGGGTCGGAATAGACGTTGCGTTGGCGGATGTCCAGGGCGTCGATGTTCAGGGTCGCGGCGATCTCTTCGATGATGGTTTCGATCATGGCGACGCCTTGGGGGCCGCCGAAGCCGCGGAAGGCGGTGTTGCTGGGGAGGTTGGTTTTGCAGACGCGGCCGGTGATGCGCACGGCGGGGAGGTAATAGGCGTTGTCGGAGTGGAGCATCGCGCGTTCGAGGACGGCGAAGGAGAGGTCGGTGGAGCAGCCACCGTTGGAGTAGAGCTGGGCGTCGAGGGCGGTGATGCGGCCATCGTCGGTATAGGCGGCCTTGTATACGGCCTTGAAGGGGTGGCGCTTGCCGGTGAAGCGCATGTCGTCGTCCTTGGTGTTGACGAAGCGGACCGGGCGGCGGGTGCGGGCGGCGAGGATGGCGGCGATCATCGCGGGATGCGCGGCTTGGGTTTCCTTGCCACCGAATGCGCCGCCCATGCGCTTGCAGATGCAGACGACGTGATTGAAGGGGACGCCCAGCGCCTCTGCGACCATCATCTGCACCTCGCTTGGGTGCTGGGTGGAGGAGTGGACGGTCATCTGGCCCTGCTCGCCGGGGATGGCGATGGCAACTTGCGATTCGAGGTAGAAGTGTTCCTGGCCGCCGATGTGCAGCTCGCCGGAGAGGGTGTGTGGGGCGGAGGCGAATGCAGTAGCGACGTCGCCGCGTTCGAGCTTGCGATGGGAGCCGAGGAAGGAGGCGGCGGCGATGGCTTCGTCTATCGTGAGGAGCTTGGGGAGTTCTTCCATTTCCACAATGACCGCGCGGCGCGCCTGTTCGAGAGCGGCGGGGGTTTCGGCGGCGATGATGGCGAGGGGCTGGCCGAGGAAGACGGCTTCGTCTTCGACGATGAGCAGTTCGTCTTTGACGGCGGGGCCGAAGGCGTTGTGGCCGGGGATGTCGGCGGCGGTTAGGACGGCGTGGACGCCGGGGATGTTGCGGGCGGCGGAGAGGTCGAGGCGGCGGATGCGACCGTGGGCGACGGGGCTGGGGACGATGCCGGCGAGCAGTTCGCCCGCGAGGGGCGGGAGGTCGTCGAGGAAGACCGATTCGCCGGTGACGTGGGTGGCGGCGGAATCGTGAGGGATGTCTTTTCCGATTGCGCGGGTCATTGGGGGACTCCGGTTGGCGGCGCGAGGGCGGGATCCGGGGCGGCGCTCTGGTCGCGGAGCTCCCGGCGCTCTGCCCCGGCGTGATTGGGTGCGGTGGGATGACCGTTGGGTCCGTCACCGTTGCTATTTTCGTTGCGATCGGGTTGTGGAGTGCCGAAGGTTTCGTGCCAGAATTTGAGGAGGATGTTGCTGGCCAGGGCGCGGCGGTAGGCTTCGGAACCGCGGACGTCGGTGATGGGGGTGACGTCGGCGGCGGCGAGGTTGGCGGCGCGTTCGAAGAGGTCGAGCGTGGGTTGCTGGCCGCGCAGCGATTCTTCGGCGCGGGTTGGCCGGAGGACCATGGGGCCGACGCCGCCTAGCGCGATGCGGATGTCGTCGATCGGGCCGTCGGGGGATTGGCGGCGAAGCCAGATGGCGGCGCTGAAGCTGGAGATGTCGAGATCTTTTCTGCGGGAGACTTTGTAGAGTTTGAAGATTTCGTGGGACGTTGTGAGCGGGAGCGGGATGCGCACGCCGGTGAGCAGTTCGTCTGGGGCGAGGACGGTTTTGCGGTATCCGCTGTAGAAATTGGCAATGGGAATGCGGCGTGTGCCGGTGAGGCCGGCGACGTCGATCTCCGCGCCCAGGACGATCAGGGCGGGGAGCGTGTCGCCGATGGGGGAGCCGGTGACGAGGTTGCCGGCGAGCGTGCCGGCGTTTTTGATCAGGGGTGAGCCGAACCAGGCGAGAAAGCGGCCTAGCTCGGGCAGGTGTGTGAGCGCGGCTTGTTCGAGCGCGGTTAAGGTTGCTCCTGCGCCGATGTAGAGGGCGTCGGGGTCGCGGCGGCAGATGTTGAGTTCGGCGAGCGCGGTTGTGCTGAGGGCGGCGGTGATTTCGCGGATGCGCTTGTTGTGGACGACGGCGAGGTCGGTGCCGCCGGCGATGATGGTGCAGTTGGGGTTGTCGGCGCGGAAGTGGACGGCGCGGTCTAGCGTGGTGGGCTTGAAGTAGCGGCACGACGGGGTTTCAATCAGCACTTCCTGTGATTGCGATTGTTCGAGCGCCTCAATTAGCGGGCCGGGCGGGTAGAGGGCGTCGAGCGGTTTGAGGTTTTGGCGATCGGCGGTGAGGGCGGAGCGGACGATGGAATCGTATCCGGTGCAGCGGCAGAGGTTGCCGACGAGGCCGCGGCAGATGGATTGGGCGTCGACGGTGCGGCCGTCGTGCATCAGGTCGTAGAGGGAGACGACGAAGCCGGGGGTGCAGAAACCGCATTGAGCGCCGTGGCAGGCGACCATGGCTTGCTGGATCGGATTGAGCTGTTGGCCGTCGCGCAGGCCTTCGACGGTGACGACGTGGGAGGCGTCGAGTTGGAAGAGGAGTTGGATGCAGGAGGTGACGGCGGCGTAGCGCATTGCGCCTTGGGCCGGTCGGCCGATCAGGACGGCGCAAGAGCCGCAGTCGCCTTCGGCGCAGACGATTTTTGTGCCAGTCAGGTTCTGGCGGCGGCGGAGGTATTCGGCGAGGGTTAGGAAGGCGTCGTCGCCGGAGATGCGCAGCACTCGGCCGTTCAAGTACAACAATACATGGTCACGCATGCGATCCGCTCCGTTGTGGTTCTCTTCGGGGCTGAATCAGCCTTCCCCGCGATTCACCGACTGATTTGCCGTCGCGGAACGCGGTCGAGCCGCGCACAATTGTGCGGTGAACAACCCCGTGGAACGTGCGCCCGACGTATGGGCTAAGCCTGTGGCGGTCGAGCAGCATGTCGCGCGTCAGCTCATAGCATGCGTTCACATCGACGATTGCCAGATCGGCGTCGTTGCCAACGGCGATCGCCCCTTTTCGCGGCAGGTCGAAGCGGCTAGCGACGTGGCCGGCGGTCAGTTCGGCAACCTGCGGCAGCAGCAGCCGCGGAGTACGACTTAGCAGGATGGAGAGCGTCGATTGTATGCCGGCGACGCCGCCCCAGATGGTGAATACGTCATCGCCGGTTTTCATCGAGGCGGGTGCGGGGGAGTGATCAGAGGCGATGAACGCGAACTTTCCGTCTGCCAGGTCCTGCCACAGTTCCTCGACATCGGTGGCGGTGCGCAGCGGCGGTGCGCATTTGGCCGGTGCACCCAGGCGCTCGAGGTCGTGGTCGGTCAAGGTCAGGTAGTGCGGGCAGGTCTCGCAGGTGACGTTCGCGCCGGAATGGCTGGCGGCGAGTCGAACCAACTCGCTGGAGCGCGAGTTGCTCACGTGTACGACGTGGAGGCGGCAGCCGGTTTCGGCGGCGAGCGTGATGGCGCGCTGGGTGGCTTCCACTTCGGCGACGATCGGGCGAGAGGCGAGGTAGTCGCGCCAGCCGCGCCCACCGCGGGCGCGAATTTCGGAGGAGAGTCGCGCGGTGATCTCCTCACTTTCGGCGTGGACCGCTACGGGCAGGCCGAGCTTCGCGGCGATCTTCATGCCGCGATAAAGGGTCAGGTCGTCGGCGCGCGCGAAGTCGTCGATGCCGCTGCTTGACATGAAGGCCTTGAAGCCGATAACGCCGCGGTCGGCGAGTTCTTCCATCTTGTCGAGATTGTCCGGCGTGAGCCCGCCCCAGAGCGCGAAATCGGTGCGGCTGGACCGTTCTGCAGCCGCGAGCTTCAGGTCGAAGCTTTCGCCGTCCAGTGTGGGCGGGTGTGCGTTCAGCGGCATGTCGAAGAAGCAGGTGCCGCCGCCGGCCGCCAGTGCCGCGGAGCCGGTCGCGAAGCCTTCCCATTCGGTTCGACCAGGTTCGTTGAAGTGGACGTGAGGGTCGATCAGGCCGGGGAAGATGTGGAGGCCGGTGGCGTCGATCGTCTCGCGCGATTGGCCGATGAGGTCGGGCGCTAACTCGACGATTGAGCCGTCCTCGATGGCGACGTCGAGCCTGCGGACGCCAGTGGGCGTTACGACTTCTCCTCCGCGGATCAACAGGTCCCAGGGCATTTCGCTCAACTCCCGCGATACGTGCTGTAGGCCCACGGCGACACTAGCAGCGGCACATGATAGGCCAGGGCGACATCGTCGATGGTGAACTGGATCGGGACGATGTCGAGAAACCGCCGCGCGTCGGGATGTTTGCCGGCTGCGAAGTATTCACCGACGTGAAAGAGCAGGCGATAGGGTCCGGCGATCATGGCCGTGCCGCTCAGCAATGGCGAGGGGGTGCGGCCGTCTTCGTTCGTCACGGTCTGCGCGAGCATTGCGACGCCGGCCGGCAGGACGCGGTAACACTCGACCTTCATCCCGCGCGCGGGGCGTCCGCAGGCGGTGTCGAGGACGTGGGTGGTGAGCCTGGCGGCCATGGTTATTTCTCCCGCTCGATGAGGGCGCTGATCTCGCCTGAAGGCTCAGACGTCGTCACAAAGATGTCGTTTTCGAATTCCATGCCGAAGGGCCTCAAATTGAAGGGGACGCGGTGCTTGTTGGGCATGAGGAGGTGGATGCCGCTGATGGAAGTCTCGGCTGCGAGCGCGGCGATGCCCATGTCGTAGAGGGTCTGCTGAACGGCGTCGCTTTTGTGGCGGGCGAAGGTTTCGAGGAGCGCCGTGCGGATGGTGGTGAAGGCGGCGTTGTAGTCGGGCTTGCGATCGTCGTCGTTGTATGTCCATGTCGCCGAGACCTCGGTGGCGAGGATGCGGTCGCGGGTTTCGGGGAGGGTGGTGTAGGCGTCGCGGACGAAGCCGGTGAAGGCCGAGTCGGTCGTCTTGAGGACCAGGAGTTTGGCGAGGCCACCTTGGATAAAGTGAGCCGCGGGGCGGGCGTCACGCTGGCCGAAGTAGGCCATCGTCGTTCGGAGTTCTGCGCCGGCGGATTCAAAGGCGGTGGGATGCGGGCGACCGGCAACGTCGATCCGCCGCCATGCGGATTGTTCGATGCTCACTTCGGCGCCCTTTACCTGCGCGTAGGTTTTGACGAAGTGCTCGGCCAAGTGATGCGCGAAGGATTCGGGGCTGTCGAGCGGGTGGGTTTTGGCG
The DNA here is from genome assembly GCA_028291615.1 of Phycisphaerales bacterium. Taxonomy (GTDB): domain Bacteria; phylum Planctomycetota; class Phycisphaerae; order Tepidisphaerales; family Tepidisphaeraceae; genus RYN-433. The sequence goes on along the minus strand of JAQGHM010000279.1, from coordinate 4,786 downwards.
AGGACGTAAACGGTGTTTTTCATCGAGTCGGTCGCGACGACGTTGCTGTTGTCGCCGTGGGTGTAGGATCGCTCGAAATTGCCGGTGAGCGTGATGTCTACGGAGAGTTCGGTCAGGTCGTGACGGTCTACGTGGCGCGTGACCTTGGTCAGCCGCACGTTTGACTTGCCGTAGGTGTTGAGGGTGATCTTCTCGGGCACCGTGGATCAATCCTCCCAGATCGCGCTCGCCAGACGGAGGCGGGCGATCTTGCAAATTTCCTGCAGGGCGGTGGCAATCTCGCAATCGCGGTCGTGTTGGAGGCGCTGCGGGAAGGCGGCGAGGATGGCTTCCTTCTTGTTTTCGCGGGCGCAGATGACGAAGGGGAAGCCGAATTTGTCGCGGTAGGCCTGGTTGTAGCGCTCGAACTGGGCAGCTTCCTGCTCGGTGAGTGCGGTGAGGCCAGCGGCGGCTTGTTCGGCGGTGGACTCACGCGTGAGACGGCCTTCGCGGGCTAGGCGGCCGACGAGGTCGGGGTGGGCGCGGATGAGGGCGAGTTGTTCATCGGGTGCGGCCGAGGCGACGATGTTGCAGAGTTTTTCGTGGAGGTCTGAGATGGAGGCGAAGGGTCGAAGCGTCCAGGCGCGCTGGGCGATCCATGGAGAATGTTCGAAGATCGGTCCGCAGGTGGCGATGAATGCTTCATGTTCCATCGCGCTGAGGCGGGCGGGCGTTGGCTGGCGGATGAGATTCTCGACGACGGCGGCAGCGGCGGCGATGTCCTCAATGCGGCTGAACTCGGCGGGGTTGTGACTGATGCCGTCTTTGCTGGGGATGAAGAGCATCGCGGTGGGAATGTGGGGGGCAAGGATGGCGCTGTCGTGGAGGGCGCCGCTGATCGTCACGGGCAAGTCGCCGCCGGCGCGAGACAACGCGGCGACGAGTCGCGCGTTCATGGGTCGCGCGGGGGCGTGTTCGGTCTGCTCGATCTGGGCGCGAACCGCGTCGCGCTCTGCGATGCGCTCGACGAGCGAACGAAGGTGGTGATCGGCGGTGTCGAGCGTGGCGTCGTCGGGGGCGCGCATGTCCACGGTAAATTCGGTCCGTTCCGGGATGACGTTGACGGCGTTCGGGTGGTTCACCAGGCGACCGACGGTGGTCCGCAGAGGACCGGGCTTCTCCGTCAATGCCATCAACCGCAGCATGACGATGATGTTTGCCGCCGCGTAGAGCGCGTCGCGACGATCCTCAGTGGCAGTCGCCCCGGCGTGATTCGCCTCGCCGTGCACAGTGATGGCGTATTGCCTGCGGCCCGCGATCGCTCCGACCACCGCCAGACGCTGGTCGCGCCGCCACATCCCCGGGCCCTGCTCGATGTGTACCTCGATCAGGCCAAGGTAGCGCGATGGATCGAGGCGGTCGGCGGCGAATCCGGTGGGGTCGACGCCGAAGGGGCGGCCGGCTTCGATGTACGATTGCCCTTGCGCGTTCTTCAACCCGCGAAGCGCGGGTTCGCCGAGGTCGCCGACCCAAAGGCGGCTGCCGATCATGCCGAGGCCGAAGGTGGGGCCTTCTTCTTCGGCGAAGACAATGAGTTCGACCGGCAGGCCGGCGAGATTTTCATCGCGGGCGGCGCGGAGGATTTCGAGGCCGACTACGACGCCGGCGACACCGTCGAAGTCGCCGCCGTGGGGGACGGTGTCGATGTGGGAGCCGACGAGCCAGGCGGGGGCGTCCCAGGCGACGGATTTCGGACGTGCGTGGAGATTGCCGGCGGCGTCGGTGCGGATGGCGCAGCCGGCTGCTTCGGCTTGGGCGATCACGTAGGTGCGGGCGTCGGCCCAGGCGGGGGAGAAGGTGGGGCGCGTGGCGCCCTGGCCCGGGGTAGCGGTGCACCGGGCGATGGCCTGGATGTTGGAGCGGATTCGGTTGATGCTGATGGGCATGAGAACCAGCGGCCCTTCGGGCACGCCGCTAAACGTTTCAGAACTTGATTACTTCCCGAATTCCTTGCGCCACTCGGTGCCGGTCTTTTCCATCTCGCTCTCGCGCGCCGTGCGGCGGAGGCGGTGCAGTTGCGGCATGCCTAATGACCACTCCTGCATCCAGTCGCGTGCGAAGAGGCCGGCCTCGGTTTCGGCGAAGATGCGCTCGATCTCTTGGACATTGATGACGCGCGGGCCGCGGCTGCGCACGGCGAACTCGCACGTGCGGCTGCATCCTTTTGTCAGGTATTCTTCGATCCCCTTCTCGTCCATGACGTCGATCACGCTGCGCAGGCTGCGGATCGCCTTGGCGTAGGCGAAGCTGGGGGGGTATCCGTTTTTGACCATCACGTTGAAGCAGGCGCGCATGAGGTGGATCGCGCCGCCGTAGAGGATCTGTTCCTCGAAATTATCCCCCTCAGTCTCGTGCTGGAAGGTCATTTCGACGACGCCGGCGCGCGTGGAACCGACGGCTTTGGAGATGGCGAGCACGATCTCCTTCGCGTTGCCGGTGGCGTCGTGATCGACGCTGATGCAGCCGTAGACGCCTTCACCCTTCTGGTACTTCGCGCGCACGAACGCGCCGGGCGCGTTGGGCACGTAGAGGACGACGTTCACGTCCTTTGGCGGTTGAATCTGTCCGTAGAGGACGGAGAAGCCGTGACAGAAACAGAGCGTTTGGCCGGCGCGGAGGTGCGGGGCGATCTCGTTCTTGTAGACGGCCGGCTGCACGGGATCGGCCAGTTCGATCAGGAGGACCTCGGCGCGTTTGGTCGCATCGCTGACGTTCATGGACTCGAAGCCATCGGACTTGGCTTGATCGCGGCTGGCGCTGCCTTCGTCTTTGCCGCGGCAACCGACGATCACTTTGAAACCGCTGTCGCGGCAGTTGGCGGCCTGGGCCTTGCCCTGGATGCCGTACCCGATTACGGCAATCGTCTTGCCCTTGAGGATCGACGCGTCCACGTCGGCGTCACGGTAAATTCTTTCCATGCATGATCCGTTGTCAGAGGTGAACAGATTTAAATCGCCACGTCTCGATTCACGTTCTTGTAGTAAAGGTATCGCGCGGGCGCGGGCCCCGTCGCGTAAAACGATTGCGGACAATAGGGGCCCATCCAGATGAAGTCGTCGGCCTCTACTTCCATCCACCGGTCTTCGAGGTAATAGAGGCCCTTCCCCTGGAGGAAGAAGAGGCCGTGCTCCATCACATGCGTCTCGACGACCGGCAGGCCGAAGCCGGGATCAAACGTGAAGATGTTCATGGCCATGTCGAAGGTCAGTTCATCGGGGATCAGCGTTTGCAGGAGCGAATGAGGATTCTCCGCCCACACCTGCTTTGGGACGTCGGCCTCATTTCCGTAGATGCCGCGGAACAAGGCGACGCCCGGGGCCGACTCGTAACGCTTGCGGAGCACGAGCAGGCGCAGCGCGTCAGCCGCGATGAACGTCGTCGATGTATCGGGGGGCGTAAGTCCGAAATGCCCCGGGGCGATGGCCATCTTTTTGCCCGCGCCGTCCTGGAACTGGCCCGAACCTGAGAGGACGTGAAAGAAGGTTTCAAGTCCCGCCTCGGCGGCGAATGAGCCGCGCTTGCCGGTGGGGAGGTCAATCAGGTACTGGACGAACTGCGCCCCTAGCGCCGGCGATGCCAGCACCTTCACCTGCGCGTCGGGCCAAGTGGGCAGGCGCGAGGGCGGGTATCCCTCCAGCGGCATCAGGGCGTGGCGGCGGCCGACGCGCGTGCGGGTGTGGACAAGTTGATTGACGCTTCGCATCGCGGCTGCCTCAGGTAAACAGGTTCACGATCTTGAACTGCTCCACATCGACCAGGCCCTGATCGGTGAGCTTCAACGCGGGGATCACTTCGAGGGCCATGAAGCTCATCGCCATGAGTGGATCGGCCAGCGGCGAGCCGAGTTCGCGCGCCGCTGCCACGACTCTGGCGTATCCGTCGGCAACTTCGGTTAGCGGACGGTCGCTCATCAACCCCCCTACCGGCAGCGGGAGTCGCGCGACGATGTTTTCGCCCACCGCGACGGCGAGTCCACCGCCCATCGCCGCCGCCGCCCGCGCGGCGGATTTCATCGATAGGTCGTCAGCGCCGATCGTCACCAGGTTATGGTGGTCGTGAGCCACCGTGCCGGCGATTGCGCCGCGGCGGAGGCCAAACCCCTGGATGAATCCGACGCCCGAGTTTCCCGTGCCATTGTGCCGCTCGATGACGAGCATCTTCAGGAGGTCGCGCGAAACATCGGCCACGGCCACGCCGCCGGCGAGTGTTGGTTTCATCAGCCGGTGCTCGGTCACCAGTTGATCCGCGAGCGAACCGATCACGCGCAGTTGACCGGGACGCGCCGGCACGTCCCATCGCACCTTTTCCCAATTAACATCACATCGGCCAACGGGAGAAGCGACGCCGGCAGTGCTGGCGGATCCGCGGTCGGCGATCATGCGGCCATCCCGCGCTACCAGGCGTCCATGGCTGAAAACCATCCGCGCCTCGGGACGCCGCAGGTCATCGAAGACGAACAGGTTCGCCGTTCGCCCGGGCGCGACCGCGCCGGCGTGGCGCAGGCCAAACCATTCGGCGGGGTTTAGCGTCGCCATGCGGATCGCCTCGAGGGGGTCGATGCCGAAGTCGATCGCGCGGCGCACCATGTGATCCACCGATCCCATGGCGAGCAAGTCTACCGGAGTTCGGTCATCGGTACAGAAGCAGACGCGCCGCGCGTTGGCAGGCGTAATGACGGGGAGCAGCGCGTCGAGGTTGCGGGCGTTGGTGGCTTCGCGAATAAGGAGGTAGAGACCGCGGCTTAGTT
>JAQGHM010000121.1 GCA_028291615.1 Phycisphaerales bacterium | reverse complement strand
CCAATCGGGGCGCGCGGCCAGTGGCAGTAATGATGAGCCGTCTCCGTCGTCTTTACTACAGTCGCATAGAAACAATCTTACAGGAGTGGCCAATGTCGAAGCGCATGCTTTCGTCGCGGGAGTCGGTTCGTCCCTTCGCTGCCCGCAGCCGAATGATGGAAGGGTTGGAAGACCGCACGATGATGTCCGTCGGTCCGATGTCGATCCCCAACGCCAGCAGCAACGACACCGTCTTCGACGCCAATACCAAAACCCTGCATGCGATCTACTACGATACCGCCAGCACGACGCTGAAATACCAAGCCTTCAACGACGACGGCACCGCCTCAACCGCGGAAACAGTCGACGCCGGCGTCAACACCGGCCTCTTCCTCTCGATCGCCGAAGATTCCGCCGGCAACCTCCACGCCGCCTATTACGATGCCAACAACGGCGACCTCAAATACGCCCACCGCGACCTCGCCGGCGTCTGGACCACCTCCACCATCGACTCCCGCAACACCGTCGGCTACTACCCCTCGATCACCTTCGCCGCCGATGGTAAACCGGTCGTCAGTTACTACTACAAGAACGGCGGCGACCTTCGCATCGCCAAGTTCGATGGGAGCGTCTGGAACATTTCCACGATCGCCTCCACCGGCGACGTCGGCCGCTACTCGAAGCTGATGATCAACCCCACCACCAATAAGCTCGCGGTCGGATTCGAATCCACCAGCACCGGCCGCTTCATGTACGCCGAAGACGTCTATTCGTCATCGAACCTTACCCCGGCACCGGCAAGCGGTTTCTCCTGGTCCCTCTCCACCGCCGACGGCCTCACCAAGGGCGGCGGCGGCTACATCTCCCTCAACTTCAACGCCGCCGGCCAGCCCGCCCTCAGCTACTACGACGCCTTCAACGCCGACCTCAAATACTCCGAGCGCTCCAGCCGTGGCAAATGGACCGCCACCACTGTCGCCTCCCACAACAGTCAGGGCCTCTACACCAACCTCGCCTTCACCTACAATACCAATCAGCCCGCGATCGTCTACTACAACAAGACCGCCGACTCCGTCATGCTCGCCTACCGCCAGACCAGCGGCGCCTGGACTTTCGAGACCAACGCCACCGGCGGCGGCCGCAACGTCACCCCCGCCGACGGCGTCACCAATGGCGCACAAACCCCCGACCTCTACCTCGTCTACACCGACTCCGCCACCGGCGGTCTGAAAGTCAACACAATCTAAACAACAACCCCATCACATCCAACGAAAACGCCCGCGGCGCAAAACCGCGGGCTTTTCTTCTTTGCGCTCTTTGCGCCCTAGCGGCCGCATTTTCCGTTCAGCTCACCGGCGCTCCATCCCATCCCAATCGCCTTCCCACCGCCCGCCCCACCCGCAGCACCGGCAGCGCCGCCCGAACTTCCCACGGCAACCCCTGCGGCGCAACCCGCGAATCCGCCAACCCAGGCCATTCCCGCAAACACTCCCCCACCAATTCTTCAAACCGCCATTGCGCCATCCATTCCTCCCCATACTTCACCCGATGGCTCACCACCCCGTTGGTATCCAGCAAGCGAAATCCGCGCTCCCGCAACCGCACCAGCGTCTGCCCATAAGCCGCCTTGCTCGCGTTGCTGACGCGATGGAACATCGAATCGCACGTCATGATCGACCCAAGCTGCACGCCAAACGCCCCGCCCACCAATCGCCCCTCGCTCCACGCTTCAAACGAATGCGCATACCCCATCCCATACAGCCCCACCATCGCGCGGATGTAAGGCTCCGTAATCCAGGTCGGCTCCCGCCGCACCTGCTCGGCGCAACCGCGCAACGTCTCCTCAAACGCAGTGTCAAACCGGATCTCAAACCGCGGCGAGAAAATGTACCGCTGCTCGCGCTTGGGAAACGCAATCTTATCCAGCCACTGCACCCCCCGATGGCTCGCCCGCTTCCAGCACAGCTCACCCCCCGCCGGACCCGCCCAGTCCAGCATGTCTCCGCAAACGTAATGCACCAGCGTCGCGAGCGGATCATCGCTCACGCTCGCGCCCAGGTGTTGAAACGTCTCCAGCAACCGCATACCGCCCGAATTGCTCGACCGATAACTCCCAGCACGCACTCCCATCATCCCATCGGCTCTGAACACCCATTCCTCCAGTCCCCCATGCCAAATCTCAGTCCGCTTATTCAAATCGACTTGTCCCCGCCCCACACCTGCTCATAATTAAGACAGACGCACATGCCCACCGACACATTTCAGATCGCCCTCGAACACCACCGCGCCGGCCGCCTCCGCCAGGCCGCTGCCGGTTACCGCGCCCTGTTGGACGCCAACCCCGCACACCCCGACGCCGCCCACTGGCTCGGCGTCCTAGCCTTCCAGGCCGGCCGCCCCGCGCAAGCCGTCACCCTGCTCGAAACCGCCGCCGCCCAGCGTCCGAGCGACCCCGCCTTCCACCACAACCTCGGCATGGCCCTGCTCCACGCCGGCCGCCCCGCCGACGCCATCGCCGCCTTCGAGCGCGCAGCCCAGTTCGCCCCCGACCGTCCCGAAACCCTCCTCGCCTGGGGCCTCGCCCACCTCACCCGCAGCCAGCCCGGCGACCCCGCCGCCGCCGCCTTCGCCTTCCGCCAGGCCAACATCGCCGGCCTCGACACCGCCGAGCTCCACCAGTACGCCGGGATCGCCCAGCTAGCCGCCGGCCGCCCCGCCGAATCCGTCGCCGCCTTCCTCACCGCGTTGGAAAAGAATCCGCACGACCCCGCCTCCTGGCACCATCTGGCCCTCGCCTACCGCCAGGCCGGCGACGCCCAACAGGTCCGCAAATCTCTCAACAAGGCTTTGGAGATCGACCCCACCCTCGCCCGCGGCTGGTACGCCCTGGGCGCTCTCGACTTTGAAGCAGGCAACTTCGACATCGCCGCCGGACTCTTCAAAAAAGCCATCAAGAGCAAAGGCGACTACCCCGCCGCCCACCAAGCGCTCGCCCGCGCCCTGGAACGCGCCGGCAGACAATCCGAAGCCACCGCCGCCTTCGCGCACGCTGTCCAAGCCTCGCGAGGCCGCCCCCGAACGCCGGGCACGCCTCCGCGAAGTGCCTCCGACGCCGATCAACTGATCAACTCGATTCTCTCCGGCCCCCCATCGCCCCATCCCCCCACCTCCCCATCATCCCTCCCCCTCTCTTCCGCAATCTCCGACCTCGAACACAAGCTCACCAGCCGCCGCACCGTCGAGTTCCACCACGCCCTCGCCGCCAACGCCAGCATCTTCTCCCCCGCGCAAATCCCCGCCGGCCCGCTCGCCAACCTTTTCGATCGCTACGCCGACACCTTCGACGAACACCTCCGCAACCAACTCCAATACATCGTCCCCGAACTGATCGCAGAGGCTATCGCAGCCCTCCGCTTCGACGACGACCCGCCCCTCGACATTTTCGACCTGGGCTGCGGCACCGGCCTCTGCGGCGTGCTCCTCCGCCCATTTGCCAAATCCCTCGCCGGCGTCGATCTCTCCCCCGCCATGATTGAAAAAGCCAAGGCCCGCGGCGTCTACGACCGCCTCGGCGTCGGTGACCTCGTCGCCACCCTCCTCGACAACCCCAACGCCTTCGACCTCCTCACCGCCGCCGACGTCTTCATCTACTTAGGCGACCTCACCCCCGTCCTCCAAGCCGCCACCCGCGCCCTCCGCCCCGGCGGCCGCCTCGCCTTCACCGTAGAAGCCGGCGCCGGCGACCGCTTCCACCTCCACCATAAAACCCTCCGCTACACCCACTCCGAAGCCTACATCCACCACGTCACCGCCATCCACGGCCTCACCGAAGAACTCTTCACCCCCGTCACCCTGAGAGTAGAATCCGACCAACCCGTCGCCGGCTACCTCGTCATCCTCCGCACCCCGAAATAGCTACTGCAGCACGAACACCTGCACCTCCCCCGGCCCGTGCACGCCGGTGACCAGCACCCCTTCGATATCCGCCGTCTTGCTAGGCCCCGTGATGATGCTGACGTTGTTCCCCACCCCCTCCTTGCCGAGGATCTCCATCAGATCCAGCAGATCCGCAATGCAGTTCTTCGCCTCGACGATCGCCACATGGACGACCGGCACCAGCGAGATCGCCCGGCCATGCTGCGCGCTCGATTTGATCACCAGGCTCCCCGTCTCGGCAATCGCCCAACTCACGTCCGTCACAGACGCGTCAAAGTCGTAAAGCTCATCCAGCGTGATCTGATCCCACGTCTTGACCTCGAGCCCCGCCTTCTTCAGGGCAGCGGCGATCCCCAGCTTCTCCAGCCCCGCCGACACAGGCATCGCGATCCGCTTTACGCCCTTCGCCACGAAGAATGCGACCACCCGCCCCGCCACCTCCCCTGCACCGACTGTCTCCGGATGCATCTTGTTCGCCGCCGCGCGGCTCGCAAAAAGCTCGGGCAATCCGATGTCGCTATGCACCAGCCGCGTGCACGGCTCCAGGATCACCGGCGGCGTCGGTGCCGCACTCAACGGCCCCGTCCGCCCCAATGCCTTCCGCACCCGATCGATCACGCTTTGTTCAGCCATGTTCAAATTACCGCCGTTTCTTCCACATCTGATGAAACGTCTTCCGCGCCGGCGCCGGCATGTCGCGGATCTGCGTCCACCCTGCCGCCACCGACGGCAGCTTCTTCACCCAGCCGCTGCCCTTCGCGCGCCGCCGCAAATCCCACTTCTGGAACATGCAGCTCATCGCGTACAGCAGCGGCGACTTCAAGCTCTTCGCCCACGCCCGATACACAAACCGCTCCGGCCGCGAGTTGATGTGTTGTTTGACGATGTCGCGCCGCAGGTTGATCAGGTGCTTGGGGATATTGATCTTCACCGGGCAAGCCTCGTAGCACGCCCCGCACAGCGAACTCGCCTGCGGCAGATCCTTATAATTCCCCAGCCCCTTGAACAGCGGCGTAATCAGCGCCCCGATCGGCCCCGAATAGACGTACCCATAGGCATGCCCGCCAATCTTCCGATAGACCGGGCAAGCATTCAGACACGCCCCGCAACGAATGCACCGCAGCGTCTCCCGATACTCCTCGCTCGCCAAAATCTCGCTGCGACCGTTGTCCAGCAGCACCAGGTGAAACTGCTCCGGCCCATCCTTCTCGCCCGGCTTCTTAGGCCCGCCGAAGATGCTCGTGTAGATCGTCATCGCCTGCCCGGTCGCGCTGCGCGCCAGCAGCTTGAGCATCACCGCCAGATCCGCCAGCCGCGGCACCACCTTCTCAATCCCCACCAAACTCACCAGCACCTTGGGCGTCGTGATCGACTGCCGGGCGTTCCCTTCGTTCTCCACCACGCAGATGTGCCCCGTCTCGGCCACGAGGAAATTCCCACCCGTCATCCCCAGATCCGCATGCCGGAACTTGTCCCGCAAATGCAACCGCGCCTGGTCCGCCAGCGACTTGGGGTCATCGTTGTACGGCGTGCCGAAATGCTTGCTGAACATCTCTGCGATCTGCGCCGTGTCCAGGTGGATGATCGGCGCGACGATGTGGCTCGGCTTGTCCTTGCCGATCTGCACGATGAACTCCCCCAGGTCCGTCTCAACCACGTCCATCCCCATGTGTTCCATCGTGTGCGCCAGCTCGATCTCCTCGCTGGCCATCGACTTGCTCTTGATCACCCGCGTGCAGTTCGCCTTGCGCGCGATGTCGAGAATGATCCGCCGTGCGTCCTCAGCCGTCGCGGCGAAGTGCACGTGCCCCCCGTTCCGCTCCACGTTGGCCTTAAGCTGATCGAGGTAGTAGTCGAGGTTCTCGATCGCGTGCTGCTTGATGTCCCCCGCCAGCGTCCGCAACCCCTCCGGGTCCGGCAAATCCGGCATGATCGCCTGCCGCTGCGTGTACTGGTGCAGCGTCGCCTTGTTAACCGACTTCTTCAGCCGGACGTCCACCGCGTTCTTGCTGCTGACCCCATGAAAATCAAACAGCGCATGCTGCGCCTCATCGATGAACTCCGCCGATGCGGAACCAGGATGAATCGGAATGGCCACAGGCGCGCGAAGCGAAGGCTCAGGCATGGTCGGGATTGTAGCGACGCGGCCCCAACCGCGCAAGCCGGCTAGCATCGCTTTACAATTTTTGAAAGGCAGCGCGGCCCGCTACGACGGCGACGTCTCCGATTGCGGCTTCTCCGACGGCGGCTTCTCCGACGGCGACGTCTCCGATCCATTCCCCTCCGTACTTCTGGAAGGGAGCACGCTCCCGATCATCTCTGCCCCCTTGTGCGCGAGGTTTTTCGCCGCCTCAACTGCCGCCGGGATCAGACCGCTCATCGCCGGCATCTTCATCCCGCTCGCAGCAGCCTTCTTCCGGCCGCTCTTCGCCTTGGCGCGCTTCTTCGCTTTAACAGCAACCAGCGCTTTCTTCGCAGGCTTCCGCCGCGCCGCCGGCTTCGCCTTTACGCGAGTCGCCGCACGCTTGGTCGACTTCTTCGCAACTTTCTTCGTAGCCTTCTTCGCAGTCTTTTTCTTAGCCATTGGAGCCTTTCAAAAAGGGTCAACCCGATCCACGTCCTTAAAGATACTCGACATGACCAATCATCTCGCTCGGCGTCACAACGTCCACCAAGATCGTTAATGTCTGGATTAAATACCGAATCGGCGTCTGTTGCGGGGCATAGACAATGCCGGCGTGACCGGTCCCTGACGCATGGAGTCGCAGAAAGTCCGCGTCCTGTGTCATCACCACGCGACCCGCGCTGGTGGCGAAGGCGAGGTGTACGTCGTCGTCCGCGGGATGCAGTCCAACGTCCTGAGCTCGCACCACGTCAATGCCGCGGCGGCGCAGCGCCGCGGTCACCGCCAGCGGAACGTGCTCGTCCATGTAAAGCTTGATCCGATCATCCACCGGTCTTCTCTTTGATCTTCGACCGGGCACCCTTCTTCAGCTCAGCCACGAAATCCTCGTCCGCGCGGATCGACTCATCCACCTCCGCGCGATTGTCATAGTAATACGCCAGTGCGGCATAGACCTGACTGAGCGTCAACCCGTATTCATCGGCGATCGCATCCGCCGAGAGTCCCATCCGCTCGTGCCATATGACAACATTCTGGACACTTATCCGATGTCCGGCAATTCGCGGTTTGCCGCCGCAAACGCCCGGCGTGCTTTCAATGTGCTGGGAGAGGATGTTCTGCATATTGGCGTCCTTCACAGCTGATTGTACCGCAAATGTCACTACCACGCCTGAAGCGTCATTTTGGTATCGTGATGATCAATCCCGTGTCCTCGTCATATTCCATGAACTCCACGCCATCAGGAATCATGTGATTGTATGTCCTGCGATAATAAGCAAGCAGACTCTCGTCATCCCTTGCGCGTCGATGATGGATAACGAAAAGTATCTTCCTGTAATCAGCTGGAGCAAGATGGAAGTAGTACATTGCCTCGTTCCACACAGCCAATTTGGCGCTGGGCACTCTATCGCCAACAGTCCATTTGTGTGACTTACATTCGACGATCACTTTGGGGGATTCAGAGCCTAAATCGAATTGATGTTTCTTCTGCCTGCTACCGTGGCCAACGAGAACACCGTAGTTGCGACTTAAGTGAATACCTTGGTTTAAGAAGTACCTGTGTGCGTCATGCTCGAAATCCGATCCAACCTGCGAATTGCTGCTGGAACCGGCGCGTTGATGTGGCCTGTCCATTTTGCCTACCATTCCGTCGGATTCATCCCCATCGCCTCCGCCATCAGTTCCGCAATGTGCCGCACGCGCGTCGGCACGTCGCTGCGGTGGCACATCCCCGCGATGTTCATTGTGCATCCCGCATCATTGCAAATCGTCGTCTCCGCCTTGGTCGCGGCGATGCAGCTTACCTT
>JAQGHM010000081.1 GCA_028291615.1 Phycisphaerales bacterium | reverse complement strand
AACCTGCCGATCTTCGCGCTGGGGTTTCCGATTACAGCGCTGGCATGGTTTGCTGGCTTCCGGGGGTTGTGGGCGATCTTTATCCACTCCAATGTGCGCTTGCCGATTGGCCCACTGCGCATGCTTATTGGCGCTCCGGAACTCCATCACTGGCACCACGACCGCGACCGCGCCGCCGGCAATTACGGCAATGTCTCACCGATCATGGATTTGGTCTTTGGAACCTACCGTTGCCCGGATCACGAGCCGGCATCCCTCGGCCTCGCTGAGCCGATTCGCGGCGGCTATCTCGCGATGCTGATCCATCCATTTCGACGGCGTAAACAACTCTTACTTCGCGACCTTCGCCTCGTGCGAGATCAGCAGTTCATCCCCATCGTGCGGCATCTCGCGGATCGCCCCGATTCCCTTCGCGTAATATTTGTACTCCGTCGTCCCGTCCGCGAGCGACTCCTTGATCTTCAGGCAGTCCTTGTACGTGCCAGCGGGAACTTTCACCGTCTCGGACAGGGAGATGACCTCGTCGATCTCGCCGATGTCGGCTGAGACGTCTTCGGAGCGGAACTTGTCGCCGACTTTCAGCTTGGCGGGCATGATGATGCCGGGGACGGGGGTGTCTTTGCCGAGCATCCAGCTTCCGTCGTGGCTGATGATTTTGCCGTCCTTGTACTCGTCCACTTCCTCGCCGAGGTAGTAGACCGTGCCGTTGTCGTCCTGGGCGAAGTAGTCGATCGCCACCTCGGCGAGCTTGCCGTCTTCGTAGGCGCGGTCTTCGACGACGAATGCTTCGATGGACAGATCCCCGATCTTGAAAGTCTTGTGGAGTTCGGGCTTGGCCGTGCGCTCGACGCGGGTTTTCTTGCCGTCTTCCATGCCTTCAAGGATGTCCTGCTTCAGCGCCGAGAGCGGCAGATAAGGATTGGTGATTTCGGTCGGGTGACTGAACTTCACGCCCGCCAGCACCTTCTTGGCTCGGGCGGCGCGCTCGTCGGCGAGGTCGGCGGCGTCGTCCGTCTTGATCTCGACGAGCTTGCCGTCGGCGGTGATGACCAGATCGCGCACGTTTCCGTCCTTGTCCTTCACGCCGGCTTCGTAAACGGCCAATCCGTCCTTCACTTCCGGTTCCTTATCGACGGGCCCGCCCGCGGCGCCGCCGTTTTTGAGGATCGTTTCCTGGACCGCCTTGGGAACGTCGTCCCACTTCTGCGGCTTCCCCGCAGCGCAGGGAAGAGCCCCGGCGAAGACAATGAAAGCGGTGATGACCAGCAGACGCATGTTCGCAGTCGCAGAAGTCATGGCTTTTCCTTTCGCGAGAAATGAGAATGCGAGCATAATACCATCAGATGATGCGATTATGATGACGCCATGGCGATCCTGATCGAAGTCGCAATCTCGACCCTCGCCGACGCCCAGGCCGCACATGCCGGCGGCGCGGATCGCCTGGAATTGAGTTCGGCTCTGGAGCTTGGCGGGCTTACGCCCTCGCTTGGTACGCTCGATCTAATCAAAGAAGCCGTCGCCCTGCCGGTCGTCGCGATGCTGCGCCCCCGGCCGGGCGGCTTCGTCTATTCCGCTGCGGAGTTTCTCACGATGCAGCGCGATGCGGATTTTCTCCTCGCCCATGGCGCGAGTGGGCTGGCATTCGGCTTTCTTAATGGGGATCGAAGTATCGATCTTCCCCGCACGAGCGAGTTGCTCCGGCAGATTGGCTCATCCTGCCAGGTCGTTTTTCATCGCGCGTTCGATTTGACACCCGATCCGTTGGCCGCGCTGAATTCGCTAATCGACTGTGGCGTTACGCGAATTCTCACATCAGGGCAGCAGCCGACCGCCCCTACGGGGGCCGACCTCATCCGCCGCCTGATCCAGCACGCCGCCGGGCGCATCGAAATCTTACCGGCCGCCGGCATCACCCCGGCCAATGCCGCCGCCTTGATCGCCCAAACCGCTGCGACTCAGCTTCACGGCTCATTTTCTGAAACACTTCACGGCCTCGCGCATCCGGTTTGTAATGCGGATTATCGTTTCACCAGTGTTCGGCTGGTCGCTGCCACCCGCGCCGCCCTGCTGGATGTGGCGGTAACTACGGGGCCTGCTTCCGGATAATGAATGGCAGTGTGTGAAAAAATGACGAACTTTTGCGTCACCAAATCGTCTCAATGGCGCTTGATTTGTCCAGTGGAATCCCTGAGACTGCGTCTCCTGCCGAAAGGGGACCGAGCGGTCGCCATCGGCGTTTAAAGGCGGAACAGCAATGCCCATATCGATCGAATGCATCCATTGCCATAAGCGTTACAACGCTCCTGCGGCCATGGCGGGGAAAAAGGTCAAGTGCAAACATTGCACAAAGGTCTTCGAGATCCCCGCCAACGCTGCGCAAGGGGATGATCCGGGCCTTTCCACCATGGGGGAGCAGGCCCATGAGTTCGGCGCGCCAGTGACCGCCGCCTCCAAGTCGCGGACACCTGCCGGCGCGGCGGCGTCGAACAAGGCTGCCGCTTCGTCCGGAAAGCTCGGCCATGCCAGCGCGGGCTTTTCCGCCAAGGTCGAGCGCAGCGGAAGCGCGCAAATGCTCGATTTCGCAGAGTCCGCCGGGCGGGTGGTGATGCTCCGCCCCAGTGTCCCGATGGACTTCCCCGGCGCCGATGCGCTAGACCGCATGGCCCCGCTGTTCCTGATCGTGATCGGGTTGGGGTGGTTGAGTCTTGCTGCATTCAAATACAACACCACCGACTTTGGCTGGGTTGGGCTGGTGCGGTTTGTGGTGTTCATGACCCTGTGCGCGGGCGTGATGTTCCCGTTGGGATATTTGGCGATCCGCTCGGCAGGTCGCAAGCATCGCTTCATGCTTCCGCCCACGCCTACCCTCCGCGCCTTTGCGGCCTTCACGCTCGCCTTCACGGTTCCGGTGGCATTGTGGCAGGCCAGTGGCAGCACCAGCGTGCTGATTTTCGGCGCCTGCCTGGGTGTTGCGATGGCTTGCGGAGCGGTCTGGTTCCTCTTTCGCATCCAGGCGCCGGAGATGAACACGACGATGGTCAGGACGGCCAGCGCGTTCGTACTATCGGTTGCGATCGCTTACGTTGGGCTGCTGGGAATCAACTCGGTGTTCGCCGCCGTCGCCCGTCGCTCGGGGACCAATCAGTTCGCGAGCAGCCCGATGGGTCCGTTCGACTGGGACGTGCCGATCGGCACCGGTCCTGAGATCAAACCGCGTAAGCCCACGGTGGCCCTGAACGTTCCCGATACCCAGCCTGCGACCCAGGAAAGCGGGACGACCAAGCCGGCAAACTCCACGATCATGATCGACGTGCCCAAGACGACCGAGCCGATCGTGCCGTCTCCGGACACCACAGCCACGACCACCGCGCCGGTCATCCCGCCGGTGGTAAAAAATACCGCGCGGTCGGTCCTGACCACCCAAACTGCGCCCACCGCAACGCACACGGTCGATGTGACCGAACCCACGTCGCCCCTGGTCGCGAAAATTTCCGTCATTGCGGAATTGGAAAAATCCACCCGGGTGGTCTTCACGCCCGGCGCGGGCAACGTCGCGGCGGCGATCACCAGTGATGCGACCGGAGAGTCGGTGCAATTCTTCTCCGGCAGCCCGCTGGTAAAGAAAGGGGAGACGAAATTCGAAGTCGAAACCGGCGTGCCGCAGCACTACTGCCTTTCCGCCAACGGCGAGACGTTGGCGCGGCTGGTCTCGTTCCCCAAGCTGGCGGTGCAGTTGTGGAACACGCCGACGAATAAGGAAACCAAGATCGTGCCGCTCGACCCGACGCGCGGCGTACCGGAATTGCTCGGGTTCGGATGGAACGATTCGCTGGTCCTGCTTTGGAACAAGCGCAATCAACCTGACATCGAGGTGATCAACACCAAGGCGGCCACGCCGCAGACCGTGGTGTTCCTGCGGCTCAAGGCGTTCGAACATTCGCCTTGCAATCCGTCAATCAGCCCGGACGGGCGGCAGTTGGGAGTGGCGGCGTTTTTGAATGAGAAGGGCGGGATCGACCTGTGGGACCTGACCTCGACGCGGAAATCTGAGCTCAGGACGCTTTGGGTTTCGCTGAGCACGTGGGCTCCGCCGACGGGTGTAGCTTACGGCCAGGGTGGGGCGACGATGGCGTCCTATTTCGAAGTGAGCGGCAAGGGCGTGATGTATAGCTTTCGCACGGGGGATGCGTTCCTTTTGCACGAGCATGCGTATCGGACGCTCCCATACCCGGCGGGGGCAGCGAGCGATTTCAGCGGGCGGACGCTGGATTACGTGGATGCAAACACATGGCTGCTGCTGGGTCGGGCGCTGATCGACACGGAGAGCGGTAAGCTGCTTGGCGACCTGCAGATTGAAAACCCGCAGGCCCAGCGCGTGATCGATAAGGAGACGCTGCTGCTTCAAACGCAGGGCAGCGACGGGAAGGGGTTGCTCTTGCAGGTGAAGCTGAAGGCGGATGCTATTTTGGCAAGGCGGGGCGAGGTGCGGGGGATCAAGCCTCGTCCGCAATAAGTGAGTCTCATCACGCTACAGCGTGTTGCTTGACCGCCTCCGCGCCCGCCGTATCATCGCCCGCTCACATGGGCAACATCGATTCCACATTCGCCGCCTTGCGGGAAAAAAAGCAGTTGGCGCTGATGCCGTTTATCCCCGCGGGATATCCGGATCTGGCTATCACCGCGGCGCTACTCCCGGCCATGGAACAAGCCGGCGCGAACCTGATCGAGATCGGCATTCCGTTCTCCGACCCGATCGCCGATGGGCCGACGATCCAGGCGGCGTTTACGGCGGCGCTGGCGAAGGGGTTAAAGCTGGCGGAAGTCTTCGACATGGTGCGCTCCGCGCGCGCGAAGGTGTCGATCCCGCTGGTGGCGATGGTCAGCTATAGCATCGTCTATCGCTATGGCCTGGAGCGCTTCGCCGCCGACGCGCGCAAGGCTGGTTTCGATGGCTTGATCCTTCCGGATCTGCCGCCTCCCGAGGCTGCGGCGGTTTGCGCCAAGGTGCAGGCGGCGGGGCTTTCCACCACGCTCTTGGTGGCGCCCACAACTTCTGAAAAACGGCGCAAAGAGATCGCTGATCTGAGCAACGGCTTCATCTACTACCTTTCCGTCTCCGGAATCACCGGCGAGCGCGACCGGCTACCGGACAACATCGAGAGCAACCTCCGGCAACTTCGCGGCATGACCCGCCGTCCGGTTTGCGTGGGCTTTGGCATCTCCAAGCCGGAGCATTTGGCTCAGCTCGCTCCGGTGGCGGATGGTGCAATCGTGGGCAGCGCGATCGTCAAAAAGATCACGCAGGCCGGTTCAGCGGACCCGCAGGAGATCGCGCGGGTGGTGGGCGATTATTGCAGGAGCCTGCTCACACAGGTGCGATAAATCCTGTATTTAAGGCTGATAAGCGGGGCATGAGTCTTCCCCTTACCCCTTGCGTTGAGGGATGTTACAATCGGGCGAATTGCCGCCTAACCTTCACCCCGGCAGCGGTGTCCTGAATTATGGAGCCCCAGGCGAAGCAGCCAACCCGAGCACTGGATGACGCCGCTCCAACGGATGGGCAACTGGTCATCCGGACCAACGAAGGCGACCGCAAAGCCTTCGACCAGCTCATCGAACGGTATCAGCGTCAGGCTGTGGCCGTTTCATATCGCCTGTTGGGCAACAGCCAGGACGCATTGGAGGTGACGCAGGACGCATTTTTGAAGGCGTTCACAAGTCTGGGGACGCTGCAGAAGCCTGAAGCATTTGGCGGATGGCTGATGCGGATCGTGTCGAACTTGTCGCTGAACTTTCGGCGCGGGCGCAAGAACAAGCAGCAGCTTCCGCTGGACGATTTGCTGGGGACGAACGAGCCATCGACGTCGAACGGGAGCGGAAGCGACTGGATGGCGCAATCGGGTAATCCGTTGCGGCGGCTGGAGAGCGAAGAGATGGGTCGCAAGCTCCAGGAGGCGCTAAGCCAGCTTCCGGAGAAACAGCGGCTGGCGATCGTGATGTTTACGATCGAAGAGATGCCGCAGAAGCAGGTTGCCGAGACGCTGGAATGCAGCGTGGAGGCGGTGAAGTGGCACGTGTTTCAGGGTCGGAAGAAATTGAAAGAGATGCTGAAGGAACATTTGTAGATCGATTAACGACAACGACGCGAGTCAGCCATGAGCCCGGAGCAACTGGAATTCATCCTCACGCAATACCTCGACGGCACCCTGCCGGCGGCGGATGCGGTTGCGCTCGAGCGGGTTCTGGAGACGGACCCGACGGCACAGGCGCTGCGTGACGAGCACGAGCGCTTGACGGCGCTGCTGCGGTCGCAGCCGCTGCCGGAAATGGACTGGGACGACCTGGCGCGGGACTTTTGCGCCGTGGTGACCGGCAACGTGGATGAGCAGTCGCGCGCTGAAGATCAGAAGCTGAATGTGATGTTGGCGGCGGCTACCCCCCTGCCCGAATTGCAGTGGGATGAACTGTCGCGCCGGATTTCGGCGGCGGTGGATGCGGAAATCGAAACCGGGGACGTCGAGGACGAGCGGCTGGTCGAGTTGCTGCGATCGGCGCCGATACCGGTGGTGAACTGGGATCGGCTGGCGGGGCACTTATCGGAGACGATCGCGGCTGAGACGCAGGCGCGCGAGGTCGTTGACGAGCGGCCCGCCGTGATCGGCCGCATCGGCTGGGTGCGGACGGCGTCGCGGATGGCGATGGCGGCATGCGTAGTATTGGCGGCGGGGTTGGGGATTCGATTCTATCTGGTTAAGCCAGCGCCCAGCGGCGTGAATCCACCGACCGGAACGGGGGGTATGAGCCCCGTCGTCATGGTCGAAACACCTCGCGTCGAAGCGGCGAGTCGACCGGCGGTGGCGGAGATCTCGATCGGGCCTTCGAAGGAATACGTTGCGAGTTCGGATAAGGAGATGTACCGTCGCGGCGTGGCGAGCCGGTCGCCGGTCGTGATCGCGTCGCCGGTCGCGTCCGATGAGGAAGGCGACCGTCCATCGGGCCTAGGATTCGAATGAGCCGTCCACACCTCGTCCGGCGGCTGCGGCGGGGACCAACGCGCGCGATCGCATCGATCAAAGGAGTAATCATGTCACGATTCGCCGTTCTCTGGGTGCTCGTCGCCGCAGGGTCGTTCTTGTTTGTCACGCCGGCGCGAGCGCAGAATACGGATTCGTCGGCGCTCATCAACCAACAACTCGACAAGCAGGCCAAGCTCGATCTCAACGGCAGTCTCCCGGATGTCATGGGCCAGATTACCAAGCAGACCGGCGTGCCGATCGTCGCAGTGCCCGACGTCTGGGCGATCCTGCCGTGGGGGAAGGAAACGACCGTCACCGCGAAGATCGAGAACCAGACGCTTCGCGAAGCACTTGAAGTCATCACGCGAAAGCTTGGCCTGCAATTCCTGCTGAAGGATGAGGCGATCGAGCTGCAACCGGCGCCGGCATTGCGGCGCCTGGGGCGCAAATCGACGATCTCCGAGCTCGATGCACTGAACCTGCTGGGCGCCACGCCGCTGCAACTGACCACCGACAAGACGGATTTGAAGACGCTTCTCGAAGCGGTGGATTCGCGCCTGGTGGCGATCAAGTCCCCGTACGCGGTGGAGAATCGCACCGCTACCTCGGGCAATCCGGTGCCGCAGAACATCCCGATCGCGGTGCCGCGCAACGCGTCGCTGCTGGATGCACTGGAAGCCGTCACCACGCAATCGCCGGCGACGTGGTATCCCTGGGGCAAGACCATCGTCGTGCTGCCCAAGCAGGAGCAGGTGCGACGGCAGTTGCAGAAGGATATCACGCTGCGGCACGACGGCACCGACGTCGCACAGGTGCTCGGCGAGCTTTCGATGCGGAGCGGCGTCCCCTTCCGCTACGAACCCGGAACTTTTCAGGAACTGGCGCCGCAGTCGCGGCAGATCAAATTGGTTCTCAATGCAACCGTCATGGACGCGCTCGAAGCCATTTGTGGTCTAACCGGCCTGGGGTACCAGGTGAAGGATGATGAGGTTTACATCTGGAACACGGCCTCGACCGCGGTTCGGCCGCGCGACAAGACAATCGCGATCCTGCAGACGGAGACGGGGTTGCAGGTGCTGATCAACGAATCGAATTGTCCGCCTGACGTCCGCGAGTTCATCGAGCGCGTGAAGGAGAAGCAGTTCGACGCGCTGCGGAAGATGATGGCCGAGCAGGGGTTTAAGCCGACGAATCCGGCGACTCAGCCCGCCAGTCGCCCGACCAAGGCGCCGCCAGCCCCAGAGCCGCCGGGCAAGGACCTGTAAGTGCTCGCATTTTGATCTTCTGTCAGATTTCGCGCAGTGATCCGTATTGGGGGGTGAAGACCATGTTCTACGCATTCGCCCAATTCGACCCCAACGCCGCACAGGGCGGCAATCAACAGAATGAGTTGACCGGGTGACGCGCGCTCTGGAACGTCTTTAATAAGACACCAAGCCCCGAAACCCGTGACAAGGTTTCGGGGTTTTTTGTTGGACTGAATTTGCGCCCGATTGGTGAAGGGGCCATCACGCGACCTCGCCAGGGTTGAGTCGTCGGTTCGAATCCGACATCGGGCTTTGATGAAGACATGGGGCCGTCGTCTAACGGCAGGACCTGACTCTTGCACGGTCGGTATCTCGGTTCAAATCCGAGCGGCTCCACTGAAGAGAAGGATGAAGGCGGGAAGGATGAAGGATGAATGAAGACGCGGATGAACCACTCTGATTCATCCTTCACCATTCATCCTTTGATTCCTTGCCCCGTGGCGTAACTGGGAACGCAGCCGGTTCTGAACCGGAAGATTCCAGGTTCGATCCCTGGCGGGGCAGCTTGTGCGTCGACTCTCGCGGGTAGTTTGTGTCGGTACAAATCCCGGGCTTTGAACCCGGTGTCCGCTGGTTCGACTCCAGCCCCGCGAACTGTTTCCATCGGGCCGTCGTGCGAGGACGGCGTTTCCATTACCACGGCCGGGCTCGAACCCCGGCCCTTTCACTTTCAGGAGGCCCATCATGGGCACGCAGACCTTCGTGCGCGCCAAGCCGCACGTAAACGTCGGGACCATCGGTCACATCGATCACGGCAAAACCACGTTGACGGCGGCCCTGTCGCTGCGGTCGGCCCGGCGTTTTCCCGGAGACATCCGCGCCAAGACTTATCAGGAGATCGCGGTGGGCGGCAACGTGCGTGACGAGACCAAGACGGTAACCATCATCAGCTCGCACCTGGAGTACGAGTCGGCCGTGCGGCACTACGGTCACGTCGATTGTCCGGGCCACGCCGACTACATCAAGAACATGATCGTCGGCGCGGCGCAGATGGACGCCGCGATCGTGGTCGTATCAGCGGTTGACGGGCCGATGCCGCAAACGCGGGAGCACATCCTGCTGGCGCGGCAGGTCGGCGTGCCGCGAGTCGTGGTCTTCCTGAACAAGGCGGACCTGGTCGAGGACGCCGAATTGGTGGACCTGGTCGAGCTGGAGCTGCGCGAGCTGCTCACGCGCTACGGCTTCCCCGGCGACGAGCTGCCGGTGATCCGCGGCAGCGCGCTGGCGGCGATGCGTAACCCGACGGACGACGACGCCTGCCGGGCGATCGACGAGCTCGTTGCGGCGATGGACACGTACGTGCCGGAGCCGCGGCGGCGGCTGGACGCGCCGTTCCTCATGCCGATCGAGGACGTCTTCTCGATTGAGGGCCACGGCACGGTCGCCACCGGGCGGATCGAGCGCGGGCGCGTGCGCAAGGGCGAGTCCGTCGAGATCGTCGGCCTTGACGACACGACCCGCAAGGTCGTCGTGAAGGACATCGAGCAGTTCCGCCGGGCGATGGAGGAAGGCGTCGCGGGCGACAACGCGGGGCTCAACCTCCGCGGCATCGACAAGGACGACCTCTGCCGCGGCATGGTGCTCGTGGCGCCGGGCTCGATCAAGCCTCACCGCAAGTTCGCGGGCGAGGTGTACGTGCTGGGCAAGGAAGAGGGCGGTCGGCACACGCCGTTTTACAGCGGGTATCGGCCGCAGTTTTACTTCCGCACCACCGACCTGCCTGGCCGGCTCACGCTGGCCGACGAGGTTGAGATGGTACTGCCGGGCCAGACCGTGCGGATCGAGGTCGAACTCGATCGGCCGGTCGCGCTGGAGCCCGACCTGCGCTTCGCGATCCGCGAAGGCGGGCGTACGATCGGCTCGGGGATCGTGCAGACGATCTTCGAGTGATTGAACGCGGGGTGAACTCGCCGGCGTGACGGCGAGTTCACCGCCGCGTCTCTTTGTGGCGTAAACCGTAATTGGTAGCGGTCGCGACTGTTAATCGCGCGCGGCAACGCTCTGCGGGTTCGAGTCCTGCCGCCACAGTTTTGAGACTAAAATGATATGGCCGCAAAGACGCAAAGAGCGCAAAGAAAAGGCGGATCGTTTTAGAAGCTCTTAGAATTCATTTATTACGCACGGCGGCGCTTGCAGCCATTTACTTTGCATTGTAAAGTGAATCGCGCCGGGAAGCCGATAGGCTTTGAAACAGGAGTCCCCGATGCCGCGATCGTATATTCCGCGCGAGTTGCGCGTTGCGCCTGTGTTGAGTGCCACGATCCGTACGGCGCCGACGACGAAATGTCACGCGCTGTTGCTCAATCCGTTTTATCCTAAGGATCCGCACGCCTCGTTTGGCAAACACGTGCTGACGCCTACGTTGGCGCTGACGAGCATCGCCGGTTCGACGCCGGCGCATTGGACGGTGCGGTATTGGGATGAGAATTTGTTGCAGGGGCAGCCGCCTAGCGAACCGTTTCCGCAGGTGGTCGGGATCACGGTGCACCTGACGTTCGCGCGGCGGGCGTTTGAACTGGCTAAATGGTATCGCGATCGCGGCGCGATCATCGTGCTGGGCGGCCTGCACGTGCTGTCGTGCCCGGATGAATGTCGCCCGCACGCTGATGCGCTGGCGATCGGCGAAGGGGTGCAATTGTGGGGGCAGATTCTGCGGGACGTGGATACGTGCGTGCTCACGAGTTCATCGACGTCGTCTCCTCGGGTTTACCGCGGGTCGTATACATCACAGCCTTACCGGACCGATCCCGCGCCGCGTCGCGATCTCTTGCCGAAGGATTCGTTCCTGACGACGTCCAGCCTCATCGCCACGCGCGGGTGTCACAACCGTTGCGGGTTCTGCTATCTGGCGACCGAAGGTCTTCATCAACCGTACCAGACGCGGGACGTCGAGCAGGTGGTTTCGGAGTTCACGAAGGATGGCCAGCCGTATGCGGTCTTCACCGACAACAATTTGGGGAGCAAGCCGCATTACCTGCGCGAACTCTGTCGCGCGCTGCGACCTCTCGAGCGGATCTGGTCGGCGGCGGTGTCGATCGACGTGACGGACGACCCATCACTGATCCGGGAGATGGCGCTGGCAGGTTGCACCGGGGTTTTCGTGGGGTTTGAGTCGTTGACCGACGACAACCTCACCGACGCGCGCAAGCGGACGCCGCGCACGCACGACTACGCGCGGCGGGTTCGCATCCTGCACGACCATGGGATCCAGGTGAACGCGTCATTCGTGCTGGGTTTCGATCACGATCGTAAGGACGTCTTCGCGCGCACGGTCGAATGGGTCGAGCACAACCGTCTGGAGTGCTCGACGTTCCACATCCTCACCCCGTATCCGGCGACGCCGCTTTTCCGGCAGATGGAAGCTGAAGATCGCCTGCTGCACCGCAACTGGGACCTGTATGACACAGCGCACGTCGTTTTCAGGCCAAAGCACATGAGCGCGGAGGAACTGTATGAGGGCTACGCCTGGTGCTATCAGCGGCTTTTCTCGTCGGCGAGCATCTGGCGGAGGCGCCCGGCGGACTGGCGCGCGGTGCTGCCGTACCTTGCGATGTCATATCTGTATAAGCGGTCGAACCGCCTGTGGCACTTGTTGATCAAGCATCGGCTGGTGCACACCGTGTGGCATCCGCTGGTGGAATGGACGCGCCGGCGGCACGTCACGTTTCGGCGGCGGCTGGAGGTGCAGACAGCGCACGCGCAATCGGACCCAACGGCTGGGCGATCGCTGACGGTGCTATCCGCGGGTGTTTGATAAGTCGTCCACGGGTGCAAGGTCATCGATAGCCGGCCCCATCAGCACTTTCCCCAACGGATCGAACCGACTGCCGTGACAGGGACAATCCCAGCTCTTCTCGACGCCGTTCCACTGCACGATGCAGCCGAGATGCGTGCAGACGGGGGAGCACTTGTGGATCTTGCCGGAATCGTCGCGATAAACGGCGACTTTCTTCAGGCCCTCGCGCAAGAGCGCGCCTTCGCCTTTGGGGATGTCGGCCTCGCTCTTGACGTCGCCGCCGGTGACCCAGTCGGTGTATTGCTTCACCACGTTGGCGTTCTCGCTGGCGAAGTCGGTGGTGAGTGTTTTGCGGGATGGGTCGTACAGTTTCGCCCAGGGATTCTGGCGGCCCAGGATTAAATCGGTGATGAGCCGCGCGCCCAGCGCGCCGTGAGTCAGGCCCATGCCACTGTCGCCGGTGATGACGTAAACGTTGGGATTGGCGGTGGGCGCGACGCCGATGAACGCGACGTAATCGGAGGGCTCCTGCACCTGACCGGACCAGCGGCCGACGATCTCGCCGATCATCGGGAACTGCTTACGCGCCCAGGTTTCCAGATGCGCAAACGGGGCGGCGTTGGGTGGGAATTGGCCGACCTTGTGATCTTCGCCGCCGATGAGCAGGAGATCATGATCGTCGCGTCCCACCGCACCTTTAGGCGCGGCTTCTAGGCGAACGTAGTGGTACGGTTCCTCGTCGTCCCACCAGAGCACGTCGGGAAACGCGCCGCGCGGCACCTTTGCAGCGATCAGGTAGGTGCGGTACGACGCCTGCTTGGTGTAGATGCCCATCCAGTCGTTGATCGGCGCGGGCGTGTTGGTCGCCACGACGATCGCATCCGCGGTCACCGCCGCGGGGCCGTCGTCGATCTGCGCGCGAGCGGGTTGGTTATTCTTCTTGTCGGTCCCCTGCACGTCCTTCACGCGGCAGCCGGTAAAGATGCGCACGCCGCGCTTTTCCAGCGCCGCTGCGAGACCGTAGAGGAACTTGAGCGGATGAAACCGCGCCTGGTTCGGAAAGCGGAGATGAACGCCCTGTTCCTTGCCCGCGGCAGAAACCGCCTCGCGCTTTTCCACGCCCGCGAATCCCGCCCGCCGCGCCGCTTCCAGTTCTTCGTCCAGCGCTTTTACGTCCTGTCCCGGTGCAGGGAAAAGCAACCCATCGATCCGCGCGAAATCACAGTCGATTCCCTCATCGCGCGCAATCGATTCGATCAGGCTAATGCCGCTTGAATGGCTTTCGTAGCAGATGCGAGCACCGTCCTGACCGTGGAGTCGCTCGATCTCGGTAAACCGGTCATCGATTGCCGATGCGAGATGCGCGCTGGTGCGCTCGGTCTGTCCGCCGCCGACGGGTCCTTCGTCCAGCACGATCACCGACTTCCCCTCACCCGCCAGCAGGTAGGCCGTCATCAGTCCCGCGATCCCCGCGCCCACTACGCACACGTCAGCGTGCGCGCGCTCTGGCGGTTGCGGATAACGTGGCTGAGAAACAAGCTGCTTCCAGGTCGGCACGGTCTTGCCATCGGGCGATTTCATGCCCGTATTTTTACTGCCGATTCCCGCAAATAGTCAGCGCCTGAAAAAGGATGAACTCGCTACGGTATTTCGGAACATATTTTATTTTTGAGCGCGCGGCTTCGCTCCGCTCGATATAATACGCAGAAGAGAATAAGGCACTGCAACACATCGTGCAGACCGGTGACTGAGTAAAGCTCGAAACCGTCGGGTTCGCCCGGCGAACTTCGCCAACTTGGTCACAAAAAAATTATCGGGACCTGCCGACCTGCGAAAGTGCCGCCGCGAGAGAACGCCCATGCGGTCGTGCGGAACATCACCGCCACCGTGGTGTGGGGACCGTCCTTGCGGAACGACAAGGGGTTTGCGAGCCGAAAGCTCTGAAGCTTTTGGCTCGCGTTGTTTTGCGCCCTCGTGATGCGCGGCCAATCTTTTGACCGCCCGACTGGAATTGCAAACTGCCGTGGGGCCTACCTTGGCTTACTCTCGCCGCTCGATCAGATAGATTGGCCGGATGATACCGCCGAGGAACAGCTCGCTGATGGCGGAGTGGTCCACGCGGACGGCGATCGTGTTGCGGCCGGGGTGCAAGGGGGCGTCGATAGCGAAGGGCGTGCGCTTCTTGCCGCTGACGCCGGCTTGCTGGCCGTTGATGAAGACGGTGGCGGCGCCGTCCACATCAATGAAGAAGAGGGCCGATTTGCCCTTCATCTCGGGGACATCGATCGTCGTGCGGTACCAGAGGATCGTCTTGCGATCCGGCAGGCCCTGGCCGTCAAGCGTGTCGCTGAAAGTGACGACGGGTTGCCATTTCGCATCGTCGAAGTCGGGCTTGGCGTAGCCGGTCTCGATGCCTTTGTCCTGCTTGTCGTAGGTCATGCGCCATTTGTCCGGGAGGACCTGGACGAGATGATTTGGGGCGGCGGCGGCGCTGGCGGCGGCCTGGACGTCTTTGCCGAGGAAGCGTTTGAGGTAGTCGGTGGTGTAATGGTTGCCGTAGCGCGATTCGGTCTGCGCCTGCGTGCGCGCGAGGAGGTCGTTGTAGATCACCAGCGCCTGCGCGGGCTGGCCGACGTTGAGGGCGTCGCGGATCTGGATGTACTGCTCGGCGTTGCGGAACCCCTCGGCGTGCATGGCGACGCGGGCGGCGTAGACGGGATCGTCCTTAGCGGCGGCGGTCGCCTGATCGATCAGGCTGCGGCAATGAGAAAGAAACTCGGGCGTGTAGACCTTGTGGATCGCGTAGAAGCTGCCGGCGTGGGCGTGGAGGCTGGCGAAGGCGTTGTCGAGGTCGAGCCAGTACTGCTTCATCGGCGCGGAGGCGGGGCCGTAGAACTGCTTTGCGTAGTCGTCGAAGAGGGCATCCCCATCCGCGGCGGGGTCGTAGGCGAGGCGGAGGCTGGTGTAGAGGTGCGGGCCGTAGATCTGCCAGGAGGCGAGCGATTCGAGGTTGATGCCGATCGCGCCGCGCTGCTTGAGGTAGGGGATGTCATGCCGCCAGACCGAGAGCATCGGGAAGGGAACCAGGCACTCGGCGAGGTTGTAGTTGTAGGTGCGGTAGGCGATGTGGGACGTAGCCTTGGACCAGTCGTCGATCATCTCCTGAAGCTGCACGCGCGATGGGCAGACGGGATTTCCGATCGCGTGCAGTCGGCAGTAGCGCAGCGGGGCGATCCATGCGACGAGGTTACGCGCAAGCTTGAGGCCGCGGGTGGGAGCCTGGGTGTAATCGGCGTAGCAGTAGAAGCTGAGTTTAGCATTGGGATATTTCTCCGCGACGCGATGGGCGACGTCGTTGAAGAAATCGACGTAGCGGTCGGTGACAGCAACGCGGCCCGACGACGGCTCGATCGATTTTGGATTGTCCTGCGCGCGGCACTGTTCGCACTCGCAGTAACCGGTGCCATCCGGCGGGGAGATGGATGCCCCACCGCGGCCGTTCCGCTCGAGCACCGCCATGACGCCGTCGGCGAAGATCTTGCGCAGCTCGGGGTTGGAAGTGCAGTACCAATCCCCCTTCTTTCGCTGGCCGTTGCGAAGGGCGAAATACTCGGGATGCGTGTCGAAGAGATCCTTGCTGACGTAGTTACCCCACGCGTGACCCTGCGGGTAGCGCGCGCCGCCCGCGCCGTTCCAGATTTTCCATAGCGTATTGCCCGACCAGCTCGAGCCCCAGATCTCGCGGACGTCGAGGCCGGGCTTGGCACTAATATCCATCTCCTTGACGGCCAGCGTCGCCGAGCGCGGATAAACCTCCCCCAGCGGGGAGTCCATGAGATAACGGCAGCCGAGCTCTTCGAGCAGGCGGCAGGCGGCCTTGACGGTCGCGGGGCCGTCCTGACCGGCGAGGAGGAGCCGCTGGCCGTCACAGACGATGCGCAGGCCCTCGTGGGTCGGGCTGTCGATGGCGTCAAGCTTGAGGCCGGCCTGGATCGCGGCCGCGCCGACGTAGATGATGGTGGTGTCCTTGGGCGCTGCGGTGACGATCGGCAGTTCCGCGCCGGTGATCTTCTTGATCCATTCGGCAAGCACTTGGGCGGCCATGGCGTCGCCCGGGGCAGTGATGCGCTTGGGCTGGTTCCTGGCGGCGCGGGCGGGGGCCGGCTGGGCATCGGGCGTGATGACGATGGCGGCGCGGGGCTTGGCGTCGGTGACGAGGTCGAGGGCCGGGGACGTGCAGGCGAACAGGCTGACAAGGACGGCGGCAAGCAGGCGATGGTTCATGCGCTCCTCCTCACACCTCTACCGCATAAAACTTCCTCGCGTTTGCGGACCAGAGCTTTTCCTGCTCGGCCTCCGGGCGCGCGGCGACGATCTGCCGGAGCGTGTCGATCCACGTCGCCAGCGGAGCGCGCACGAGGCAGACCGGCCAGTCGCCGCCGAAGACCACCTTATCCGGACCGAAGGCATCGAGGCAGTGGTTGACGATGGGAGCAAGGTCTTCTGCCGACCATTTCTCCGGCGCGCGGGCGACGACGCCGGAGATCTTGCAGATGACATTGGGCCGCTTGCCCAGCGCGTCCATGTCGCGACGCCAGGCATCGGCGTCGTGGGCGGGGGCTTTGCCGTTGATATCGGTGAGAAAGGCGCGGGGGTCGGCGTTGCCGCAGTGATCGATCACGAAGTGCGTGTCGGGCGCGAGCTGGCTGAGCTTGAGCCCATCCGCAAGCTCGCGCGGGCGCATGCAGAGGTCGAAGCTGAGGTTGAGCGTGCCGAGCAGGCGGATACCTTTCACGAAGTCGTCCTTCAGGCAGTGACCGGCAGGCGTGCCGCCACCATGCAGCACCTGCCGCACACCGCGCACGACGCCGCTGGCCGCGAAGCGCTTGACGTAATCTGTAAAACCCGGCGCATCGGGCTGGCCGCCGATAACCGCAGCGCGCGTCGCGCCGCTCTTGGCGCGGCAGATATCGATGATGTACTCAGCCTCGGCCGGGCGCAAGGCGGGTTCCACGTCCACTTCCATGTAGACCGCGCGGATGTTCAGCCCGCGCGTCGCCTCGGCGTATTCCTGCGGGCGATAGCTATGGCGGTAAACCTCAGCGGCGTTGTCCAGCCACGGCAGCTTGAACTTCGACAGATCCCAGAGGTGCTGATGGGTGTCGATGATCAGCGGACCCGCGGGCTGGGCGGCAGTCGTTCGCGCCGCGAGTGGGATGACCGGCGCCATCGTAGCGGCAGCGGCAAAGCCTCGCAGGAACTGTCGGCGGGATCGGTTCATGATTGACCTCGAGATTCTAACTGTTGGCCGCCGTGCGTTATACTCCCGCAGGCATCTCACCCCAACTCTGGCAAAAGGAGCAAGCCATGCGGTCCACCCATTTCTGCTCTGCGTCAATCTTTCTGGCGAGCTTGGCGATGCTGGGCCTGTGCGAAATAGTCCGGGCCGCCGATGCCGAGTTGGGGGAATTCGAAGCGCAGGCCGACGTGGGCACGGTGGAACCGGCGGGTTCGGCGGCGTTCGACAAGTCCACCAAACAATACCGCATCCAGTCGAGCGGCGAAAACATCTGGAACAAGCACGACGACTTCCACTTCGTCTATCGAAAAGCTCCGGCCGACATCACGATCACCGCGGACGTCGAACTGATCGGCGAAGGGAAAAACGCCCACCGCAAGGCGGGCCTGATGATCCGCCAAGGCCTGGAGCCGGATGCCGCCTACGTGGACGTCATGGTGCACGGCGACGGCTTGATCGCGCTGCAGTACCGCACCGCCCGCGGCGAGCTGACGCTCGACATCAAATCAACCATCAAAGCGCCGGCGACGGTTCGCCTTGAACGGCGCGGCGAGACCTTCACCGCCTACGCAGCGCCCGCAACCCCCAAGGCCGAAAAGCCGCGCGCGGCTGAAGCGTTTCAATTGATCGGCTCGGTCAAGGTGGCCATGAAAGATCCCGCCTATGTCGGGCTCGCGGTGACTGCACACGATGCAAAAGTGACCGAGACGGCAGTGTTCTCCCATGTGGACGTAAGAGCTTCCGCGGCCCCGGCCGACGCACCTCCCGCCACCAAATCCCTGCCGTAACCAGCCCGTTAGGCGCCTTTCCGGGGTTTCCATAAACGTCCACTGAAGACGGTGATAGAGAGAGGTGTACACGCACTCGCGTGACACTTGAGGGCGAGCCGGAAACATGTCGTTGAACGCAATTCTATGCCAAATTCGCACGGTCGCGCTGGCGTTAATCGTCTGCGCCGTCCTCCGCACCAATCAGGCTGGCGCCGGCGATAAAGCGGTCTACAGCGGGCCGGCATGCGCCGCGAGCGTGGACGAGTTCTTCGTCAATGAAGTCTGGCCCAAAGTGGGAGCGCAGACCTGCCTCGAATGCCACAAATCCGGCGGCGACGCGGAGGAGAGCGACTTCATCCTGACCGACCCGCAGCGGATCCAGGGGGATGCGCGGGACAAGGTGCTGCGGCAAAACCGCGATGCGTTTGCAGAGATGGCGCGATCGAAGGAAGGGGACCAATCCCGCCTGCTGCTGAAAGTGGTTGGCAAGCTCAAGCATGGCGGCAAGCAGGTGGTCAAGCCGGAGTCGGCTGCATATCGCGTGCTGGCGGAATTCGTCAGCCGCCTGAGCGCCAAGCCATCGGTCGAGGCGATCGCGCGGGCGATGGCGGCTGCGGACAAGAACGCAGCGCCGTTCTTCGAGGGCGTCGTCATGCTCGACGATCGCAAGCTGCGCCGCCGGGTGACGCTGTCGCTGGCGGGCCGTCTGCCGACCGATGCCGAGTTGGCAGCGATGACGAGCCGAGGTCGGCAGGCACTGCCCGCCTTGCTCGACGCGGTGATGAAGGAAGACGCGTTTTACGATCGTCTTCGCGAGGGATTCAACGACATCTTTCTGACGATCGGCTACGACGACGTTCCCGAGACCGCGCTTTCGTATGAACATTTCAGCAAGACGCGGGGCTGGGCTGAGAAGGCCGAGCTGAAAGAGATCGCCGATCCGAAAGAGCGACAGAAGGCCAAATACAAGCTCGCCAACGATTATCGCAAGGCCATGCTTGGCGAGCCGATGAAGCTCATCGAGCACATCGTGCGGAACGACCGGCCGTTCACCGAGATCGTCACCGCGGACTACATCATGGTCACGCCGTACACCGCCCGCGGCTACGGCATCTATGACGAGCTGAAAGAAAAATTTCAGAATCCCGAAGACCCGTTTGAATACATCCCGGTAAAGCTCAAGGCGCTCGTCGCGCGGACGCGCGATGACGATCAGGAATCGGCAACCGGCTTCTATCCCCATGCGGGGCTGCTCAGCACGTTCCAGTACCTGCGCCGTTATCCGACCACGGAAACCAACCGGAATCGTCTCCGCGCCCGCATGTACTTTCAGCAGTTTCTCGGGATTGATGTCTTGGAACTCGCGGCGCGCGTGTCGGATGCGGCGGCGGTGACGGCCAAGTACCCGATCCCAACGATGCAGGCGTCGGAGTGCGTCGTCTGTCATAAGACGATTGACCCGGTCGCTGGCCTCTTTCAGGATTACTGGAAGTTCGAAGGCGTTTACGGGCGGCGCAAGGGCGGCTGGTTCAAGGACATGTTCCCCGCCGGCTATGAGGGCGAGGCGTTGCCGGCGGACCAGCGCTGGCGTTCACTGCAATGGCTCGGCGAGCGGACGGCGAAGGATGCGCGATTCGCCGTCGCGATGGTCGAGCATGTTTATTACATCCTGACCGGCCGCAAGGTGCTGCAGCCGTCGAAAGATCTGGACGATCCACTCTTTGCCGCACGCCACCGCGCATATCAGGAGCAGCGGCGGCAGGTGGAGGCGATCGCTACGGATTTCGCGCGGACGGGCTTCAATCTGAAAACC
The DNA here is from genome assembly GCA_028291615.1 of Phycisphaerales bacterium. GTDB lineage: Bacteria > Planctomycetota > Phycisphaerae > Tepidisphaerales > Tepidisphaeraceae > RYN-433. Next base: position 16,019 of record JAQGHM010000081.1, on the reverse strand, counting down.
GTTTTCAAGGCTTGGATTGCGTCCGAGTTCTATCGCGCGGATGGATGGGCTTCGGCCAGCGCGGATCCAAAGCGGCGGGCTGAGCTGGATGACGTGGGCTTGGTCCGCATGCTCGCGCCCGAGCAGGTCGAGCGGAAGGTATTGGCGGTCTTTGGAAAACCTTGGGGAAAGCTGACCGAGCAGATGGCGATGCTGTACGGCGGGATCGATTCGAAGGAAGTGACCGAACGCGCCGCCGACCCAAGCGGCGCGATGGGCGCGATCCAGCGCATCCTCGCCAACGACGTCGCCTGCCGACAGACGGGGCTGGACTTCAGCCGAGACCCGAAAGATCGCGTGCTGTTTCGCGGTATCGAACCGGACGTAGCGCCGGGCACGACGCCCGAGGCCGACGCGAAGATTCGCCGCACCATTGCTCACCTGCACGAGCGCGTGCTCGGCCGGTACGACGCGGTCGATTCGCCGGAAGTGGACCGCACCTATCAGCTCTTCGCCGGCGTCGTCGCCGATGCCGCGGCGCACAAAGGCGTCGGCTCGGAAGAAAACTATTCCTGCCGCCAGGGAATGCTCCATCCCGTGCCCGACCCGAAATACACCGTACGCGCGTGGCGCGCCGTGGTCACGTACCTGCTCCGCCGGCCAGAGTTCCTTTACGAGTAACCGATGAGACGCGACTTTCTGAAACTTTGCGGAATGGTCGGCCTCACCCTGGCATGCCCCGGCGGCGTGCGCTCCCTGCTGGCCGCTTCGACCAGGGAAGATCCCCCCTACGAGGGCCCCTACTACGTGGTCTTCAACGCCTCGGGCGGCTGGGACACCACATATCTGATGGACCCCAAAGGGGTCGGCGAAATCAACCGTCTCTATCAAGAAGGCGACATCCTCACCAAGGGCCAGCACAAGTTTGCGCCGACGGCCAAACAAGTTCACGCCGGTGGGATGAGCAATGAGGAATTCTTCGGCGAGTTCGGCCAAGAGCTGCTCGTCCTCAATGGCCTGGATTACTCGGTCAATAACCACTCGCCGGGCGCGCGTTACATGGCCACCGGCAAGCTCGACAGCATGGCCTATCCGACGTTCGCTGCGCTGGTCGCCGCCTGCAAAGGTCCAAAGTGCCCGCTTTCGTTCCTGACGTTCGGCAACTACTCCGCGACGGGAAACGTCGTCGCGATGTCGCGCGTGCCGTACCTTCCGTCGCTCCAGAAGATCGCCAACGCCGACGCCATCGAAGGCAACAAGCGGTCGCCGTATCACGATGATTTCGCGCTCGACCGCATCGAACAGGCGCTGCAGGAGGGAAATGCATCGAGCGCGCCGCAGCCAAGATTGCCGCGCCAGGAGCGGGCCGAGAACATGCTTTACGCCGCCCAGGTGAACTCCAAATCATTGCAGCGGATCACGCCCTACATCCCCGCGACGATCCCCAAGGAGCGCCTCGCCCAGCAGGCGGAGATCGCGCTGGCGTCGTTCAAGGCAGGTGTCTGCGTCTCGGCAAATCTTTCGATCGGCCAATTCGACAGCCACGCGAACAACGACGTCGATCAGATGAAGCTCATCCCCGAGTTCCTCGCCGGCATCGCCTACCTGCTCCGCCGCGCCGAGGAGTTGAAGATCCGCGAAAAACTCGTCGTGGTCATTCAAAGCGAAATGGGACGAACGCCCAACTACAACAAGGGCAACGGGAAGGACCACTGGTCGATTGGCTCGATCATGTTCATGGGCCCGGGCATCCGCGGCGACCGCGTCATCGGCGCCACCGACGAAAAGCAGTTCCAGGTTCCCCTCGACCCGCAAACGCTTAATCAGGACAAGGAAAAAGGCATCCGCGTGCGGCCCGAGCACATTCATTCAGCCTTGCGACAATTGGCCGGAATTACCGATCATTCGCTGAGCAAGAAATTCCCACTTGGAATCCCCGCCAAAGAAGAACTTCACAGCCTCTGGGGGGCGTGATAGTCAGTTGATCCGAAGAAATGTGCAGAAACCGCAAGACTGATTTGAAAGCGGGCGAAGGGGGTCGAACCCTCGACATTCACGTTGGCAACGTGACGCTCTACCACTGAGCTACGCCCGCGACGTTGATGCCGAATGTTATACCGATGGGAGGCGGCCTTGCAAGTCCCCTATGGGGGGTCGAAGGCAAATCTTCCCCGAACCGTTCGGGCGGCATGGGTCGGCGGATTAACCGGGCGGGCGGCGCTTCCTTGATTCGGACGGGGGGCCTCTTTACAGTCACCCCACTTCCTATGGCAGAGCGAACGATCGGAATCACCCTCTTGGGTTGCGGCGTCGTGGGCAGCGGTGTGGCGCGAATCCTGGCGGAGCAGCGGGACCTCATCGCCCGCCGCACCGGCCTCGTCTTTGACGTCCGCCACGTCGTCGTCCGCGACCCCGCCAAGGTGCGGGGCGCGGGGAAACTGCACGTCCACACCGACGCCAACGCGGCCATCAACGATCCGCAGGTTCACGTGGTCGTCGAGTTGATCGGCGGTACCGGCGCGGCGGCCGATCTGGTACGCAAGGCGCTCGCGCTCGGGAAGCCCGTCGTGACGGCGAATAAATCGCTCCTGGCGGCGCAAGGGCGCGAGCTCTTCGCGCTGGCCAAAAAACATAATTCCGCCATCTCCTTCGAAGCCTCCTGCGGCGGCGGCATCCCGATCATCCAGGCCCTCACTCACGGCCTGATCGCCAACGAGATTTCCGCCCTTGTTGGCATCGTCAACGGGACATGCAACGTCATCCTCACGCGCATGACCGTCAACGGCTGGACGTACAAAGAAGCCCTCGCCGAAGCGCAGCGGCTCGGATACGCCGAGGCCGATCCGACGATGGACGTCTCCGGCCGCGACACGGCGCAAAAGCTCGCGATCCTGGCCAGCCTCGCGTTCGACGCGACGGTGTCGGAGTCCGACATCCACATCGAAGGGATCGACACGCTCGATCCACTGGACATCCGCTTCGCTAAGGAACTGGGATACGTGATCAAGCTCCTCGCTATCGCCGAACGCGCGCAAGGCTCCGCAGCCGGTGGCGCGCCGATCTCGCTCCGCGTGCATCCGACGCTCGTGCACAAGCAGGACGTGCTTGCGGATGTATCGGGTTCGTTCAACGCAATCAGCGTCTACGGCCACGCACTGGGCCACTGTCTCTTCTACGGTCGCGGCGCCGGCCAGATGCCAACGGCGTCGGCGGTAGTCTCCGACCTGATCCAGACGGCGCTGGGAACGGCCGCGCTGGCGTTCAAGCAGCTCCAGATTTTCGCCGACGGCACGCCGCCCGCCAACATTCTTCCGTTCGAAGATCTCCAGTCGCGCTACTACCTGCGCGTGCTGGCAAAAGATCAGCCCGGCGTCATGGCGCGCGTCGCGGCTGTATTAGGGAAATACGAAGTATCGATCTCGGCGATCCTGCAGCACGAGTCCGCCGAGAACAACCACGTCCCCATCGTCATCACCACGCACTTAGCCAAAGAAGGCGCGCTACAACGCGCGATTCGCGAGATCAACAGCCTCCCGGTCATCCAGCCCCCCGCCGCCTGCCTCCGCATCATCGATCAACCCAAAGAGTCGTCAGCCATCCAGTGACCGACACAAAACGTCGGGGTGGCTTGTCCGGACAACGCAGGCCGACCGCTTGATTTGGGGGAGGCCCACCGGTTGGGCTCGCTCGATTCCTCCTGATTTTCGCTATGGCCCTTGATTTGCCGCGCATGGCTATTTTCAGGAGAAACTCATGCGCCGCTCCATTACGCTCGCACTCACGGTCGTCCTCGCTGCGTGCAATAGCCGCTCAGAACGTTCGTCTCAGGCCACGAGCAAACCGGCTCAACAATCAGACTCCGCCCAGTCCGCAAGCGCTGTGATGGCAACTGAGCAGCCGACAACCAACCCTACTGCTCAACAAGTTGCCACGATGGATCAGAACAAGCTGCAGGTGGCAGCCCTTCCCGTCGCGGCGGGTGGGCCGGCTGTCGGTAAGCACGACGACAAGCTCAAACCCTACGCGCTCTTTTATGGCCCTCCGCTGCCAACCGGCCTGACCGTATCGCACGACGGTCGCCTGTTCGTCAGCTATCCGCGGTGGAGTCAACCCGCGAACGTCACCGTCGGCGAAGTAACGAAGGACGGCCTCGTCCCCTTTCCCGATGCCGCGACGAACGCCTTTTATCCCAGCGAACCAGGCAAGCTCGATCCGAAGACGCATCTGGTGTCGGTGCAGAGCGTCGTCGTCGATGCCAACGACCGGCTCTGGCTGCTCGACACGGGAAGCATCAACATGCAACCGGCGATCGACGGTGCGCCCAAGATGTGGGGGTACGATTTAAAGTCCCGTCAGCGCGTGAAGGAGATCAGGTTCGAGGGGGCGCTAAAGAAACAAACGTATCTCAACGACGTCCGATTCGACCTCAAGCGCGGCGACCAGGGAACGGCCTACATCACCGACAGCGGCGCCGGTGGCATCATCGTCGTCGATCTCGCGTCGGGAGAGGCGTGGCGAAAGCTCGATGGTCACCCCTCGGTCCTGGCGGACAAATCGGTCACGTTGATGGTCGAAGGCCAGCCGCTCAAGCGCCGTCCGCCCACCGGAGACGAGCAACCGGTCATGATCAACTCCGACGGCATCGCCCTTTCGCCCGACGGCGCGACGCTCTACTACACGCCGTTGACAGGTCACACGATTTACGCCGTCTCCACCGGATTCCTCGCCGACCGCAATGCCTTCGACCCGGTGGCATATTCAGCGGTGCGCAAGGTTGGCGACAAACCCTCCGCCAATGACGGCCTGATCTGCGACGCCCAAGGCCGGATTTACACCACCGATTTCGAGGACAATGCGATCCGCCGAATCACGCCCAGCGGCGGCGGCGGCGGCCTGACCGAGGCGCGCGGCGGCGGCGCAGCGAGTGCACAACCGGGAGAGGTAATCGTGCAGGACGAGCGCCTCCTCTGGCCCGACACCTTCTGTATCCACGACGGCAAACTCTACGTCACGTCAAACCAATTGAATCGGCAGCCCGATTTCCATCGTGGCGATAATCAGCTCAAACAACCGTTCGCCGTATTCCAGATCCAGATCGACGGACAACGCAATCCGAAAGAATAAACCGCGTACTCCCGTGGCCCGTTAGCCGTTCGCCTGTTCTCCGCTCGCGCGATCGAGTATCCTCGCGCCGATCGCGAATCGCGCGATCGCGAACCGAGCAACTGAACAGCAACGCGCCACGCATGAAGTACGCAATCATCATCCCCGACGGCGCGGCCGATGAGCCGCTCAAAGAACTCAACGGCCAAACCCCCCTCGAGGCCGCCCACACCCCCAACATGGATGCGATCGCCCGCGCCGGCCGCATCGGCACCGTCCGCACCGTGCCGCAGGGCTTCGAGTCCGGTTCCGACGTCGCCACCATGTGCCTCCTCGGCTACGACCCGGCCGTTTATCACACCGGCCGCGCCCCGCTCGAGGCCGCGGCGCAGCGCATCCCACTCTCCCCCACCGACTGGGTCTTCCGCTGCAATCTCGTCACCGTCGTCGACGGCATCATGAAAGATCACTCCGCCGGCGGCATCTCCAACGCCGAGGCCCAGCGCCTCATCGGCGATCTTTCGCGCCACCTCCGCCTCCCCGGTTTCGAATTCCACTGCGGCGTCTCCTACCGCAATCTGCTGGTTTATCGCGGCCACGAAGAGTTCAACGTCACCACCAAACCGCCGCACGAGATCCCCGACGAGCCGATCAGCAAGTGGCTTCCCAAAGGCAAAGGCAGCGAAATCCTCCGCGACATCATGGATCGCTCGCGCGAGCTCTTCAGCCATCACGACATCAACGGCGCCCGCATCGACACCGGCCACAATCCCGCATCCCAAGTCTGGCTCTGGGGCCAGGGCCACGCCCCGAACATGCCGACCTTCAACGAGCGCTTCGGCGTCGGCTCCGCCTGCATGATCACCGGCGTCGATCTCCTGCGCGGGCTGGCGGTGCTGCTCGGCTGGGAGGTCAAGGAAGTGGACGGCATGACCAGCTTCCACGACACCAACTACGCCGGCCAAGGCGTCGCCACCGCCACCGCGCTGGATCAGTACGACCTGGTCTTCTCGCACATCGAAGCCCCCGACGAAGCCAGCCACCAGGCCGATTACAAGACCAAGGTCGCCAGCATCGAAGCCATCGACAAACACGTCGTCGGCCCGGTGCTGGAAAAGCTCAAGACCTATCCAGAGTGGCGCATCCTCGTGATGCCCGATCACCCGACCAACATCGCCACCCGCAAGCACGGCTACGCCCCCACCCTCTTCGCCATGGCCGGCACGCGCGTCAACAGCGCGTTCCAGCGTCCCTACACCGAGGCCGCGGCGAAGGCATCGGACCTGCACATTGAGAAGGGGCATGAATTGATGGAGTATTTTCTCGGCAGCGGGAATCGCTAACGCAACTGAGCGGCATCGCCATGTCGAAGCATGTAACTATCCCTCAGTCAGCACTCTCAATGTCGTCACCGTCCCTTCTCAGCGCTCGCTCGCTGCTGTACCCGGCGCTAATCGCCCTCGCCTGCCTCATTACGTTCGCCCCCATTCTCAGCAATGGCTTCGTCAGTTGGGACGACTACGAGACCATTTCCCGCAACCCGCGGCTCAATCCGCCGTCGACCGAAGCTCTGGTGTACTACTGGCGGCACCCGCATATGCACTTATATGCGCCGCTGACGTACACCGTCTGGATGACGCTGGCTGCCGTCGCTCACGCTGGCGTCAATACCGGGCCTATCTCCGCCGGTCTTTTTCACGCGGCCAGTTTGATCCTCCACATCTTGGCCAGCCTGGTCGTATTCGCGCTATTGTGCCGGCTGGTCATGAACCCTACCGCCGCGCTGTATGGGGCGCTACTCTTCGCATTGCATCCGGTGCAGGTGGAGACGGTGGCTTGGGCGTCGGGACTGAAGGATGTGCTCTGCGGATTACTCATTTGGACGGCCGTCTGGCAGTATTTGCGCTTCGCTTCCGCCGTGTCGCCGCGCCCGCGATTGCCTTATGTCCTGGCGACCGCGGCTTTCGTCCTGGGAATGCTAGCCAAACCGACGGCCATGGTTACCCCCCTGCTGGCGCTGGCGATCGATGCATTGATCGTCCGGCGACCTCTGCGCCACGTTCTCGTGACCCTCGCCCCCTGGTTTACACTTTCCGTCGCCTGCGCCGTCATCACCGCGCTGAATCAACCGCCCGCAAACGCAATGCAGGTTCGAGTCTTCCTCCGCCCGCTGATCGCGACCGACGCGTTGGCAATCTACCTCTACAAGCTCCTGATTCCGCTCGGCCTCGCGATCGATCACGGCCGCAGGCCTGATGTTGTCGTCGCACATGGTTATCTCTGGTTCACGTGGCTGGCGCCGCTTACTGCTGCGGTGCTCTTATGGATCGTACGTCGTCGGATCAAGCCATCCAACCCTGCAAAGGCCGCGCTCATCCTCGTTGCGGGAATCGTGCCGTTGATCTGCCTGGGTCCGGTGCTTGGCCTGAAATCCTTTGACTTCCAAATGTACTCCACCGTCGCCGAACATTATCTGTATCCGGCCATGCTCGGGCCCGCGCTGCTTGTCGCAGCGCTGCTCATCAGACCGCTGAGCCGGCCCAAGATTAAACCCACCGTCGTCGTCATGGTGACAATCCCGCTCGTCGCCCTCGCCGGGGCAAGCCACGTTCAAACATACTATTGGAAGGACAACCTCACGCTTTTCACACACGTCCTCGATGTCAACCCCGACAGTTTCGCAGCCCACAACAGCCTGGCTGCCATGCGGATCGAAACCGGCCGTCCTGACCTTGCCGTCGATCACGCCCGTCGCGCCATCCAACTCCGGCCGGGCAATGAAGCCTATTACCTGACGCTGGGTAACGCGCTGGCAGCCCAGAACGATCTCCCCGCCGCTGCCGCCGTCCTGCGCCAGGCGATTTCGCTTGCCCCTGATGATCCGGCAGCGCACAGCAATCTTGTCAGCGTGCTGGCCCGCGCCGGCGATTTCAGGGGCGCCCAAGAACACGCCCACCGTGCCCTCCAACTCGATCCGAATGACAGCCAGGCGCACCTAAACCTGGGCACGCTCTATTATCAACTCAATCGCACCGATGAAGCCCTCCGCGAATTGGAAACCGCGGCACGCCTGGGTCCCGACAGCGTCATCGCCCACACCAACCTCGCCTTCGTCCTCATGGAATCCGGCCGCCTCGCCGAAGCCGAAGCCCATTTCATCACTGCCGTCAAGCTCAACCCACGATACGCCGACGCCCAGCGCGGATTGCAGGAACTTCGGAAAGCCAAACGATAGCCTCGCGCATGCGGCTGGCGCCTTAACCTACCGCTTGCCCCCCCTCCCCCTTCCCCTATAATCCCCCCTCCATCAAACCCCAGCCAGGAGCAACCGAACCCCCATGGGCCTGATCGTGCAAAAATTCGGCGGCACGTCCGTCGCCGATGCAGAACGAATCCACCGCGCCGCCAAACGCGCCATCGCCACCCAATCGCGCGGCAACCAGGTCGTCGTCGTCGTCTCCGCCATGGGCGACGCCACCGATGACCTCATCGAACTCGCGAAGAAAGTCTGCACCTACGGCGGCGTCGACACTACTCCGCCCAAGCGCGAGATGGACCAACTCCTCGTCACCGGAGAGCAGGTCACCATCGCCCTCATGGCCATGGCCATCCACGCCCAGGGAAATCAGGCCATCAGCTTTACCGGCGGTCAGATCGGCCTCGTCACCGACGACGCCTTCTCCAAGGCCAAGATCCAGTCGATCAACAAGCAGCGCATCTTCGAGCAGCTCGAAAAAGGCCGCATCGTCATCGTCGCCGGCTTCCAGGGAATGACCGCCGATGGAGATTACACCACGCTCGGCCGCGGCGGCAGCAACGCCACCCTCGTCGCCGTTGGCGCGGTGCTCAAGGCCGACGTCTGCGAGAACTTCACCGACGTCGACGGCATCTTCACCGCCGACCCGCGCATCGTAAAAAACGCCCGCAAGATCGATCGCATCTCCTATGACGAGATGCTCGAACTCTCCGGCCTGGGCGCTAGCGTCCTCCAAACCCGCGCCGTCGAATTCGCCAAAAAATACAACGTCCCCCTGCACGTGCGCAACAGCCAGAATGAGACCGAAGGCACGTGGATCGTCGCGGAGACCCCCAACATGGAACACATCGTCGTATCCGGCGTCGCCCTCAAGAAGGACCTAATCCGCGTCACGCTCAAAAGCGTCCCCGACCGCCCCGGCATCGCCGCCCGCATCTTCGGCGAGATCGCCGCCGCCAACATCGTCGTCGACGACATCATCCAGAACGTCATGGACGACAACACCGCCAACATCTCCTTCACCGTCGAGCACGGCGAGCTCAACGACGTCAAACCGATCGTAGACGCCCTCGTCAAAGAACTAGGCGGCAAGCTAGGCCCCACGTACCACTCCGACCTGGCCAAGGTATCCGTCGTCGGCGCAGGCATGCGCGTCCACACCGGCGTCGCCCAGCGCATGTTCAAAGCCCTCGCCGACGCCCGCATCAACATCCAGAACATCACTACCAGCGAGATCAAGATCTCCTGCATCATCGCCAAGGAAGACGGCCCCAAAGCCCTCCAGATCATCCACGACGCCTTCGAACTCGGAAAAGCCTGATCGCTTTCCCACAATAGTCAGCCCCCTCATCCGTTTTTCGCTGCAGTCGCGTTGATCAGTCGCCGGGTGGCATGGGCAAGCGTACTCGCTTGCGCGTGGTCTTCGTGATGAAATGCACCACGGGCAAACGAGTGTGCCCATGCCACCCAACAACTTCATTTCTCAGAGGAACGTCATGCGAACACCCGTCACGACTCGTCGCCTCGCCCCCGCCCTCGCCGCCGCGGTTCTCACCGCCGCCGCCATCACATCGCCAAATCTCGCCCCCGCCGCCGATTGGCCGCAATGGCGAGGCGTCAACGGCGCAGCCCGCGTGACCGACTTCACCGCCCCCGCCACGTGGCCCAAGACCCTGACGCAAAAGTGGACTACCGCAATCGGCGACGGCGTCGCCACCCCTGCGCTCGTCGGCGACAAGCTCTACACCTTCTCCCGCGAGGGCGAGAATGAGGTTATCCGCTGCCTCGGCGCTGCCGACGGCAAGCAAATCTGGCAGGAAAAGTACGACGCCCGCGGCCCCGATGGCCCCGCCGGCCAATACCCCGGCCCACGCAGCTCCCCCGCCGTCGCCGACGGCAAGGTCGTCGCCCTCGGCGTCCGCGGCACCCTCTCCTGCCTCGACGCCGCCACCGGAAAGGTCCTCTGGCGGAAGGACGACACCGGCTACCCCAAGTTCTTCGTCTCCAGCTCCCCGCTCGTCTTCGACGGCACCTGCATTGCGCAGATCGGCGGACAGGGCAACGGCGCCATCGTCGCCTATGACCTCGCCACCGGCGCTGAAAAATGGAAGGCCGCCGCCAACGGCACCGACAACGCCTCCCTCGCGCTCATGTCAGCCGGCGACGCCAAGCTCATCGTCGCCGAGACCGAGGCCAAGGTCATGGCCGTCAACGCCGCCGATGGCAAGGTCGTCTGGGAAACACCGTTCGTCAAACAAGGCATGGCCTACAATGCCTCCACCCCAGTCATCGACGGCGATACGATCTACTACAGCGGCGGCAACCGCGGCACCCACGCCGTCAAGATCGAGAAGAGCGCCGATGGCTTCGCAGGCAAGGTGCTCTGGGACAACCCACAAAACTCAGTGCAATTCAACACGCCCGTGGTAAAGGACGGCCTGCTCTACGGTCTCAGCCAACAGAACGAAGTATTCTGCATCGACACCAAGACCGGCCAACTGGCCTGGCACGCCGCAATAGGCGGCGCAGGTGGCATGGGCGGCGGACCCGGTGGTGGTGGTGGTGATGGCGGACGCGGCCCAGGCGGTGGCGGCGCACCCGGCGCCGGCGGGCCCGGCGGTGGTGGACCGGGTGCCGGTGGACCTCCCGGAGGCGGCGGTCCCGGTGGACGCGGAGGCCCCGGTGGCGGTCGCGGTGGACGCGGCGGTGGAATGGGCGGCGGCGGTGGACGAGGCTTCGGCTCCATCGTGGACGCCGGTTCCGTCCTACTCGCCCTAACCCCCAGCTCAGAATTAATCGTCTTCGCCCCCGACGCAAAAGCCTACACAGAAAAAGCCCGCATCAAGCTAGAAGCCAACGGCACCTACGCCTACCCCATCCTCTCCGGCGACCAAATCTTCATCAAAGACAAAAACGCCGTCACCGCATGGAGCTTGAAATAGCGAGCGCGCGTAAGCCAGAAACCAGAAATCCGAAACCAGAATCAATCAAAAATTAAGCCCGAATTCACCCCACTATATTGTTCATGGTCCAACGGGACCAAGATCCGAGCCCGATGGGGGTCGGCGTGGGGTCGGAGGTAAGCAGTTTTACGTTCGCAGTTTCCGTCCCACCTTCTTTTCCACCGATTCTACCTTTGATTCCAGTCGTCCGGATTGTCCGCGGCGCCAGTCCATTTTTACGGTGCAGGCGATTCGGTTGGAGTCTTTGGCTAGTTCCTCGTAGCACTGCTGAATGACCGCCATGACGGCGGGCCATTCGCCTTCGATGCAGGTGCCGAGGGGGCCTAGTTTGTAGGGGAGGCCGGAGCGGTCGACGATGTCGAGGGCTCGGGCGACGTAGGGGCCGACGGATTCACCTTTGTCCATGGGCCAGATGCTGAATTCAGCCAGAAGCATGGTGGGCTAACCTTTCCGGGATTGCGTTGTCCCTGTGGTAGCGCGAATGCTACACTTAAGGGGTTGGGAGCATAGCTATGAAACGCTTTACATTTATCGTGTTGATCTTAACGGGTTCGATGGCCTGGGCGGGTGCGCCTGCGCGGGTGTTGCTGTTGCCGTTCGATTCGGTGGGGCCGGTGGAAAAGGAGTGGGTGGCCAAGGCGCTGCAGCAGAACCTGGTGGCTGAGCTGGCGCGGGTGAACTCGGTGCAGGCAGTGACGGGGGATCGGGCGGTGGGCGGGGCGGAGGCGGCGCTAAAGGCGGCTGACGAAATGAAGGCGGATTATGTGGTCTTTGGGAGTTACCAAGCCGTCGATGGGGATCTTCGGATGACGGGGCAGGTCATTGAAGTTGGCAAGCGGCAGGCGGTGGCGGGGTTGAAGACTACCGGTTCGCAACGTGATCTATTTGGGATGGAAGATGTGATCGCGAACCAGATCAAGCGGGCGCTTCCGCAGCCGGTGGCGGAAGCTCGACCGGAGATGTTGCAGCAGCCGCCTGCGGCGCCGGCGGCGGTGATTCAGCCGAATGGGCCGGTGGTGATCGATCTGAATCAGAAAGCGCGGGAGTTGCAGGATCAGATCGATCGGGCGATCGATCGGATTCGGTATTCGGGGGATTACGGCTCGGATTATTATCCGGGGAGCTACCTCTATTCGAGTTATTATCCGGTGTACTACTACCCGGCGTATGGGCGGCATCATCACTATCGATCGCATTCGGGGTTTTCGTTTTCGGGGTCTTATCAATCACGGAATTTCTCGGGGAACTTTTCGGCGGGGGGGACGGTTTCCGACGGGCGCAATTACAGCGCGCCGGGTGGGAACTACGTGAGCACGGGGCGGAATTACGTTTTGTCTGCGGGCAGCGGCGCGGGCATACGGCGGTGACCTTGCGCTGGTTGCGCATCCTTCCTTTCAAGCGATCGCACTTGCGGGCCGATGCTCCATCGGAGTGGGCGTTGACGGGCGTGCTGCGCCGTGGATCATGTGGGCATGACGAAGGAACAACTGGCGAAACGGATATCGGACCTGGCTTTGCTGCGTGGGGAGTTCACGCTCCGCAGTGGGCGGAAGAGCAATTACTACCTGGATAAATATCGATTTGAGACGCAGCCAGACGTGCTGAAGGCGCTGGGGAAAATGCTGGCCGATCGGGTGACGCCTGACATCGATCGATTGGCTGGTCCGGAACTTGGCGCGGTGGCGTTGGCGGCCGCGGCATCGATGGAAAGCGGGAAGCCGTTCGTGCTGGTTCGCAACCGCAAGAAGGATTACGGCACGAGCAAGCAGATCGAAGGCGTGCTGAACAAGGGCGAGCGGGTACTGATCATCGAGGACGTGCTGACGACGGGCGGGCAGGTGCTGGAGTCGGTGGCGTCGCTGCGGGAGATGGGGGCGGTGGTGGAGCGGATCGTGGCGATCATCGACCGGATGGAGGGGGCGCGGGAGAATATCGAGGGGGCTGGACTTAAGTTTGAGGCGTTATTCACGACGAAGGATTTGGGCGTGGCGTAGGGGTGAGCGAATGGGAAGTTGAGGAGACGCGTCTTGGGAACTGCGAACGGATTGCGGGATCTGGCAAACAAGGCGGTTCGCCGCGCGCGGAAGCTGGTGGGGCGGCCGGACGAGTCGCCTTGGGTACTTCGGCCCAAGGGCGGGGTGCGCGGCGGGGATGGGTATGTCGACTTCGTGATCGGGCTGGATTTTCTGAATAACAATGCGACGTTGACGCGGATGCTGCATGAGGCGATGTCGCCTTATGGGCTTAGCCTGCTCGTTGCTAATAAGACGAATGTAGTAAAGCTGACCGAGGATTATCGCGCGGGGCGGGATCGGCCGCTGGTTTATCTGGATTTGTGCTCGGCGATCGCGCCGGAGTTTGGGGAGTTGCTGCGGGCGGCGGCGGGGGCGGGTGTTTATACGATTGGGCAGCCGGCGCTGCTCGATCAGTGGACGTATAAGGCGCGGGCGCAGAAGCGCCTGGAAGAGGTGGGGTTGCCGGTGCCGGCGACGGTCGTCATTGCTGCGGGCGAGCGGAGCCGCGAGCTATCGGCGGAAGAGCGGCAGGCGGTGGGGGAGCGGTGCGTCATCAAGCCATCGTGGGGCGTGGCGGGGAAGGGCGTGGTCGCGAACGTGAAGCCGACGGCTGAGGCGATCGAGGCGGCGCGGCAGTTTGATTTGAAGGATGATTATCTGGTGCAGCGGATGATCAAGTGGGAGAAGTTGGGCGGCGGGCGCACGGCGTATTTGCGCGGATACAACGTGCTGGGGTCGCGGACGCTGCTCTGGTGGGCGCCGGAGACGAAACTTTACGATTTGCTGTCGTGGGCGGACGTGCGGGAGCATGACCTGATGCCGGCTGTTGAGTTGATTGAGCGGATGGCGCAGGTGACAGGAATGGATTATTTTTCGAGCGAGATCGCGATCACGTCGGGCGTGGGGCAGCCGCGGTTTGTGCTGATCGATTATTGCAATGATCAGTGTGATATGAATCCGGTGAGCGCGCAGGCGGATGGGCCGCCTGATGAATGGGTGCGGTGGGTTTGCGAGCGGTTGGCGGAGTTTGTGTGGCGACGGAAGCATGGGCGGGGGGAGACGGTGGGGAGTTCGCTTTGGTTGGCGGAGGGGAAGGGGGCAGCGGCGGGAGAGACGATGACGCAGCGGGTGGTTAGCGCGGCTTGAGGCGAAATCTGCGCGCGGTTCATCGAATTTGATTGATCTGGTTAAAGCGTTGCGATTAGACTCTCTTCGTCGACGATCGCGTCACGTCACTTCTTTGTCGCTGTATTCGGGAGATCATTGTGCAACCTCGCCGCCGCGCGTTTACGCTGGTTGAATTGCTGGTCGTGATTGGCATTATCGCGCTGCTGATCAGCATTCTGCTGCCGGCGTTGTCGAAGGCTCGGCAGTCGGGGTATGACGTTTCTTGCAAGAGTAACCTTCGGCAGCTCATGACCGGGTTTATGATGTTCGCCAACGAGCATAAGGGTTCGCTGCCTGGCGGGTATTACAATCGGGCAAATCCGGATTCGGAGAAGCAGGATTGGGCGTTTGGGCCTAATACCAGTTACACGATGGCGCCGCTCGAGGGGACGATTTATCGATACATCAAGAGCCCGGGGGTTTATCGATGCCCGGCCTTGTCCCCCCTGCCGGGGACGCAACGGGAGAGCAATGGGCAATTTGATTATGCGGCGTTCTCTTCATTTGAGGGGGCGAAAATTGTGAACATTCGCAATGAGGCGCATTACCAGCATGTCGCGCCGCCGGCCGGGAACGGATTGCTGGAGACGACGCAGACGCCGGTGATTGTGGAGGAGGATCCGGCGCATAGTTTGAATACGATCTCGTTTGACGCGACGCATGCGAATACCGATTCGCTTGCGCATACGCATCGCGGTGGGGCGAACTATGCTTCGATCGATGGGAGTGTGCACTGGTTTCAGGCGGATGTGAACAGTCCGACGTTTTCGTGGACTTCGCGGGCGCCCAGCGGGGCGTGGGTGCAGTTGGGGGTGGTGCAGACTGGCGGGTGGCAGGTGGCGTGGGGGTGGTGGAATACGCAGTGAGACGCGCGGCACCCCGTTAGATTTGTTGCGGCGCATGCCGTCATCCTGAAGGGAGTTCAACGACCGAAGGATCTGGCTGGCAGTAGACTGACATTTACTGCCGGCCAGGTCCTTCGGAGTACCTCAGGATGACCTATGGTTAATCGACGCCGTTGTCTACGGCGATCTCTACATACTCGGTGGATTTGATGACGCCGAGTTCTTCCAGCGCCAGGAGCGCGGCTTTTTGTTCGGCGGCTTTTTTGTTGGGGCCCCAGGCGCTGACGAAGCGTTTGCCTTCGATGACTACGCCGACTTCGAAGCACTTGCTGTGATCGGGGCCCTTTTCGTCGAGCAATTCGTACATGGGGGTGGAGCCGAGGGTTTTCTGCGCGTGTTGCTGGAGGACGGCTTTGAAATTCTGCTGGTGGGTATCGGCGGCGATGAGTTCGATCTTGGGGGTGATGGTGCGCAAGATGTATTGCTTGGCGACCTCAAAGCCGGCGTCGAGGTACACGGCGGCGATGATCGATTCGTAGACGGCTGCCGCAAGGGAGCTGGGCATGGCGTCGCGCGAGCTGATCCCTTTGCCGGTGATGAGGAGATCGATCAGGCCGGTCTCGATGGAGATCTCGGCGCAGGTTTTTCTGGATACGACGGCGGATTTGATCTTGGTGAGGTCGCCTTCAAG